>JAQYAV010000061.1 GCA_029338675.1 Lachnospiraceae bacterium
GCAAGTATTGATAAAAATATTATTTTGCAAGATGCGTTAAATTTAAAAAAGAAATTATCGATGATCGTCGTTATCTACATTCCCACGCTGAAGTCGGATTTCGTCTTGATTCTACTATAGATTATGTGGAATCAAAACAAAAAGGTATGGAAAAAGTGGCTTAACAGCTTTAATTGGTGGTTTTCAAAAATGTAAATAATAAAGGCGCTATTAAAATAGCACCTTTATAGTAGTTCCAACTCCTGGTGCACTGTCTATTTCAAGCTTTGCATCATGGAGTTCAACTATATGCTTTACTATTGCTAGACCAAGTCCTGTTCCACCAGTTTCTTTGGATCTACTTTTATCTACACGATAAAACCTTTCAAATATTCTTTCTTGTTCAGAAGCAGGAATTCCAATTCCATCATCTTTTACAATAAGTATAGGCCTTTCTTTTTTTATTATTCTAACATAAACATGTCCACCAGGATTATTATATCTAATTGAATTTTGAACAAGATTCTCAACTAATTCTCTTATCATCTCTTTATTTCCGTGAATATTGCAGGAATCAAAAGAATATTCTAGAATAATGTTTTGTTTTTTTGCATTAATATGCAACATTTCCATACAATCAGATACAATTTCATCTAAAGCAATGTCTTCAAAAGAACTAATAGCATCCCCTCTGTCTAATTCAGATAATCGAAGAATATCATTTATTACAGCCAATAATCTATCACTATTTTTATGAATTTCATGATAAAAATATTTTTCTTTTCCCTTTGGAGCCATATCCTGTTCTAAAAGCTCTGCATATCCAGATATAGCAGTAAGAGGTGTTTTTAATTCATGCGAAACATTGGCAGTAAAATCCTGTCTTGCTTTTACTGCTGATAATATATCTGCGTGCTGTTGTCTAATCATATTAGCAAATGGTGCTAATTCTTTATATGGTGTGTCAATACTAGCATCTTCAATATTTTGAGCCATTTTTTCAATTGGATTAATTAGCTGTCTAGTAAGTAAATGTGACAACCATATACAAATTACACTTATAATAATAATTATAAAGGCTAACAAGGGGATTGCGGATAAAATTACAGACAACACATTATCTGCATCAATAGCAACACGAAGAACGGATCCATTATCAAGTAATACAGCATAATAATATGTACTTTTATTCATTGTTGTAGATTTTCTAATTGATTTGCCACTACCTTTTTCAAAAGCTTTTTTTATCTCTGGTCTGTCAGAGTGATTAGATAGGTTTAAAGCCTCTGCATCATTATCATAAAGTACTGTACCATCTTCTGCAATCCAGGTAACACGCAATTCTTCCATATCCGTTGATAAATCTATACATAAAGGATTATTGGTATCAGTTTCAAAATAATGAGTATCCTTTAGTAATTTTGCACTTATCTCCAAATCGTTTTGCACTTGCTTTTTGAAAACATTAAAATATACAATTGTAATTCCCATTAAAGTTGTAAATATAGCAAGTAAAGCTATAATAACCAACCTTGTATTTATTTTCTTTTTCATTCAATCACATATCCTACATTTCTTACTGTTCTAATTCGACTACCATAATTCTTAAGCTTATGTCTTAAGGTTTTAATATGCATATCAAGTGTTCTTGATTCACCTTCATAAGTAAAACCCCAGATTTGTTCCATAATAACATCTCTACTTAAAACTATTCCCTTATTAATCAGTAAATATTGAAGTAACTCATATTCCTTAAAGGTAAGTTCAATTATTTCATCGTCAATTGTTACTTCGTGTTTGTTATTATTTAATACAAGCTCATCTAATGAAACAATTTTATTTTCTTCATTCACTGTACGTCTTAACAAAGCTTTAACTCGTGATATAAGCTCCATAACAGAAAAAGGCTTTTTTATATAGTCATCCGCACCATCCTCAATTCCCTTTACTAAATCAAGCTCTGTTGTCTTTGCAGTAACCATTATTACTGGTATTTTCTTAGTTTCAACATTTTTTCTAAGTTTTCTGACAATTTCGTTACCATTTTCATCTGGTAGCATAACGTCTAACAAAACTAAATCTGGTAAGATATCTTCTATTTTTTTATAAAAGCTTTTTGCATCTGGAAAACCAACAACAGTATGGCCTGCATTTTTTAATGCATACTCTTCTATTTCTCTTATTCCTTCATCATCTTCAACAATATATATTAAAGACATAGCATTACCTCCATAAAATATAATCTACATAAAATAATACATCAATATAATACGTCAAAATAATACGTCAAAATAATACATCAAAATAATACATCAATATAATAACATCAATATGATACATAAAAATAATATATCTATTAAAAATAGAATATACATTATATCTATATTTTAACATCATTTTTACCAATTTTATACTTATTAATTAATCTATTATATTCATTATCAAAATTCTTTCTTTCAAGTTCTGTAAAGCTCTTAAAGTAACCATGAGTATTATATTGATTATCATATATTGTTATCATCTCAACAGCAACATTTGAACAATGATCTGATACTCTTTCTAACCCAGTTAGTACATCTTCAAGGATAAATCCCATTTCAATAGTACATTTACCAAGTCTGAGTCTTTCAATATGATGTTCCTTTACAGTTTTTGATAGGGTATCAATAACCTCCTCCAAAGGTTCAACATGTATTGCTTCTTTTGTATCTTCATTACAAAAGCTCTTTGTAGTAAGCTCCATTATTTCTCCAACAGCATTACAAAGAATATTTATCTCGTCCTTTGCATTATCTGAAAATGCTAATCCTTTATCATGAATTTCCTTTGCTGAATTAACTACACAAAGTGCATGATCGGATATTCTTTCGAAGTCACTTATACTATGCAATATTATAGAAAGACTTTGTCCATCTTTATGAGATATATTTTTACCAGAAACCTTAACAAGATAAGATCCTAAAACATCCTCATATTTGTCAACTATTCCTTCGATTTTTATTACCTCATTAGCTTTTGTTTCATCATAATTCATGAGAACTTCTAGGGAAAGAAGTAAAGCATTTTTTGTTATTTCTGCCATTTCATGAACCTTTTGTCTACAAAGCTCCATTGCAAAGGCAGGTCTGTCTAAAAATCTTTCATCTATACTAATTTGAAACTGTTCATTCTCTTCTTTATTAGAATTCTTTTTATCAGGAAATGTTATCTCTGCCAAATGTACCAATTGTTTAGAAAATGGGAATAAAACAATTGTAGCTCCAATATTAAATAAACTATGAATTACCGCAATTCCTGCTGCATTTGCAGATTGATTAAGTATCTCAAAGTGAACAAAGGAATTAATAAAATAAAATGATGCCATAAAAAGTACAGTACCAATTAAATTAAAATATAAATGAACCATAGCTGCTCTTTTTGCATTTTTATTTGCTCCTGCAGATGAAATAATAGAAGTAACACAAGTTCCTATATTTTGTCCCATAATTATTGGAAGTGCAACAGAATAATTTACAACTCCTGTAGAACAAAGGGCCTGTAATATACCAACTGATGCTGATGAACTCTGTATTACTGCTGTAAGAATTGTACCTGCAGCCATTCCAAGTATAGGATTAGAAAACGCTGTTAACATACCAGTAAAGCTACTATTTCCGGAAAGACCAGATACAGAAGCACTCATTGTTTCCATGCCAAACATTAATATTGCAAATCCAATTAAAATATTACCAATATCTTTCTTTTTTGATTCATCCTTTGTAATCATTATAAGAATAATTCCTATACCTGCCAGCAATGGTGAAAAAGATGATGGCTTTAATAATTTTAGAAATAATGTGCTGCCTTTAATTCCTGTTAAAGACAATAACCATGAAGTAATAGTTGTACCAACATTTGCACCCATAATTATTCCAACAGCCTGGGATAGTTGCATTATTCCTGAGTTAACAAAACCAACTACCATTACTGTTGTAGCAGATGAAGATTGTATTATTGCTGTTACTACTGCACCTAACAATACAGCATATAACTTTTTCGAGGTTAGCTTTTCTAATATTGTCTCAAGCTTACCACCTGCCATTTTTGACAGGCTATTTCCCATTATGTTCATACCGTACAAAAACAATGATAATCCGCCAATCATACTTAAGAAATTAAAAATATCCATATTATCTACCTTTCTAATAAAATTTTACTTTTTGCTATCTATAATTTTACATATATTAATTCCACGTATAACATATCTATATACGTTTAACTCTTATGTAATATTAAAAGATCAAAGTAAATTCATTTTTATTTTTATGTAAATTTTGCGTAAAATTTGTAAATTGATGAATAAATATAATTTCTGTTACAGTAATATTATTGCATTGTATATTATTTATATATATATTATGATGAATACAACTACTAATAGATGTGTAAATCCAAGGAGATACTATGAAAATACAAAAGTTATATAGTCATTGCCGTCATGCAATTGATACATACAATATGATTAACGAAGGGGATAAAATTGCAATTGGTATATCTGGTGGAAAGGATAGCTTGACTCTTCTATATGCGTTAGCTGGAATAAGAACTTTTTATCCCAAAAATTTTGACATAATAGCAATTACAATTGATTTAGGATTTCCTAATTTTGAAACAGATAAAGTAAAAGAATTATGCGGTGAACTTAACGTTCCATACTATGTTGTAAAAACAGATATTTACAATATTATATTTGAAAGTAGAAAAGAACAAAATCCATGCTCCTTATGTGCTAAAATGCGAAAAGGGGCACTTAATAATGAAATACTACGATTAGGATGTAACAAAATTGCATATGCTCACCATAAAGATGATTTAATTGAAACGTTTTTCATGTCTCTTATATTTGAAGGAAGAATTAATACCTTTTCACCAGTAACATATTTAGATAAAACGAAGCTTACTTTAATAAGGCCTTTAATGTTTTGCGAAGAAGGAGAAATAAAGGCTTTTGAAAGAAATATGAGTTTACCTGTAATAAAGGCAAAATGTCCTGCAGATGGATATACAAAAAGAGAATATGTTAAACAACATATTCTCTCTTTAGAAAAAGAAAATCCTAGATGTAAAGATAGAATTTTCTCTGCAATAATTAATTTTAATTTACCCGACTGGCCACAACCTATTCCTAGATATAAGAATTAAAGCTTCTCAATCTGTGATAACCAAAGGGCGGCTGATGCATCACTTGGCATTCTCCAGTCGCCTCTAGGTGAAAGGCATACACTACCTACTTTTACACCATCTGGCATACAACTTCTCTTGAATTGTTGATTAAAAAATCTTCTATAAAACATCTTCATCCATTTCAGAATAGTTTCTCTATTATAAACATTCTCAAATGCTTTCTCAGCCATATTAAATATTTTATTCGGTGCATATCCATATCTCATTACATAATACAAGAAGAAATCATGTAATTCATATGGACCAACATTATCTTCTGTTTTTTGAACAATGTTTCCATTTTCGTCAGGAGGAAGAAGTTCGGGACTAATAGGAGTATCTAATATATCCTTAAGTACTTCCTTACTATTCTCAAATATATTAAGTTCAATAACACTATCAATCATCCATCTAACTAATGTTTTAGGAATACTGGCATTAACACCGTACATACTCATTTGATCTGCATTATATGTGCACCAACCAAGAGCAAGCTCACTAAGATCTCCTGTTCCTACAACTATTGCTCCAATTTTATTAGCATAATCCATTAATACTTGTGTTCTTTCTCTTGCCTGAACATTTTCAAATGTAACATCCTTAATATTATAATCATGCTTAATGTCTTTATAGTGTTGTAGGCAAGCTTCCTTTATGTTAATCTCCTCTATTGTTGCACCTAAGGTCTTCATTAAAGAAATAGAATTATTATATGTTCTATCTGTAGTTCCAAATGCAGGCATTGTAATACCAATTAAATCACTCATTGGTCTACCAAGCTTCTTAAGGGTTTTGGCACATACCAATAATGCTAACGTTGAATCCATACCTCCAGATACACCGACAACAAGCTTGCCACCTGTAACAGATAATCTCTTAGCCAAACCTCCAACCTGAATATCAAATATACTACTGCAACGTTCTAATCGTCTTGATTTTGTTGATGGAATAAACGGATGTGGATTTATATTATATAAATCACCATTAGATCCAAAATCATCACAGACTGAAATATTAACAATTCTTTGCTTAAAGGATGAGCCATATATTCGTTTTGTGTCACTATATGTTTTTCCTTTTATTCTATCTGCTTTTATTTTTCCTAAGTCAATATCTTTAACCATAAGATATTCATTGTCTGCAATATGTTTATTTTCAGCAATAAGCTTTCCATTTTCAGCTAAAATACTATGACCTGAAAATACAATATCTGTTGTTGATTCATTAGCACCTGCAGATACGTATAAATAATCACACATTAATGTAACAGATTTGTTCTTAACTAATCCTGTTCTATATTCTCTTTTTCCAATAGTTTCATTACTTGCCGATAGATTTAATATTAACTCTGCACCTCCTAAAGTAGCCCATGCTGAAGGTGTTACAGGTGCCCATAGATCTTCGCATATTTCAATACCAATATTAATTTTATTAGATAAATTATAGATAATGTTATTTCCAACACATATACAATAACTATCCATTGTGTTATATATTGTATCACTTGTAACTTCACTTATATCTAAGGAATCGGCAGATGAAAACCATCTTTTTTCGTAAAATTCATTATAATTTGGCAAAAAAGTTTTCACATTAATACCATATATTTTACTATTATATATAAATATACTTGCATTATATAATTGATTATTTAATAGAAGAGGTGCTCCAATAACAATAGCCATATTAAGTCCTTTTGAAGCTGAAACAATGTCTGTAATTGCTGCCTTAGAAGCCTTAAGTAAATTAGATTGAAAAAATAAATCAGAACAGGAATATCCTGTTATTGCTAGTTCTGGAAAACATACTACATTAACGTTTTCTTTACTTGCAGAGTTTATCATTTTAATTATTTGTATTTTATTATACTCAACATCTGCAACCTTTAAATCTGGAACGGCAGCAGCTACCCTATAATAATCAAACATATTCTAGTCCTCTCTTTCTCCCAAATCCATTTGTAAACCTTCTAAATAATGTACCAATGCACTAGCTTTAGGTTTAATAAAAAATGCCTTATCTAGTTCTTCGTATTTAAAATTCATAGGATGCCCTTCATTAACTCTATTTAGATATTTTTCTAATTCCCTAAATCTCATATAATAAAATTCATTACGATGAGTAAACATTATTATTAAAAAACTGATTCCATTTTGTTTTTCAAAATCTCTCATAAAGTTAATCTGATGTTCATGAATATTTCTTAAGGAATACGTATCAACAGCGCATTCTTTAGCATCAAAACACACAGGCACTCCTTGAATAACACCAATATAGTCAACTGTAGAATCTTTATCAAAATATGCTAGTGAAATATTACCGTTTTCTTTATCGATTTTAACAGGAGTAATAGGTGTTGGAATTTTTTGAACAAGACCTAAATTTTTTTCTCGATATAATTCATTTGTTCTATTAATTAATTCTTCTAAAGTTGAACCTCTTAACCCACGCGAATTCCAAGTAGCCATATAATTCTCCTTTATACTAAATTCGTATCTAAACCTTCATCAATACATATTTTCTTGAATAATTTTGGTAAAGGATCTTTGTACTCTTTATTATCTAATACTAGAATTCCCGAATGTAATAATTGATTATTTAGTCTATATTTATCTCTGACATATCTATTTACTAATTCATCGCCATATTTTTTATCACCTATAATTGGATATCCCATTTGTTTTAGATGAGCTCTGATTTGATGTGATTTACCTGTAATTAGCTTGATTTTAAGCAAAGTAAATCTATTATTAAAAGATAAAGGTTCAAACAAAGTTTCAATTTTAGTATAGTTTTGTTGTAATTTTTCCGTTAGTTCAATGTAATCATTTTGTGAAATAACTTTTGATATATTATTTTTTTCATCTTTAGAAATATAACTAATAATATGCATTTTTTTACTAAAGTTACCACATACAATTGTAAAATAGTATTTATCAGCACTTCTTTCTTTCATAGCCTTGCTTAAAAACTGACTACCATATTGTGATAATCCAGCAACAATAATACCAGAAGTATTTCTATCTAGTCTATTACATATTGAAGGAATAAAATAGTTATTTAACATATTATTTTTTTCTTTGAGCATATTATAATATTCAATCACAAAGTCGTTAATTGAATAATCACTTTCACTTGCCTTTTGAGATAATATACCAACAGGCTTATGTAATACTAATATGTCACCATTTTCATATAATACTTTTATATCACAATTTAAGTTACTATCTATAGATTTATCTACATATCTACTAGTTTGTTTATTTTTTTCTTCTCGAAATGAAGCAATAGTTTCATCAGATAAAAAAAGCTTTACTGAATCCTCTGAAGATATAATTTCATTACCATTAGCTTTTTTTCCGTTCAAAACTATATTCTTCTTACGAAGCATTTTATATATAAATGAAGATGGAGCCTTATTAAGATATTTCATTAAATACTTATTAAGGCGTTGTCCTTCATCACCCTTTGCTACTTTTAATTCAATCATATTATATAAATCCTTTTTGTTTTATATAAAATTCTACACACAATATGTAAGTAATGTTTCTCTCATATAAGCATCAACCAGCATAGTATTATGGTTAGGCTCGCTTATTTGATTTGTTTTCTTAATATAGTCATCAATATCACTGAATATTTTAATAATTATGTCATGCTTACCATCATATATCGATTCATAAATCCATTTTTCGTATTTTTTTTCAGTTGTTTTATCTGGCTTCTCCTGTATTAGTGCATAAACTTTTCCATTTCTAATACAAATTGATTGATAAAATAACATCCCTTCATATTGAGAAATTACTACATCAAATAATAAATCTCGTTTTGTATCCTCTTTAATACTGTTATTTATTGTATTATACTTTTCTTCATTTAATGGTTTAAATTTCACGCACAATATATATCCTATGAAATTTTTAGAAAATGGTAATGCTAATAATATAGGAACTACAACATAAACTGTTTTTGTTGTTTTAAATAAAACTAATAAAAGAATTATTATACCTAATATAACTACACCAAATAAACATGAAAAAAACAGTCTCATTTTTTTGTATGATTTCAGGTAACCATATTCACCTTTATCCTTGTTAAACATATATATATCCTACTTTACTTAATAAATTTGATTATAAAACCATGTGGAAGAATCTTACATAAAACTCTAAAAATATTCATTAATGGTCCATATATTGAAACCTTTTTATTTCTTCTCACATCTATAATAGCTCTTTTCACTACATTCTCAGGCTTGGATTGGAACAGCTTTTTATATACTTTAATCTTACTATATTTTTCAGCTTTATCAAAAAACTCTGTAGAAACAGGACCTGGACAAACTGCGCATACTCTAATCTTCTTATTAGCTAATTCTTTTGAAAGAGCCATAGAAAAACTATAAACAAAGGATTTAGTTGCAGCATAAATTGCAAAAGATGGTTGTGGTAAAAATGCAGCTGAAGATGCTAAATTAATTATTACAGAATTGGCCTTCATATATGGTAAACAAAACTTTGTAATTTTAGTTAATGCCATACAATTTAATGAAACCATATTTAAGTTATCTTCCATTGACAATTCATCAAAATGACCTATCATACCCATTCCTGCAGAATTAACTAAAATCTTAACATATGGTCTATATTTTTCTAGGTTTTCTTTAATTATATTAATTTCATCTGTGGTAATATCTGATTTAATTGGACGTATATAAACATCCTTTAATTCCTTTTGCAATTCATTAAGTCTATCAATTCTTCTTGCAATAACCCATATCTCATCTAAGCTACTGAAATCTTTTGAAATTTGACGTACAAATTCTCGCCCCATTCCCGATGATGCACCTGTAACAATCCCTATTTTCATTACATAAGCCTCCAACCAGACAAATATTTATTCTTTAAAG
This sequence comes from Lachnospiraceae bacterium, assembly GCA_029338675.1. Classification (GTDB taxonomy): domain Bacteria; phylum Bacillota; class Clostridia; order Lachnospirales; family Lachnospiraceae; genus Coprococcus_C. The sequence goes on from JAQYAV010000061.1 coordinate 10,091, forward strand.
TTCCATTATTTAGTTTACCCCATCCTAAGGGATACGAATCAACACAAACTAAACAAAAACCATTTTTTCCCTCTGCTTCTATTGTTTCGCCTTTTAAATATTTTATTACTCTTTGATCTTCATATGATAAATCAACAATATTATCAAAATCATCTTTAGTAAGTGCCATAGCAAGAGACTGACTAGGTTCGAATCTATTCTTCTTACATTCGCCCAGATAAAGACCACATCTTAAAATTCTTAATCCACTTACTTCGGGAAACTCTTCCGGTATGTAATATAATTTATCACCTGATAGTTCAAATCTACTTGTATCAAAATTACGCTTAATTTTCTTAAAGAAATCTAATATATCATTATTTAGTTTAGTCCTTTTGATATTATAGTTACCTTTTTTTAGATAAGAATGTGATTCGCCAGCTTTTTTTACAAGACAAACAAAGTGCCCTTCACCATTAATCTTATGTGGCCAAAGCCTTGCTGCTTTTGACAATTCTTTATTGTTGGTATCTCCCCACTCAGGATGCCCATTATCAAAATTTACAAACTTATTAAAATCACACAAGGACAACGAATCATCTAAGGAAAGTAAATATTCAATAGATTTTTCGTTTTCAAGTGGAGAAAATGTACAAGTGGAATAAAGAAGCATACCACCTGGTGCTAACATCTTTACTACTTCGGATAAAATTGATCTTTGTAAGTTAGCAAATAATTCATTTCCATTGTTTTCCCATGCAGTTATCATTGAATTTGACTTTCTAAACATCCCCTCTCCAGAGCATGGAGCGTCTATAAGAATCTTATCAAAATACATAGGAAATCTCTCAGCTAATTTATGTGGTTGTTCACTCAATATAAGCGAATTAATAGTACCAAAAACCTCAAGATTTTTAAGTAACGCTTTTGCACGAGATGCGCTGACATCATTAGAAACCAGCAAACCTGATTTGTTTAGTTTTGCTGCAAGTTCTGTAGACTTTCCTCCTGGTGCTGCACAAATATCTAAAACTCTATCCCCTTCTTCAATAGGAAGAACACTTGCAGGGGTCATAGCACTTGGTTCTTGTATATAATACAAACCTGCAAAATAATAAGGATGTTTTGATGGTTTATCAATTTTCTCATCAAAATAAAATCCATTATCACACCAAGGAACCTTAGTTAAATGAAATGGATTAATTTTAAGAAAATCTTCAACACTAATTTTCATTGTATTAATTCTAATACCATGAAACATAGGCAAAGAAAGACAAGCTTCATATAAATCATATTCTTCACCTAATAAATTCATCATGGTATTTTTGTATGTTATAGGTAATTCCATAATATATTAAATGTTAAGCGTATTATCAACATACGCTCTAACAAATATTCCGTCCTCTCTATAATCTTCTTCCAATACAGTACCACACTTACGAATTTTATTAATCATTCCTGCTTTGTCATAAGAAATAACTGTCTCAATATATCTTCTTTGATTGTTTATTATTTCTTCTAAGGAACTAGAAATAGCATCAAAACCAATTTCTTTTTTTGCTGATATATTGACCACCTTATCAGCGCGTAAATCCTTAACAGTAGGAATATCTTCTACTTTATCAATCTTATTAAACGCTGTAAGTATGGGTTTATCCTCAACACCTAAATTATTCAAAGTTTCATAAACAGCCAATATTTGAATATCTGCCAAAGGATTTGAAATATCAACAACATGAAGAATTATATCAGCGTATTTTGCTTCTTCTAAAGTAGATCTAAATGCATTAATAAGATGATGTGGAAGCTTTCGAATAAAACCAACTGTATCTGTAATAATAATTTCCTGACCATTATTTAATTTAAAAACTCTAGAAGTTGGATCAAGAGTAGCAAATAATTTATCCTCTTCAAGAACCCCTGCATTTGTTAAATGATTAAGTAATGTTGATTTTCCTGCATTGGTATATCCTACAATTGAAACTATAGGTAAATTACCTTCCTGTCTTTGCTTACGTAATACCTGTCTATGTTGTTTAACATCTTCTAGTTCTTTATTAAGCTGGCCTATTCTGTCTCTAATTATTCTTCGATCAACCTCAAGCTTTTTTTCTCCTGGCCCCCTTGTACCTATTCCACCGCCAAGACGGGATAAAGAATTACGCATACCAATTAATCGTGAGGATCTATATTTTAACTGTGCTAACTCAACTTGAATTTTTCCTTCGCTTGTTGTAGCTCTATTTGCAAAAATATCAAGAATAACCATAGTACGATCCATAACCTTTGTATCTAGTAATTCTTCAAGGTTCTTAAGCTGCATAGGGCTTAATTCATCATCGCATACAACTCCGGTTGCACCACACTCAAGTATATAATCACGAAGTTCTAATACTTTTCCAGAGCCAAAATAAGTTGCATTATCAATATGCTCTTTGTTTTGGAGCATTCTTCCAACACATACTGCACCTGCTGTTTTTACTAATTCTTCTAATTCATCTAAATTAGAAGTTACATTTTCTCCATTATCCAAATCAACCGAAAAAAGAATTACTTTTTCAGTTACTTCACTGTTATTTATCAAAAAAATCACCCACTTGTTTACATAAAATAATTATTGGAAACCACTTATTAATTTTCTTCATTAGAATTAATATTTTCTTCTGTAACGTCTTCATTACTTATTCCAAAGAAGTTATTAACTGGTTTAGTTTTTATATTAATTCTTGTATCCAAGTAATCATATAATTCCTTACCTCTTGAATCATTTGGATATTGAGCAACATAATCCTTTACATAAGAATAAGCCGTATTATAGTCAGCTAATTTAGTATAACAAAGTACTTGTAAATACTTTAACTCATCAATATATACAGAATCTGAACAGTTTACACCCTCATTAGCATATTTTAATGCTTCTTCAAAGTTGTTTTGTTTAGCATAATACGATGAATATTGATAATACAAACAAGAATTAGCTCCATAACTATTCTTATATATATCATAATATTTTATCATATCATCATATTGATCCATGTGATTATAACAAATTGCAGCAAATATACTTGCACCCGTATATCCTCTATCAACTGCATCAACAAATGTAAGTACTGCAGATATATACTTTCCTTCTTCATAACGCATCAACGCATCAGTTAAAGAAATCATAAAATTAATTTCTTCTTCGTTATAATACCTTTTTTTGTATTTATCTAAAATAAATTTATATGTATTACCTGCTTCTTCATACTTCTCTAATTTAATATATGCTTCTGCTTTATATAAACATATATCAACATTTGTTGCATCTGAAAACCATTGATTGCAATCTAAAGACTTATCAAATAATTTCAAAGCCTCCTCGTAATTAGCAGCCTTAAATTGTTCAATTCCCATTTCTCTGTATTCATTTTTCTTTGTAAATAAATGAATAATAGAGCCAATAACCAATATCATTACTAACAATACAAAAACAATATTGGATATCATATTTATTCTTCTATTAATTTTTCGTCTTATTATTCTTTTTTTACTTTCAGCTTTAGACATAACTACTCCATTGTCTGATTAAAATGTTTTGCTATATTCAACCATGTCCATAAATTCTTCAAATGACAATTTATTAATCTTCATAATTGATGCAACTTCCTTGCCTACATATCTATAATGCCATGGTTCAAAGGAAATTCCAGTAATATCAATCTTATCTTCAGGATATCTAACGATAAAACCATAATTATGGCAATTGTCCATAAGCCATTTATTTGTCATATCATTCTTATTAAAGTTCTCTAAAGAAGTTGTATCAACACTTGTAATATCAATTGAAAGTCCAAGATGATGTTCGCTATATCCAGGTAACTGAACATTCTTTAACGCTTCTTTCTTTGCTTCTTCTTCTGACAAATTATCCGAATATTTTGCAACCTCTTCATCAAATAATTCCTGCTGTGTTTCTTTACTTCTATAGGCAGAAATAATATTATACTCAAAGCCAGACGAATTACATGCTTCCAATAAAGCTCTTAAGTCATCAAGCATACGCTTATCAATTTCAAATCCAGAATTAAGAGTATGATGTTCAAAATCATAATTCTCTGGTACAGGATTATCTTGATTAACCAATACTAATAAATCTTTATTCTTATCATATGCATCTTTACATTGAAGTGCTAAGTTTCTCTTCGCTTCTTCCTCTGGTGAAATTAAATTAGCCTCCGTGGTAATTTCTTCAGTTGTAGCTTCAGTTTTTTCTTTTGAAGAATCACCTCCCCCAAATATTAACTTTCCAATTGACACTATTAAAAATATTGCAACAATTAAAACAAGAATAGAATACACTAGTATTGTATAATCTCCTGCTTTTGTATGTCTTACTAGCATACGAATATATTTGCGAATAATTCGTTTTAATTTTTTATATAGTTTTTTTGTCTTTTTTGACAAAATATAGAAAAATCTTTTTATCTTTAGTATAATTTCATCTTTATCCATAAGTGTCCCCCTATTCAATTTATCCTATGAATAAACTTAACATAATTTAACAAAAAACACAATAAATCTAAATATAATCTAATCTTTAGAAATCTAAACTATAATATAATTTTTAATCAAGCAAGGCTAGTATTTCTGGTTTTGATATAACTCCAACTGATTTATTTATTATTTCACCATTTTTAAATACTATCAAAGTAGGAACGCTCATAATACCATATTCTGCTAATAAATCCTGATTTTGATCAACATCAACTGTACAGAATTTAACATCTTCTCTTTCTTTTGATACATCAAAAACAATTGGTGATAGCATATTGCATGGACCACACCATGTTGCCCAAAAATCTACCAAAACTAAACCTTTATGATTTAATACTTCCTCGTTAAATGTATCCTTATTTACAGCTATCATTGACATATTCTTGTCCTCCTATTTATTAATTCAAATTATATTTTTCTCTTATATTTTCCTTTGCTTTATTATAAATATCCTTCAATTCTCTAGAAGATCTAATGTATGCACCAATTCCTCTTGAAATTTGTTGAATCATTCCATCCGACGAATAAACATATATTCGATAATCCTTTGCATTATTATTAACATACTTTTCAATATAATTATCAGCTGTCTCTCCTTCTTTTGTATGTACAACAATAATATTATCTTTTATTTCATGACTGCCTTTGTTTCCTTTTACCTTATAACCATCAAATACAACAATAACTTCTTCGTTAATAATACCACAATAATCAGAAATATAATATATTAATTTATCTTTGGCTGAATCAATATTTTCCTTGGCTAATTCATTAAGCTCATCCCAAGCAAAGATAACATTATACCCATCAATAATATGTTTAACACCTTTTTTGAGGCTATAATTTCCACCTGAAGTTTTCCCAACTAAATCAACTGTTTTTCTTATCTTATAAGGTTTTTTATGAGAATTAGCATTGGAGCTAAATGTTTTATTAATTATCTGATCAATTTCCTCTAAGTCAATTGAATAATCAAACTTTTCTTTTGAAATACCACAATTTTCTTTCAATAAGCTATTTTTTTCAACATATTCATCATCAAATACGTGCTGATATTTTGAAACCTCATTCCAAGGTACAATAACACCTGAGCCATGGGAACAAAAAACAGATGATGAAGGATTTTGACCATCCTCCTCAGGGTTATAAAATGTATTTTCTAACACCTCTTTTTCATTATGACAATCATAGTATCCGCAAAAATCAAGATTAATATTACCTTTTCCCTTTGTAAATGAATCAATTTTGCTTTGATACTCTCTTAAAGTTTTAACTGGACCAAATCCTTTAATATATGCCTTTTCATTTTCAATTATAGGTGCCGATATCTTACAAAACATTCCCTCCATATCAGTCATAACTTTTCCAACCATATCAGTTGGTATTTGTATTTCAAAATTATAATATGGTTCAAGTAGCTTTGAATGAGCTTGCATTAAGCCTTGCCTTAAAGCTCTATATGTAGCTTGCTTGAAATCTCCACCTTCTGTATGTTTAACATGCGCTTTACCATTTATAACTGTGATTTTAACATCTGTAAGCGCAGAGCCAGTAAGTACACCTGTATGTTTTTTGTTGTTCAAATGTGACATTATAAGCCTTTGCCAGTTTCTATCTAATATATCTTCGCTACAATTTGACTCTACAACTATTCCTTCTCCTGGCATTAATGGTTCTAATAGTAAATGAACCTCTGCATAATGTCTTAATGGTTCAAAATGGCCAACACCAATTACTTTATCTGTAATTGTTTCTTTATAAATAATTTGCCCCATATCGAATTCTGGCTCAATATTAAGAATATCTTTAATAAGCTTTGAAACAACTTCAATATGCACATTGCCCATAAACTTAAGATAAATCTTTTCGTATTTATCATTCCAAGAAACAGATATTTCAGGTATTTCTTCTTCTAATCTTTTAATATCACCATATACTTTTCTTGCTGATATTTCTTTTGGAAGAATTAATTCATACGAAACCACAGGAGTAATAAGCTTCATATTGTTATCATTTTCAAAACCTACTCCTTGACCTGCATAGGTATTATCCAAGCCTAATATACAACATATTTCTCCTGCATATGCTACATCAACACATTCATATTTCTCACCAGAATACTTTCTAATCTGTGTAACCTTTTTATCTTCATAAATAATATCTCTTACTTTAATAGATCCACCAGTAATTTTAATATGAGACAATCTATTTCCATTTGCATCTCTTGATATCTTGTATATTTTTCCACCAAATTCATCTGGATATTCTTTACAGACAACAAAACGATTTATACCTTGTATAAAAAAATCTATGCCATCTAATTTAAGTGCGGAACCAAAATAGCATGGTATTATATAGCCCTGGGCTATAAGATCGCATATAGTATCATTGTCAATTATTTCATCATCTAAGTATGCATTAAATACTTCTTCGCTCTTTGACGAAACAGCGATTTCTTCATATACTTTTTCGTCTAAATTATTATCATTAAAATCAATAATGTCTTCTGATAATTTTGTTTTGATTTCTGAAATTATCTTCTTTCTGTCTGTATCAGGCTGGTCCATTTTATTTATAAAAATAAATGTGGGAATGTTATATTGTTTAAGTTTATTCCATAACGTTATGGTATGCCCTTGAATCATATCAGATGCACTAATAAGTAAAATTGCATAGTCTAAAACTTGTAATGTTCTTTCCATTTCTGGTGCTAAATCAACATGGCCAGGTGTATCAATAAGTGTATATTCAATTTCTCCAATATTAAATCTAGCTTGTTTAGAAAAAATAGTAATTCCACGTTCACGTTCTAATTCATTTGTATCTAAAAAACTATTTTTTTTATCAACCCTTCCTAGTTCTTTTAATTTTCCAGTCGAATATAAAATTGCTTCAGAAAGAGTTGTTTTTCCAGCATCAACGTGAGCTAAAATTCCAAGTGTAATTTTATTCATATAAACCTACCCAAATATTTCTTTCGTTCTATGGTCATTATATAAAATCTCTTTAGCCATATCCTAATATTTTTTTCATGAAGATATGTGTATCTATTCGGTTTAATCGAAGGAGCCAAATCAATTTTCAACTATAAATATTATTCCATATATAATGTATATAATACCAAAATAAATTATATATATCAACAACCCAAAGAACAAAAGAACATTTGTTTGCATTTTTTATTTATATGTGATACAATAAAAAAAAATGAATTGGAGGTAATTATATGTCTTCAGGAAAAATTACGCCGAAACAACAAGAAATTTTGACATATTTGAAGGAATGCATATTAAAGAATGGTTATCCACCTGCAATACGAGAGATTTGTGAAGCAGTTCATTTGAAGTCTACTTCATCAGTACATTCGCATTTAGAATCTCTTGAGAAGAATGGATACATCAGAAAAGATTCTACTAAACCAAGAGCTATAGAGATTTTAGATGACACATTCAATTTTACAAGAAGAGAATTGGTTAATGTTCCTATTGTTGGAACTGTAACATGTGGAGAACCAATTTTGGCAGTTGAGAATGTAGAAGGTTATTTCCCTGTTCCACCTGAATATTTACATAATAAGCAAACCTTTATGCTTAAAGTAAAAGGAGACAGTATGATTAATGCTGGTATATTCAATGGGGATTTAGTATTAGTTGAAGAAGCAAAAACAGCAAGGAATTCTGAAATTGTTGTCGCTCTTATTGAAGATTCAGCAACAGTAAAAACTTTCTACAAGGAAAATGGTCATATTCGTTTACAACCTGAAAATGATACTATGGACCCAATAATTGTTAATGGTGATATAGAGATTCTTGGTAAAGTTATTGGATTATTTAGAACTTTCTAAATTAATAAATATCAAACTATTTTATTATCTATTATGGACATTACATCCTGTGGATAATCAATTAGAATGATTATAATAATATTAAAACAGCCGCTTTGCATAATTATTTTGAACTGTAGCATCTATTACTGAACAACTACTAATAGAAAATAGAAATGATACATTTCACTTGCAAAGCGACTATTTTATATAACCTTTACTTTTTTATATTTTATTATAAGGATTTATTTTAACGAATCACAATGTCACAATAAAAAGCTTCTTTGTTTTCTTTTGAAGTAACGAATCGATATCTAATGCAATTCCCTTCATTAAATCTTACAAAAAATGAAGAATATCCATATGCAACCTGACAATTAAAATCATTAAAAAATTTCACCGCTTTATCAAAAGAAAAATCATCTAAAATAATATCAACTATGTATCGATTAAAATTACATGTTATTGCATATTTTGCTATATAATTTACCTTTGATACAAAGCTATCTATTCTGTCGTATATTTCACCATTAGATAGAATATTAACCTTACTAACATAATCATTAATTACTCGATACATGTTGCCTCCATATTAACTAGTAAATTTGTTTGTCAGGTATTCTGCTATGAATAGCCTTAAATTCATCGAAATTCTTAATAAATAGTTGAACAGCCTTTGGATCAAAATGAGTTCCACTTAATCTTACTATTTCATTAAATGTATCCTCTAATGACCAACCCTTTTTATAATATCTGTCAGCTGTAAGTGCATCAAAAACATCGCAAACTGCCATCAGTCTACTTATGTAAGATATTTCTTCACCCTTCATACCGAGGTATCCTGTTCCATCCCATTTTTCATGATGTTCTTTAGCTAAAATACATGCCAAATGCATTATTTCACCTGGACATTTTTCAAGTAAAGCCTCTCCATATAAAACATGATTTTTCATAATCTGGTATTCTTCATCAGTAAGTCTAGAAGGCTTATCCAGAATTTCTTCACTTATCATCAACTTACCAATGTCATGCATCATAGCTGCAACACCTAGCTTTTCTACATAATCATCATCAAAGCCTGATGCTTTAGCTAAAACACGCATATACTCTGCTACTCTCTTAATATGTTCTCCTGTGAACTTTGATTTACTCTCACTTATTTCAGCAAATGCATATATAAGACCGATTTGATTATTCTGCATTGTAATTGCCGTACTTATAGCTGACTTAACCATCATAGAATTACGATATACTATTGAATATGCAACAACTGACATCAAGAAAACAATAACAATTTGTGGGACTGTATAATATAAAAGAGTATCTTCAATACTATTACAATGATTACCAATAAAATAATCTTTATAATAAAATGATATTGCATTAGCAACAAATACTCCCCCCGACATAAGTAATGACGTAAATAAAACCAAGGTTTTATTATAATATAAAGATGCCATCATAATCGGAAATAAAATAATAGGAAAAACATATGTTGAACACATAGCAATCAAGCAAGTTACTATTATGCATATGCATACAATAACAACATGTTTAGTAATTGCTGAATGGTCAATTTTAAGAACATTAACAACAAGTGTAGGAATAAGCGCAACAAAAAAACATGCCCCAAATACAATTGCAAGTAACATTGGATCAATATCAGAAATAAAATAGCAATAAAAAAAGCCTAAAATAAGAGCCAAATCTATTACTCTCATACATCTCGCCGATATCTGATTTATTCTTTTATAATTATCATTCAATATTTTGTCTTGATTCAATTATAAATCCTCCAAAAACACAGAATTTGCATCACTCCATATATGTTCAATACCATAAAATGAGCGTTCTTCCTCAGCAAATATATGAATAATTATATCATAATAATCGAGTAAAATCCATCCTCCAATTGAATAGCCCTCTCGATTTTTTATATTGATTCCTTCTTTAGACATATATTCTTCAACGTTATCACACATAGCCTGAACTTGATTTCTATTGCTTCCATCTGCAACAACAAAATAATCTCCAACAGAAGATATTTCTTTTATATCTAAAATTTTAATATTATGGGCTTTTTTATCTTCTAATGCTTTCACTGCAATCTTTACTAATTCTTTAGAATCCATAATCTACTCCTATTTTATTATACACTTTTTCTTTTTCGTTTACATAATAATTATATGTCATTTGAGTCATATAATCTATATCTATAGTTGTTTCTTGTAAATATTCTAGTGTATTTTTTAGTATATGAATAATGCATCTATCAATATCTATAAATGCTTCTTGTCTAATTATATCTATTTCTTTTATAGGTTTTCTATTTGGTTCAATATAATCAGCAACAAAAATTATTTTATCTAGTAAAGTCATCTCTGGTCTTCCAGTAGTATGATAACGAATTGCATCTAAGATAACCGTATCTAAAACACCGTACTTAAATCTTGCGTAATATGCTCCAAGCTTTGCATGAAGCATATCTGGATTTGCCTGTTCACATTTGCTAATAGGAATTCCATGTTTTTTTGCTTTAAGTATTTTATCTTTTGTAGGAATGCCCTTTGCACAATCATGTAATAAGCCTGCTATTCTTGCACGTTCTAACTCTTCACCATATCTCATAGCAAGACATGCAGCAGTAAATTCCACCCCAATTGAATGTTCAAATCTTTTTTCACTTATTTTACCTCTTAATCGGTCAATCATTTTCTCCCTATTCATAGTTTTTTTCTCCCCATAATGTACATAAAACATTACTATTAAATTACTTAAATCTCTTTATTTTATATTTTTTTATAATAATTTAAAATCTCTTTATTTTTAGAATATTTAATTAACTAAAATCTCTTTATTTTTAGATTTCTTTAATAAACTTAAATATTATTATTTTTATATTTCTATAAAATATTTAATTTCTATACATGCCATTAATTCTTATATAATCAATTACTGATTCAGGAACTAACAAAGTATCATATATTCCTTTTGAAAATTGTTCACGAAGTACAGTTGAAGAAATATCAAAAAAAGGACTATCCATATATTTTATTTCTGCCTCATCACACACTTTTTTTAGTTTTTTTTCATATTTTTCTAAATTGTAATCCGAACCCCTTCTTTTAGCAACTAATAATTTGGATATTTTAAGTATTTCTACATATTCCTTCCAACTATCAAAAGAAACTAAAGAATCTCCACCAATTACTAGGTAAATATCAATATTAGAATTGTATCTTTTTAGCAATCTAAGGGTATCAATTGTATATGTGATTCCACCACGTTTTATTTCCATATCAGATACAGTCATTTTGGAATTTGACAACGCTAGCTCTAACATCTTAATTCTATCATAGCCCGAAACAATCTTTCCATTATCTTTATATACTGGTTTATTGTTTGGCATATAAACTACATAATCCAAAAACGGAAGAGTTTTAAGTGCAAATTCGCCTAACATAATATGTCCTTTATGAACAGGATTGAAGGTTCCTCCTACAATAGCAATAGATTTTAATCTTGACACTTCATTTAATAAATCCATCTTTATACCCTATAATTAATTTGGAAGAATAATCTTCGGATCCTTTTTAAGAGGTTTATATAATACTATTTTTTTTCCAATAACCTGTACAACCTGGCTATGTGTTCTTTCAGCTATAGCTTCAGCAATCATTCTAGGATCATCTAGACAATTTTTTAATACACTAATTTTAATTAATTCTCTTTTATTTAACGCCTCTTCAACAGCGCTTGTCACTTCTGGTGTCAAGCTAGACTTTCCAATATTAAATATTGGATCTATATTCATTGCTAAACTCTTTAAATATGCTCTTTGCTTACTAGTCATTTAATATCTCCTTATATCTAAAATAAATACATAACACATTATACATTAATAATAATCTTACTTATAATAATCAAACTCAAGACCATACAATCTAACAGTATCTCCTTCTTCAATTCCAAGTTCCTCTAACATATCAAGAATTCCATTATCCTTAAGGAACTTCTGGAAGAATGCAAAACCCTTCTCAGATTCAAGATTAGTATATCCAAGCATTCTTTCAATTCGAGGACCTTCTACAATATATACGCCCTCTTCCTTATCTGATTTAGTAACCTCAAATGGTAATTCTGGATCATCTAAATCTGTGAAATCAAATTCTGTTTCAAATTCAATTACTTCGTCTGGAGCTTCTTTTACAAGACTATTAACATACCAAAGTAAATCATCTAAACCTTTTCCAGATACTGCTGAAATAGGAAATACTTTAATGTTTTTTGGTTCAAATTCACTCTTAAGCATATCTATTACCGTCTCATAATCATCTCCATATAGAGCATCACATTTATTTGCAGCAATAACCTGTGGTCTATTGGCTAACTGTTCATTATATGCAATAAGTTCGTTATTTATCGTCTTAATATCAACAATAGGATCACGTCCTTCAGTTGATGCAGCATCTACCATATGGATCAAAACCTTAGTACGTTCAATATGTCTTAAAAATTCAAAACCAAGGCCTACCCCTTCTGAAGCTCCTTCAATAATACCTGGAATATCAGCAATAACAAATCCATTTTTATCACCTAAATCTACAACTCCAAGATTCGGATTAAGTGTAGTGAAGTGATAATTTGCAATCTTTGGTTTTGCATTAGTTACTCTCGACAAAAATGTTGATTTACCTACATTTGGAAATCCTACTAATCCAACATCAGCAATCATTTTAAGCTCTAATGTTACCCACATTTCCTTCGCAGCCTGCCCTGGTTGCGCATACTTAGGAGCCTGCATAACAGAAGTAACATAATGTCTGTTGCCCTTACCACCATGACCACCTTTTAATAAAGTTACAGGCTCTGTTTTATTAGACATATCTAATATTACCTTACCTGTTTCAAAATCTTTAATTACTGTACCAGCAGGAACCTTAAGAATAATATCTTCACCATCTGCACCATGGCAATTTTTCTTGCCACCTTCTTCTCCGTCTCCTGCCTTATATTTTCTTATATGTCTAAAATCGGTAAGTGTATTTAGTCCTGGATCAACAACAAAAATAACGTCTCCGCCATTTCCACCATCTCCACCATCTGGTCCGCCGTTAGGAACATACTTTTCACGACGAAATGACACATGACCATCTCCACCTTTTCCTGATCTTATGAATATTTTTGCTCTATCAGCGAACATAATTACCTCCGATATATTTTCTAATTAAGTATTTTTATATCAAAACAATATACATATCAATACAATATACATAGTATTGCTCTATAAAACCAATTCAATAATAAAGAAAAAACCGGGATATTACTATCCCGGTAAAGAAATTCTTACTCAGCTGTTGTTACAGGATAGATAGAAACCTGCTTCTTGTCTCTACCTTTTCTTTCGAATCTAACAACACCATCAACAAGTGCGAATAAAGTATCATCGCCACCACGACCTACATTTACACCTGGATGAATCTTTGTTCCACGCTGTCTATATAATATATTTCCAGCTTTAACGAACTGACCGTCTGCTCTCTTAGCACCAAGTCTCTTAGCTTCTGAATCTCTACCATTCTTAGTAGAACCAACACCCTTTTTATGTGCAAAGAACTGTAAATTCATTTTTAACATAGTTACACCTCCTTGAAGTATAATTCCAAATATTTGTCTCCGTACTCATCATGAATACCAATAATACCCATAATAAGTGATTCGATTAATAACTTTCCTTTTTCATCTGGAATAGATGAAAACTTAAATTTAATTAATCCTGACTTGCCAACTTCACTCTTGTAAGGATTATCCGTTAATTTCTCAATGGAATTAATTGTTGTGATTACTAATACTGAAACTGCAGAACATACGATATCATTACCATACTTTGCATATCCAGCATGACCACTTATACTAAAACCAACATGATTTCCAGACGAATCCTTGTAAAATGTAGCCTTAATCATAACAATTAAGCATTAATTGCTTCAATCTTAACCTGAGTAAATGGCTGTCTGTGACCCTGCTTCTTGTGATAGCCAGTCTTTCTCTTGTACTTGTATACAACAACCTTCTTGCCCTTACCATCGCCAAGAACTGTTGCCTTTACTGAAGAGTTCTTACAAGCATCACCACAAAGCATATCTGAATCAGTGCTAACTGCAACTACATCAAATGATACTTCTTTGCCTTCCTCTACATTAAGCTTCTCAACCTTAATGATATCTCCTTCAGCTACCTTGTACTGCTTTCCGCCTGTTGCTATAATTGCGTACATACGGTTACCTCCTATTATCATTACTCGCCAACTTCGGTGCTATATTTAAATAGACTTAAACCTCATTGTGCGGCATACTAGAAAAATATAACATCAGTTTTACATCCTGTCAACATATATTTATATTTTTTTGTAATAATATTTATAATTTTTCATAATAATATTTACAATTTATAATAATATTTATAATTCTATATAATACTTACAATTCTATATAATACTCACAATTCTATATAATATTTACAATTCTATATAATATTTACAATTTTAATAAACTTCTAAATTATATTCTTAATATCATAATCATTCAATACCACGAAACTTTTCTATTTGATATAAGGGTTTTCGAACTTTTTTTCTTGTTATCTCAACTAACCCCAATCGAGTAATATCAATAACCGATACAGGAATTTTATCCCGAACCACACATTTCTTCAAGTAATCCATCAGAATTTCATTATATCCTTCTGTCTTCATGCTTATGAAATCAACAATTATAATACCACTCATATTTCTTAATTTTAACTGTCGAGAAATTTCTAAAGCTGCTTCTTTATTTATTTTAAGAGCAATATCTTCTTTGTTATTCCCTTTAATTGCTTTTCCGCTATTAACATCAATCACTGTCATTGCTTCTGTTGGTTCGATAACCAAATATGCTCCTGATTTAAGATATACATTTTTATTTAAGGCCTTACGAACAACTGTATTTAAACTATATAGGGTTGATAATGTAATATTATCATTATGATATTTTAGTTTTGTTTTATCTTCAATATTATTATCACTTAATATTTGATCGTATAATTCTTTAATATCAGTTACCACATTGCAATCACATTGTATATATTTTATTACATCATCATAATATAATTTATTTGCTTCATGAACAAGATAATAAGGTTTCGAATATTTTGCCTTTTGAATAATCATTGATAATTGCCTAAGTAAAATAATAGCTTCTTCTTCAATAATTTGTTCATCAATCAAAAGTGCATCAGTTCTTAAAATTCCGCCAAAAGAAATATCCTTTATTGCTTCCTTAATGCTCTCACTAGTATTTGATAAAAAAGATTGTAACGCCCTAACAAATATTGCTTTAAGACGTTCTCTTTCTAAGGAACTTTTAACTTTAGAAGAAACTCCAATCAATGAGGAAGTATTGACAACAATGTATTTTCCTGTCAAAGATAATTCCATAGAAACACTTGCTTGCTTTGTTTTTATTTTATCCTTTGTAATTTGAACAATAATATCTTGTCCTAATTTAGGAGCTTTATCTAATGTATAATCTTCTAATGACAAATAGCAAGTTTCATCTTTTGAAATATCAACAAATAATGCATTAATATTTTTTAGAATATTTGATATCTTACCAACATAAATATTTCCAATAAGAGAATCTTCTTCATAACAACGTATCTCTTCAATTTTATCATCTTCAAAGAAAAAACCAGTTGTAATATCTTGAAGTTTTGTCAAAACGTATTTATTGTTCATATCAAAATCTCCTACCAGCACATGATAATGAAAGTAATTTTTCTTCACCCATATATGTTTCTATTCTATGAATTCTATAATTATATCTATCATATTCTAATCCACAAAATTCACATAATGAAGCAATCACTAAATCTGGTTTGAGATTACCTTTACTTCCTGAAACAAGGAGCATATATATTCCATTATCTTTTTTCTTAATATCAATAATCAAAGGTTTTATATCTGACATTTCTTCCTTCGATTTTGACTTTTTGAGTATCATAATACTATCTTGCTTTATAAATTCTTCAATATTGTCAGCCAAAGTAGCTATATTATCATCTGTTGCCTCTTCATTTGTATAAATATAATAATCAGAAGCAGATACTACAGACATTGAATTTTTAGCATTCTCATCAAGCAATACAATATCATGAACCTTTATTCCTTCTGGTAAAGTAGTATTCAAACGTTCCATCATATCTTCAGTAGTTGTAATACTATTAAAATCTCCATCAAAATACTCTCCTTCTGAAGTCATACCAAGAGGCATAGGAGCAGCAAAGGAAATAATCTGATGTGGCGAAAATCCTTTTGAATATGCAACATCTAATTTTGCTCTTCTTATCGCTTTTTGAAATAATCTCATAACATCAAGATGTCCAATAAAACGTAATACACCACTTTTTTCATATTTTATTCTAATTTTCATAGCAGACTCCTCCTTTATAGGATGTACATCCGCAGCCTGAACACTTTTCACGACAGTTTGGTGTTACAATTCCTTTTTTTGCTTCATTCCATTCACGCAAAAGAAATTGCTTTGTCACACCAACATCAATATGATCCCAAGGAAATATCTCTTCGTCATTTCTTTCTCTAAGTGTATAAAAATCTGGATCTATACCATTTTCTTCAAAGGCTTCACTGTACCTATTAAATTTAAAATACTCTGTCCAGGCATCAAATATGGCACCTTTTTTATATACATCATATATAACCTTACAAAGTCGTCTATCTCCTCTTGCCAACACGCCTTCAAGAATAGTAATATCTGCATCATGATACGAAAATTTAAGACTCTTTTTATTTTTTTGTTGTGCAAAAGAATCTTTCACATAATATGCTCGTCTTGTAAATTCTGTTGGTGATATCATAGGTGCCCACTGAAATGGCGTAAATGGCTTTGGAACAAAATATGAAGCTGAAGCATTTATCATAACTCTTCCATTACGTTTTTCTTTTGGAACAACTTCAAAGTACTCTTCTGATAAACGTTCAGATAAGCTAGCAATTCCATACAAATCCTCATCTGTTTCAGTAGGTAATCCTAACATAAAATAAAGCTTAACCTTATCCCATCCACCTATAAAAGCCTGTCTACTTCCATTAATTAAATCTTCCTGTGTTATGCCTTTGTTTATTACATCTCTAAGACGCTGTGTACCCGCCTCAGAAGCAAACGTTAGTGAGCTTTTTTTAATATCCTGAACTTTACTCATTACATCTAAGGAAAAGGCATCTATACGAAGTGACGGAAGTGAAACATTTACATGATCGGTATCCTTTAATGATATTAGATAATTTAATAAATCATCTAATTTTTCATAGTCACTAGAACTTAATGAACTCAATGATATTTCTTCATATCCAGTATTATCAAGCATTTCTCTAGCATATTTTTTTAGCATCTCAACATCTTTTTGTCTTGTAGGTCTATAAATCATTCCTGCCTGGCAAAACCTACATCCTCTAATACATCCTCTCATAATTTCAAGACATACTCTATCTTGAGTAACCTTCACATAAGGAACTACAGGCTTAGTAGGGTATGTTACCTTACTAAAATCAGTAACAACCTGTCTCTTTACTTTTTCTGGTACTCTATCATTAATTGGCTTAATAGCCTTTATTGTATTATCTTCATTATAAGAAATATCGTATAGTGATGGGACATATATTCCAGGAATGTTTGATGCACTAATTAAAAATTCTTTTCTAGACATATCACTAGATTTATATTTTTTATATAAATCTAATAATTCATCATAAGAAGTTTCACCCTCACCAATGTAAAACATATCATAAAAATCTGCCATTGGTTCAGGATTAACTGAACAAGGACCTCCACCTATTATCAGTGTATCTCCTTTTTTTCTATCCTTTGCGTAAATTGGTATACCTGCCAAATCTATAACCTGCAAAATATTTGTATAGCACATTTCGTATTGAATAGTAATTGCAAGCAAATCAAACTGGTCGATAGGAGTTTGTGTTTCTAAAGAAAAAAGCTTGATTTGTTCTCTTCTCATAATAGCATCCAAATCAGGCCATGGGCTGTATACTCTTTCACAATATGTATCTTCTCTTTTATTAAACATATCATATAAAATCTGTATACCTAAATAAGACATACCAATTTCATAAACGTCAGGAAAGCACATAGCTATCCTGACATCTATATTATTTAAGTCTTTTTTTACAATATTAACTTCATTTCCAATGTATCTTGCTGGTTTATCAATCTCCATCAAGATTCTTTCTGAAAGCGCTAATTTTCCCATTAGAATCCTCACTTCAAATTAATTCTTAAAGCTATGAATTGGTGCTGGAATTCTTCCACCTCTGTTAATAAATGCATCACAAGAAAATGAATTAACTGGCATAATTGGAGCATATCCAAGAAGTCCACCAAATGTAGCCTGATCACCTACTTTTTTACCAATTACAGGAATAATTCTTACAGCAGTTGTTTTCTGGTTAACCATACCAAGTGCCATCTCATCAGCAATAATACCTGAAATTGTAGTTGCCTTTGTATCACCGGGAATAGCAATCATATCAAGTCCTACTGAACAAACACAAGTCATTGCTTCAAGTTTTTCTAAGGAAAGAGCTCCAGCAGTAACTGCATCTATCATTCTTTGATCTTCACTTACTGGAATAAACGCACCACTTAATCCACCAACATAAGACGATGCCATAACACCACCCTTTTTAACCTGATCATTAAGCATTGCAAGAGCCGCAGTAGTGCCAGGAGCGCCTGAATACTCTAAACCAATCTCTTCAAGAATTTCACCAACGCTGTCTCCTACAGCTGGAGTTGGGGCAAGGGATAAATCAATAATTCCAAAAGGAATTCCAAGTCTCTCTGAAGCTTCTTTTGCTACTAATTGACCAACTCTTGTAATCTTAAATGCTGTCTTTTTGATTGTTTCGCAAAGAACCTCAAAATTCTCGCCTCTAACCTGCTCGATAGCAGCCTTAACAACGCCAGGTCCACTAACACCAACATTAATTATTTTATCTGCTTCAGTAACACCATGGAATGCACCTGCCATAAATGGATTATCATCTGGAGCATTACAAAATACTACAAATTTAGCACAACCAATAGAATCATTTTCTTTTGTAAGTTCAGCAGTTTCTTTGATTATTTCACCAATAAGCTTAACTGCATCCATATTAATACCTGTCTTTGTTGAACCAGTATTAACAGAGCTACATACCATATCAGTTTCAGTTAATGCCTTTGGAATTGAACGAATTAATAATTCATCTGCCTTTGTCATTCCTTTACAAACAAGTGCAGAATAACCACCAATAAAGTTCACGCCACAAGTCTTTGCAGCGCGATCAAGTGCCTTTGCAATCTCAACAAAATCATCAGATGTTTTACATACTGAACCGCCAACTAATGCTATTGGAGTGACAGAAATTCTTTTGTTAACAATTGGAATACCATATTTCTTAGAAATATCTTCTCCTGTAGCTACTAAATCCTTTGCTGAAGATGTAATCTTATCATATATTCTTGTACATGTTTCTTCTAATGTTCCACCAATACAATCAAGAAGACTAATTCCCATTGTAATTGTTCGTACATCAAGATTCATGTTCTTAATCATTTCATTAGTTTCAATTACTTCATTAATATTAATCATAGCTAAAACCTTTCCAATAATTATAATCTATGCATCATGTTAAAAATATCTTCCTGCTGAGCCTTAATCTGTACACCTAATTCCTCACCAATAGCCTGTAAATCATCAGCAATTGTCTCATGATGTTTGCTTGAACCATTAGCATCAACAACCATCATCATGTTAAAATAGCCATTAACGATTGTCTGAGCAATATCAAGAATGTTTATATTGTTATCAGCTAAATATACACATACCTTTGCTATAATACCTACTTTGTCTTTTCCGATTACTGAAATAATTGTCTTCTTCATCTTATCCTCCTATACTGTTTGCGTGAAATACGCATAGCTTTCTTTGGCACAATAAATTTTATGCCATGAAATTATATATAAAATATATTATATACTAATTAACTCACTTCTGTTGCTTCGTTTCGCAACTTGAAGATTAAAATTCCGAACATCCTTTGAAAATTTATTATCTGCAAGCTCACATTTTACTGTTTCATATGCTAACTCAGGATAATTATTATCTGCACTTAAATGTCCTAAAAAAATTGATTTAATGTGGTCATTCAATAATTCTTTTATAAGCTTTCCACCTGCTTCATTTGATAAATGACCTCTTTTTCCTAATATTCTTTGTTTTAAATTGTATGGATAAAAGCCAGCTTGAAGCATTCTCACATCATGGTTTGCTTCAACAAGCAAAACATCTGATTCCTTTAAATTATTAATTATATAATCATCATAATCACCAAGGTCAGTTGCAATAGAAACCTTATTATTATTGTTGAAAAAGCTATAACAAACTGGATCCGCCGCATCATGCCAAATTGAATGTGCTTTAATATTTATATCTCCTATGCTATACATTTCATCTGGAACAATAGAGTTAAATAAATCACTATCTATCGTTCCTAGGGATGAAGTTTGTTTAATCATATCTATGGTATCCTCAGTTGCATATATTGGTATATTATATGCCCGAGAAATAACTCCTAATCCCTTAATATGATCAATATGTTCATGGGTAATAAATATACCACTTACATCTCTTATGTCAAGATTAATATCATTAAGTTCTTCAACTATTTTCTTTTTACTTACTCCAACATCAACTAAAATCGACGTAGAATCAGTGCCCACATAAATGCAATTTCCACTGCTTCCACTTGCTATAGTCATAAAATTCATAAGTAGTCTCCAATTGTATTTACTAAAATGTCATATTCTTTAATAAAATATCTTCATAATGCTTCTTCAAGGAAGGTTGAATAACAATAAAGTTTTCCTCACTTGAAAAATCATTAATATATTTCAAGGCATCACAGGATTCACATAGAATTTTTGCTCCTTCTAATGACGAATTACCAATAATCTTTATTTTGCCTTCAAATTCTTTTGGTAACATTTTTATATTGTATGCACTTTGCAAATTAAGATAAAATCCAAAATTACCTGCTATGTATATATGCATTAAATCAACCCTTGAAACCCCTGCTTCATTCAATAGAATTTCTATTCCTGAAATAATCGCTGCCTTAGCAAGTATAATATCATGAATAATCGAAGCTGTAAGTTTTATACCCATAATTTCAATACCTTTATCAAGGAAAGGCTCTTGTAATATTCCTTCTTTTGATATTTTTCTTGCATTAATTCCTAAAGAAATAGCATCTATCACATTTGAACCATATGCATTTTGTTTTCTTATTGCACCCTCAAATGCTGGTCCACAGGAAGCAGATGTAGCATAAAATTTATCATCATGTTTAAGAATCATTTCTCCATTTGTTCCTAAGTCAAGCAACAAAGAATTATTGAGCAACATATTATTTTCTGAAAGGTAAAGCAACCCTGACAATATATCTCCGCCAATAAAAGCACTAGCACCTTTAATAAATACAATTTCTTTAACACAAGAAAATGTATTAAAAATAATATCTTCGGTTAATACAACATTCTCACTAAGACAATTTGTAAATGGATGTTTTCCTAGACTAGACACATCTTTCTTAAGTAAGATTGAATTCATTGTGGTATTTCCACTGAATACAATTTTAGTAATATCTTCTATTGATATCTTATTATTGCTGCATAGTTTCAACACAGAATTTTTAATATCTTCTATTACAACCTGTCTTAATTTATCATAATTGTTATAATTTCGTTCAATAGCAAATATTCTATTAATTACATCGCTACCATATAATGCTTGACGATTTTTAAAGGAATCTGATGCAACAACAGTTTTTTCATTGTTACATATAATACATAATTCAATTGTAGTTGTCCCTAAATCAATTGCAACGCTATATTTATTCATAATTAATATATTGGTTTCGGTTTCTTCTCAATTGGTCTATAGCCTTTATCCTTCAACACTGACATAATCTGTTCCTTGTGTTCCTGACCATAAGCTTCAATAGTAATAACAAGCTCAACTGCAGAATTTCTATTTATTGAAACAAACTGATTATGCTCAAGTTTAATTATATTACCATTTTCATTAGCTATAACACCTGCAACATTTTGTAATTCCCCTGGTTTATCTGGAAGTAAAACAGATACTGTAAAAATTCTACTTCTAGCAATAAGTCCGTGTTGTACTACAGATGCAAATGTAATGACATCCATATTTCCACCACTTAAAATACTTACAACTTTTTCATCTTTAGCTTCAAGATGTTTAAGTGCTGCTACAGTTAACAAACCACTATTTTCAACAAGCATCTTGTGATTTTCAAGCATATCAAGAAATGCTACAATCAACTCACTATCATCAACAGTTATAATATCATCAAGATTTTGCTGTAAATATGGAAATATATTAGAACCAGGAGTCTTAACAGCTGTACCGTCTGCAATAGTATCTACCTGATCAAGTGTTGTAACTTCTCCCTTTGCAAGAGAAGCTTTTAAACATGCTGCTCCTGAAGGTTCAACGCCAATAACCTTAATGTTTGGATTTAGCATTTTTGCTAATGCTGAAACACCTGTAGCCAAGCCACCACCACCAACTGGTACTAGAATCTTATCAACAAATGGTAAATCCTTAATAATTTCCATAGCTACTGTACTTTGTCCAGTTGCAACATCCAAATCATCAAATGGATGAATAAATGTATAACCATGTTCCTCTGAAAGCTTAAGTGCATATTGACATGCTTCATCATAAACAGATCCATGTAATACTACCTCAGCACCATAAGCTTTAGTTCTATTAATTTTAATTAATGGTGTTGATGTCGGCATAACTATGGTAGCTTTTACACCATATGCCTTTGCTGCGTATGCAACACCCTGAGCATGATTACCAGCAGATGCAGTAATAAGACCTTTTTGTCTATCCTCATCACTTAATGTACTAATCTTATAATATGCTCCGCGTATTTTATAAGCTCCTGTAAGCTGCATATTTTCAGGTTTTAAATAAACAGTATTACCACATTGCTTTGAAAAAAATTCACTCTTAATCAAAGTAGTTGGTAAAACAACTTTTTGAACAACATTATATGCATCTTCAAATTTTTCTAATGTTAACATAATATTTTTCTCTCCTATCTAAATATCAAATAAATCATCATCTGGTTCGATTTTTTGATAATCCGAATCTACAATAATTTCCATATCACTCTTTAAATCAAAATCAGAGAATAAGGCTGTAACATAGCTATTAGGATCAAATTTTTGTAAATCTTCGATTTTTTCTCCAATACCAATATATTTTACTGGTACATTTAATTCAGACTGAATTGCAATAGCTATTCCTCCCTTTGCAGTACCATCTAATTTTGTAATAATAATACCATTTATTTCTGTAACAGAGCTAAACTGTCTTGCTTGCTCTAAAGCATTTTGACCTGTTGTTCCATCAAGTACAATCAAAGATTCAACATTAGCTTCTGGATATTCTTTTGTAATAATTCTACGCATCTTTGCAAGCTCATCCATAAGATTTTTCTTATTATGAAGTCTTCCCGCTGTATCTATCAAAAGAATATCAGTATTTCTAGCTTTTGCTGATGCAACAGCATCATATACAACAGCTGAAGGATCTGAACCTTCATTTTGAGCGATAATATCTACTCCAGCTCTATTAGACCAAGTTTTTAACTGATCAATTGCTGCAGCACGAAAAGTATCGGCAGCAGCCATCATTACACGTTTTCCCTGTGATTTGTAAATTGCTGCCAGTTTTCCAATTGATGTTGTTTTACCTACACCATTTACACCAATAACAAATACAACAGTTTTTTTATTTTCAAAATCATATGCAGAATCATCAACTGACATTTGATCTCTTATAATATTTATTACAAGATTCTTGCATTCCTCTGCTTCTTTAATCTTTAATTCCTTTACCTTATCCTTTAAGTCATCAATTATACGTTCTGTTGTTTCAAAGCCCATATCTGACATAATCAGTGTTTCTTCTAATTCATCATAGAAATCATCGTCAATCTCTGAAGCTTTAAATATATTATTAAAGCTTTCAGCAATATTATTTCTTGTTTTAGAAAGACCTTCTTTTAATCTCTTAAAAAAACCTTTTTTCTCTTTAATTTCCTCTGACATGTAATACCTCCAAATAATATAATTAATTGTCCAACTCATTTTCAATCATATTTACAGACACAAGAGTTGATACACCTTTTTCCTGCATCGTAATACCATAAAGAATATCTGCAGCTTCCATTGTACCCTTTCTATGTGTAATAACAATAAACTGAGTATCTTTTGTAAGTCTGTTTAAGTATTTTGCAAATCTCTTAACATTTGAATCATCTAAGGCAGCTTCAATCTCATCTAATAAACAAAATGGAGAAGGCTTTAAGCTTTGAATTGCAAATAATAAGGCTATGGCAGTTAAACTCTTCTCTCCACCTGATAGCTGCATCATATTTTGAAGCTTCTTTCCTGGTGGTTGAGCATTTATTTTTATACCTGTTTCGAGAAGATCCTCTTCATCCACTAATTCAAGATCCGCCTTACCACCACCAAACAATTCCTTAAATACTTTAGAAAACATAATTCTTATTTCTTGGAATTTTTCCTGGAACTGTTCACGCATGGCTCTATCTAATTCAGCAATTATATTAACAAGATTAGATTCTGCATTGACAATATCATCATGTTGTGCCTTAAGAAATTCATATCGTTCAGCAACAGATTTATAATCCTCAATAGCATTAACATTAACATCACCTAATTGCTTAATCTTAGATTTAACTGCTGAGATTTCTCGTTTTAAGGATGAAATATCATTCAAATTATCATCTTTGAATTCAAATGCTGAATTATATGTAAGTTCATATTCCTCCCACATATAATTGGTTAAACTCTCGCCATGTTCAGCAATCTTTTCAATTGCAGCATTAATCTTAAATGCAGACTTATCAAGACCATTAATCTGATTAGCTAAGTCCTCGCGTTTATTAAAGAATTCTTTATGACTCTCATTTAATGACTGCTTTTCTAATGTAAGCTTCTCTACTTGATTATTCAACTCATTAATCAACAAATTATTCTTTTCTAATTGTTCTTTTAATTCTACAACTTTATTTGATAACGTATCCTTTTCGTTGCTTCCATTTGATAATTTTATTTTGACAACTCTAAGAGATTCTTTAGCTTCATTTTCGTCATTTCTTACACGATTAATATTTTGAAGAGCAAAATCATATTGTTGTTTAACTGTATTAAATTCAATATTAAGATTATTTATCTTATCTAGCGCACCTTGAAGCTTAGATTTAGCATCTGAAACCTCTTTTTCAAGTGTGCTAATCTTTGCCTCTAAATCTTTAACCGCATCTTCATGAGCCTTATTCTTATCAAATAATTCATTCTTATTATCATTTATTTCTTTTATTTGGTTGGAAAGCTCAGTATTTTCGCGAGATATTCCAGTAAAAATACGTTTAATTTCTTCTAATTTGTCAGAAGCTTGTTTCAAGTTAAGTACTACTGTATTTTTCTTTATATCAAGACTAGCAATAAGCTCATTATACTCTTCACGCTTAATCTTTAACTGATGAAGTCTTTTATCATATTTTTCATTATCATCGTTAAGAGTAATAAGATCTGTTTTTAACTTTTCTATTAAAATATCAATCTCGTCTAACTCCCTCTTTCTTCCAAGTAAATTAGAGGAATTCTTAAATGCACCACCAGTCATTGCTCCACCTGGATTAATTAACTCTCCATCAAGGGTTACAATTCTAAGTGATTGCTTGTATTTTTTAGCCAATGCACTTGCGTTATCAATGTTATCTACAACAATAATTCTTCCAAGCAAATGATTAATAATAATTTTATATTTTGAATCACATTTAACAAGCTTTGCAGCAATACCTAAAACGCCCTTTTCATTGCTTAAATCATTACTATTATTAGAACGATCAACTATTGAATTAATTGGCAAAAATGTAGCACGACCATATTTATTTTGTTTTAAAAATGCAATAAGCTTTTTAGCTGTTTCATCATCTTCAGTAACAATATTTTGAATACTTCCGCCTAATGCTGTTTCTATGGCTGTCTCATATTTCTTTTCGACTTCAATTATATCCGCAACAACACCAATTATCTTTGGATTGTTATTTTTTTGCTCCATAACACGACGAATACTATTACCATATCCATCATACCTTTCAGTAAGGTTTCTTAAAGCTTCTTTTTTTGATTTTAAGCTTACAATTTCATTATTATAATTCGTAATTTTTGTTCGTACATCATTTTGTGTAATTGTAAGACTACTAATTTCATCCTTTGTATCCTCTAAAGAGTCAGCTGATTCTTTTAATTCAGATTCAATTTCATCTAATTCCTTTAATAAATCATCTTTCTTTAAGTTATATTGTTCTTCCTCTGATTTGTTCTCAAGGAATCGTTGATTCAACTGAGTTTTACGAAGATTAATATTCTCAAGCATTGTGTCATATCGACCTACTTTTGCCTTAAGGTTACCACCTTCATTAAGATATTCAATAATGTCGCCCTTAGAAGTTTCGATAAGTTCTTCTTTGAAGGATATTTGACCTTTTAATTCTTCATAATCATTTGTTGCCTTTTCAAGTACGTCATCAGCTGTATCTAATTTTTCATCTAATACTTCTTTTTCTTCAAATAACTCCTTAAGCTGATTTGCATATTTCTTTAATTCGTTATTTATTTTTTCTTCTTGCTCAACCAATTCTAAATGGCTTTGATCAAATGAAGAAATCTGTTGCATTACAAGATTTACTTCACCTTCATATCTTTGATTAACAAGTTTCTTTTCATGAATTTCGCTTTTTGTTTCATCTATTTTTTCTGTTAATTCTTCAAGAGTATTTTCAATTTTTTCGTACTCATCTTTAGCTAAATCAAATTCATTTCTAAGTCTTGTGGAATCATTATCTACAATCTCAAGTTTCTTCTGATATTCCTCTAAAGTTACCTTATTATCGTCTACATCAAGAAGAAATGCATTAATATCTAATTTCTTAAGTTCTTCTTTAAAGGCCAAATATTTACGTGCTGTTTCTGACTGTTCCTTTAAAGGTCCAACTTGCTTTTCAAGCTCTTTAAGAATATCGTTAACTCTAGATAAATTTACTCGCTCATTTTCTAAAGACTTTTCTGTTGCCGCTTTATTTTTTTTGTATTTCACAATACCTGCAGCTTCATCAAATAATTCTCTTCTTTCTTCTGGCTTTCCACTAAGTATTTTTTCAATCTGACCCTGTCCAATAATAGAGTACCCCTCTTTACCAATACCAGTATCAAAAAA
The DNA here is from genome assembly GCA_029338675.1 of Lachnospiraceae bacterium. Lineage (GTDB taxonomy): Bacteria > Bacillota > Clostridia > Lachnospirales > Lachnospiraceae > Coprococcus_C. Next base: position 37,896 of record JAQYAV010000061.1, read on the forward strand.
GAGACTATTAACGTCCTTTAATCTGCTAACAACACCATTAATCAAGTATTCACTTTCACCAGATCTATATACTCTTCTTGCAACAGTAACTTCATTGTAGTCTATTGGAAGTCTATGATCACTATTATCAAGAGTAATTGCTACATAAGCTGAACCATGTGGTTTTCTAAGCTCAGTTCCAGAAAAAATGACATCTTCCATCTTAGAGCCTCTAAGCTGCTTTGCACTTTGCTCACCTAAAACCCATCTTACAGCGTCACCAACATTACTCTTACCAGAACCATTAGGTCCAACAATACCTGTAATTCCTTTATTAAATTTAAATAATATTTTATTTGCAAAAGACTTAAATCCATATACTTCAATGCTTTTTAAATACATAGTCTGCCTCCAGATGTTTAGTCAACTCAGTTAGTGTATTATAAGCTGCAACTTGTTCTGCTGATTTTCTAGAATGTCCAATTCCTTCTGACATTTTTTTATCATTAAACATAACACAAACAAGGAATTCCTTATTATGATCAGGACCAGTCTCACTAATCAAATCATAACGTAACGAAATATCATGTTTTTGTGAATATTCTTGAAGCTTAGTTTTTGAGTCGTGAAATAACTGCTTATGTTCAATATCAGTAAGTAAAAATTTCTCTACAAATTCTCTAGCTATTTCTATAGATCCATCAATATACAATGCCCCAAGCAAAGACTCAAACATATCACATAAAATCGAATCACGATTAGGACCACCTGTATTTTTTTCACCCTTACTAAAATATCCATATTCGCCTAATTTAAGGCTTCTAGATATTTTTGATAATGTAAATTCGCAAACTAAACTAGCACGCAATTTTGTTAAATCACCTTCTGGTAAATTCTTATAATTTTTAAATAAAAAATCACTTACAAGATACTCTAAAATAGCATCACCTAAAAATTCATAACGCTCATAAGATTCGAACTTCCCTGCCATTTTTTCGTTAGTATAAGATTTGTGTGTAAATGCAATATCTAAATTCTTTTTGTCTTTAAATGTGTATCCAATTGTTTTTTCAAGTTCAAAATATTTAGAATCCTGCTTGGAACTATTCATTATTCTATCCTTCCCTATGTATACGAATATATCATATTGATTATTAACCAACTAAATAAAATCAAACTAACCAATTTATATATATAAACTATTTTTCTGCTTCAAGAGCGGAAACAATTTTGCTATTTACTTCATTTATAATAAATGACCTACACTGCATAATAGCACTTGATACTTCATTATTCTTACAATTGCCATGTATTTTTACAACTAGCCCCTTTAATCCAAGTAATGGAGCTCCGCCTTTGTTATCGGCCATATATTTCTTAAAGGTTTTCTTCAAGGGTTTCTTAACTATAGCTCCACCAATCATTGTAAAAAATGATTTTTTTAAGGTATCGCTTATTTCACTAATAAAAGTTTTACCTATTCCTTCATAGAATTTCAAAATAACATTGCCTACAAAAGCATCACATACTAATACATCAGCTTTTCCTTCAGGTATATCTCTTGCTTCTATACTTCCAATAAAATTAATATCCTTACATTCTCTAAGCAATGGAATAGTTTCTTTAACTAATTCATTACCTTTTTCATCCTCTGCACCAATATTAATAATGGCAACTTTAGGATTTTTGATTCCTTCAATGTTCTCCATATATACAGAACCCATCTTTGCAAATTGAACTAAATATTCAGGTTTAGCATCAACATTTGCACCACAATCAATTAACAAAGAAGATGAAAACTTATTAGGAATTAAAGGTGCTAAAGGAGTTCTTTTTACTCCCTTTGCTCTACCAACAATAAACTGTCCTCCAGCTAAAAGAGCACCAGAATTACCAGATGAAATACACGCTTTAGCTCGTCCTTCCTTAACCTCATTAAGTGCTAATACCATCGAAGATTTCTTCTTACTACGAATAGCTTCTACTGGAGAATCATGACATGTAATTTCCTCACTAGAATCAATAATTGTAATCCTAGTTTTATCACAATTAAATTCATTTATATATGTTTTTAGCTCATCTTCGTGGCCAGTTAAAATAACATCAAAATCATTTGCCTGTTTCATTGCATCAGCAATACCCATGACCATATATCTACTACCATTGTCGCCACCCAATGTATCTATAGCAATCGAATATCTATCCATTTCATGTCTCCTTTTATTTGCCTAATCAGCACATAACTAACGCATAATATCATATTATTATATCTTTTAATAAAAAAATAGTCAATATATGCAAATAATCTAACAAAATGCAAATAATCTAACAAGATAGATTAACTACCCACCTATTTTTCTTTAATTCATGTCCTGCAAGGATGATTTTTATTATATCTAGCATTTTAACAACAACATACATAATAATAGGACTCCAGGTTGTAAACGTCCCCATTATAAGCAACAAAGGAATCATAACTAATGTTATACCTCCGTCTACAAGCATACAGACTTTTGTATCTCCTCCTGCCTTAGAAATAGCCATTTGTGCATTTACATAAGTCCACAAAGGCATAAATAATGCTATTATCATAACCATATGTTTAGTAATTGTTTGGGCTTCAAGACTTAATCTTCCAAATACAACTGGGACAAGTCCAACAGTTGCAAATCCTAACAAAGTCATAAAAAAGCCAAACACTTTAGCTCCAAATAACATCCATTTCTTTTCAACTAATGCCCTATCAAGATTATTGCTTCCTAATGACTTCCCAATTATGACACCTGTAGCTGTATTTATGCCATCAAATGCAACAAAAAATAAATTTGCAATTGAAAAGCTTGCTGCCATACCTGATACAACATTGGCACCACCCCTACTGTTATATACAGCTACAGTAAAATCTCAGATAAAACCCACATCATTTGCGATATTACAAGCAATGATCCTTTTTTTATAATTCTTCTAAACAATTTCCAATTTATTTTATTGAATACACTAAATCCAATAAAATCCGGCTTATCATATAAAATAAAAACAATATATACAAGCATTTCAATTGTTCTAGTAATAATAGTCGCATACGCAGCACCTTTTACTTCAAATCTAGGCATTCCATAATGACCATATATAAGCACCCAGTTCAAAAAAGAATTAAGCAATGCAGCAGATACTGTAATAACTAAAGGAATCTTAACCTTACCTATTTCTCTATATGATGATGCAATAATAGCTGAAATAGACATTTGAAAACCAGCAAAGCCCATTAAACGCATATATTGCTGTCCAAATTCTAATATCTCCTTTGCTTGACTATTTCCAATAACCATTAAAGATATTACTTGTCTTGGAATGCCAAATGTAACATATAAATATAATCCCCCCATAATTAATGTGGTAATTAATTTAAATGCAAAGCATTGCTTCATACCATCTTTATCATTTGCTCCAAAGAATTGTGTTAAAAAAATGCCACCTGACATGCATATAGAATTCATAAGCACCATAAATACAAATAGAATTTGTCCCGAAATATTCACTCCAGACATTTTTATATCACCCAGACCTGATACCATAAAACTATCAATCAAATTTACTAAGCTTTGAAGTAAACTTTGTAGCATTACAGGTACACCAATAGCAAGTGCACCCTTATAAAATTCCCAATTTCCATATTTTGAATTAAATTCTTTATCCATAATACTCAACACTCCTTTAAAATATATTGCAAATCAAATTACTTAATAATATAATAATATCGTTCTTATTTGTATTTTTATATACACAAACAAGGTATTTATATCAAAATATATTTTGCAGGAGAGATATTATGACAAACTCACAAGATATTGTTACATTACAAAATGAATTATTACAACATGTACCCTATAACAATCCACTTTTCCAATGTTATGCCACTAATGCCTTCTTTCCATCAAACAATAATTACTATATAACAGAGCATTGGCATGATGATTTGGAGTTTATTTATATCAACAATGGTCAGCTTGAATTTTCAGTTAATGGCAATACTTTTATATTAAACGAAAACGAAGGTGTATTGGTTAATTCAAAAAGAATACATTCTAATCATACAATTGATAATAAAAGTTGTGGATTTTATTGTGCAATAATGCATCCCGACTTAGTCTGTTCAAATAAATATATTGAGCAGAAATTTTTAAAACCTTTAAGCAGCTTAAATTCCTTTGATTATCTAATTTTACGAAAAGATGATTGGACTAAGGATATTATAGACGAGCTCACTAATCTATTTGAAAAAGCAAATCCTAAAACAATTGAATTAGAAATACTTGAAGCAAGCTATAGAATTTGTAGAATATTATTTAATAATATGGAATTTGTAGAAACTCCAAATATTCAAACCGATCATTATATAACAAATTTTAAATCAATGATTTTGTTTATTCAGGACAACTATATGAATAAAATATCATTAGATGAAATATCATATGCTGGAAATGTAGGAAAAACATTATGTGCTAAAATATTCAAGAAATATACAAGTAAAACCCCTGGTGATTATCTAATTTATTATAGAATTCAAAAAAGTATAGAACTACTTACAACAACAAGCTTAAGTACAACAGAAATAAGCTTTTCAACTGGTTTTTCCAGTGCTAGTCACTTTACAAAAACATTTAGAACATTAATGGGATACACTCCACTACAATATAGAAATAATCCAAGAAACAATTTCGAAAAATATTGTTTGATTCCAGAAAAAAAATAATAAAAAAACATCTATAAATATATTCTTATATTTACAGATGTTTTTTTTATTTTAATTCTACTTATTTATATTTGCGTTTTCTAGCAGCCTCTGACTTTTTCTTACGCTTTACACTAGGCTTCTCGTAATGCTCTCTCTTACGAATTTCCTGCTGAATTCCAGCCTTTGCACAGTTTCTCTTAAATCTACGAAGAGCGCTGTCTAAAGTCTCGTTCTCTTTAACTATTACGTTTGACATACTATTCCCAACCTCCCTCCAGTTGCAAATTATTAATAAGCGTGCTATAAACAACTGTTTGGGTTTCTACCAAATTGCACAAATTAGATTATACCACAAATTTATTATTCGTCAACTATAATTTGAAATTTTTATGACAAAACATAAGGATTTTTTTATAAAAATTTAAGTTATTTATTAAACAAATAATTTATAATTTAATTATCACGTTTAGAATATATATGATCAATCAATCCATACTCTAAAGCTTGTTCTGCAGTAAGGAAATTATCTCTCTCAGTATCTCTTTCTATTTCTTCAAGTGACTTTCCTGTATTCTCGCTTAAAATATGATTTAAGCGATCTCTTGTTCTAATAATATGTTCAGTGTGAATTCTCATGTCAGTTGCTTGACCTTTTGTTCCACCTAATGGCTGATGAATCATAATTTCTGAATTAGGCAATGCAATTCTCTTACCCTTTGTTCCACCTGCAAGTAAAAATGCTCCCATACTTGCTGCCATACCTACACATATTGTAGATACATCACACTTTATATACTGCATTGTATCATAAATACCAAGTCCAGCAGAAACAGAACCACCTGGACTGTTAATATATAAGCTAATATCTTTTGTTGGATCTTCTGACTCAAGGAAAAGTAACTGAGCAATTACAAGACTTGCAGTTACATCATTAACTTCATCAGATAAAAATATAATTCTTTCTTTTAATAATCTAGAGTAAATATCGTAAGATCTTTCTCCTCTACTTGTTTGTTCAACGACTGTAGGTACTAATGCCATACCAAAACCTCCTATTCCAATCTATTAATTAATTTGATTTTTTACTTCCTCTACACCAGCAGCAAGTGCATCAGCTATACCAGCAGGATTCTTTCCACCAGCTTGAGCCATATTTGGACGACCACCGCCGCCACCACCTATCATCGGTGCAATTTTCTTTACAATATTACCAGCATGTGCTCCAGCTTTAATTGCATCATCTGTTGCCATAACAATAAGATTTACCTTATCACCTAAAGTAGATGCTAGAATAATAACTGAATTTGGTAATTTAGCCTTCATATCATCACCAAGATTTCTTAAGGCGTTCATATCTATATCTTTTACATCAATTGGCAATATACTAACATCTCCATGCTTTACTACATTAGACATTACATCTCCTACGGATTCTTTTGCAATTTTATCCTTAAGTTTTTGATTTTCAGAAGTAAGCTCTTTAATTTCTGTTAATAATGCTTCTATTTTCTCCGTAAGTTTAGCAGGTTCTGTCTTAGCAGCTACACTGGCATTAATTAATTCTTCTTCAATTTTATGATAATATTCAAAAGCACCTGTTGAAGTAAGTGCCTCAATACGTCTTACACCAGATGCAACACCTTGTTCTGAAATAATCTTAAATGTTCCGATAACACCTGTATTAGAAACATGTGTTCCACCACATAATTCCTTAGAAAAATCACCCATGCTTACTACTCTAACACTATCACCGTATTTCTCACCAAACAATGCCATAGCACCAGTCTTTTTTGCATCCTCTAATGACATAATATTAGTAGAAACTGCAATATCATCAGCAATTGCCTTATTTACAATCTCTTCTACCTTGCTAATTTCATCTTTTGACATAGCTTTTATATGAGTAAAGTCAAATCTAAGTCTCTCATCAGAAACAAAAGAACCTGCCTGTTCAACATGACCACCTAAAACAATCTTAAGTGCCTTCTGTAAAAGGTGTGTTGCTGAATGGTTACAACATGTAAGTCCACGTTTTTCTGAATTAACCACCAAATTAGCCACTGCATTTAATTCAATTACACCACTTTCTACATAACCAATGTGAGCAGTTCTTTTTCCTACAACTGTAACAGTATCTTGAACAACAAATCTACCATTTGCAGTTTCAATAATACCATTATCGCCGCACTGTCCACCCATAGTAGCATAAAATGGAGTTTGCTCTGTAAGAATTGAACCATTCATACCCTCTGATAACTGATCAACAACTTCGCTTTCTGTTGTAAGAGCAGTAATTTTAGACTCATATGACAAATTATCATATCCTACAAATGAAGAAGTTATTGTAACTGGTATCTGCTCATAAACAGTTGCATCAGCTCCCATATAATTAGATGTTTTTCTTGCTTTTCTTGCATTTGTTCTTTGAATTTCCATACATTCATTAAATGCAGCTTCATCTACCTTTATATTTACTTCTTCTAATATTTCTTTTGTTAAATCAAGTGGGAATCCATATGTATCATATAATTTAAATGCATTTTCACCACTTAATGTATCCTTGTTATCATTTCTAATCTCTTCAATATATGAATTAAGAATTGATAATCCCTGATCAATTGTTCTATTAAAGTTTTCTTCCTCTTTATTAAGAGTTGCAAAAATATGCTCTTTTTTATCTGCTAATTCTGGATATGCATCCTTCGATACTTCAATAACAGTCTTTGAAAGTTCAGCTAAGAAAGCATCTTTAATTCCAAGCAAACGGCCATGTCGTGCAGCTCTTCTTAAAAGTCTTCTTAATACATAACCTCTTCCTTCATTTGATGGTAAAATACCATCAGAAGTCATAAATGTTACAGATCTAATATGATCAGTTATAAGTCGTATTGAAATATCCTTTTTTTCATCTGTCATATATTCAATATTTGCTAACTCACAGACCTTATCTCTTAATGCCTTTATTGTATCAACATCAAATATCGAATCAACATCCTGAACTACTACAGCAAGTCTTTCAAGACCCATTCCTGTATCAATATTCTTATTCTCTAATTCTTCATAGTTATTATGACCATCATTATCAAACTGAGTAAATACATTGTTCCATACTTCCATAAATCTGTCGCAATCACAACCAACCTGACAGTCTGGTTTGCCACAACCGTATTTCTCTCCTCTATCATAATATACTTCCGAACATGGACCACAAGGACCAGCACCATGCTCCCAGAAATTGTCTTCCTTTCCAAGCTTGTAGATTCTATCTGCTGCTATTCCAACTTCTTTATTCCATATCTCAAATGCTTCATCATCTTCTTCATAAACAGATGGATAAAGTCTATTAGGATCAAGTCCTACAACCTCTGTTAAAAACTCCCAAGTCCATGCAATAGCTTCATGCTTAAAGTAATCTCCAAAAGAGAAGTTTCCAAGCATCTCAAAGAAAGTACCATGTCTTGCTGTTTTACCTACATTCTCAATATCACCTGTTCTAATACATTTTTGACATGTAGTTACTCTTTTTCTTGGTGGAACTTCCTGCCCTGTAAAATAAGGCTTAAGTGGAGCCATTCCAGAATTAATAAGTAATAAACTGTTATCATTGTGTGGTATTAACGGAAAACTATTGAGTCTTAAATGATCTTTACTTTCAAAAAATTCCAAATACATTTTTCTTAATTCGTTTAATCCATATTTGTTCACTATATTTATCCTCCTACTTCCTAAATATATTGTTGGAAGCAATTATTTATTATTTTTATTTTCCTTTATTTTTTTCCCTACAAGAATACCAAAAAATGCACAAATTAACATTGCAATAAATTTTATTCCATATGTTAATAATTCACTAAGTAATGCTGACATATATATCCCTCCATTTTATGATTAAAGCATATATCTAACCGAATCTATCTTCTATCCGCTAATTCTTTAAGAATATCATTCCATGTTATATCTTTCTCAACCATTAACACCATAAGATGATATAAGAAATCTGATATTTCATACTTGATATCTTCACTATCAGGATTCTTAGCTGCAATAATAATTTCAGTAGCTTCTTCACCAATTTTCTTTAATATCTTATCAAGTCCCTTATCCATCAAATAATTTGTATATGAGCCTTGCTTTGGTGTATTTTTTCTACTAGAAATAACATCATATACTTCATTAAACATTTTAAGCGGATTTAAGTCATTATATTCTTTTTTTGCTAAATCGGTAAAGAAACAAGTAGGACTACCTGTATGACATGCAGCTCCTATTTGCGAAACCTTTGCAAGAATTGTATCTTTATCACAATCAATTGTTAAAGATTTAACAAATTGCAAATGTCCACTTGTAAGACCCTTTGTCCATAATTCCTGTCTGCTTCTACTATAATATGTCATCTTTCCAGTTTTTATTGTCATATTATAGGATTCTTCATTCATATAAGCAAGCATTAAAACCTCACCAGTTTTATAATGTTGTGCAATAACTGGAATTAATCCATCAGAATTAAGCTTAAATTCAGAAAATGGAATAGCACTCTCAAATATGTTAACTGAAATGCCATTATTCTTAAATTCCTGCTTAATATCCATTATGTCATGCTTATTTAAGTTGTATAAGCTTATGCTATCACATGTTGTATCCTTTACAAGCTGAGCTATTTCGCCTGGATTTGTGGAATATGATGAACTAATAACAGGAAGGGCAACCTGATTTCTAATTTGACAAACTATTTCAGTATAATTGCTTATCTTGTTATTATCAATAATAAGTAACTCTCCCGCTCCTGCAGCCTTAAGTTTGCTTGCATATTCTGTAGGATTGTTACAAGTTGATAAATCAATTGTTACAATAATTCTATCGCTACCAAATTTATCTGCTGCTTCTCGAACTATATTAATATCATTTAGTGGAGCTGTTTTCATACATATCTTTGATGCACCAGCATATAAAAGTTTCTTTATATCCTCTATACTTCTAACGCCTCCGCAAACTATTAATGGTACATCAATTATACTTGTAATTTTTCTAATTAATGAAATATTTTTGTCGATATCTTCTTTTTTACAGCCACTATCAAAAAAAGCAATACTATCTGCACCTGAATCATTATAAAATATTGCCTCATCTATAGGATTATCCATTGATAAACAAGGAATTACTTTAGTATATTTCATCCGACATCCTCCTGGTAAAATTACTATAAACTGCCTTTTGTAGAAAGAATAATTCCCTCTAATCTATTATCAATCATTGTAGCCTGATCTAAAGCCTTTGCAAAAGCCTTGAATGCTGCTTCAATAATATGATGATTATTAGAACCACTAATTTGTTTAATATGTAAATTCATTCCTGCACCATAAGAGACTGCATAAAAGAATTCCTTTACCATCTCTGTATCCATATAACCAACTTGTGGTGTAGTCAAAGAAAGATCATATACCAGATAAGGTCTTCCAGACAAATCAAGTGCACAAAGCACCAATGTTTCATCCATAGGTAACATAAATGATCCAAAACGATTTATACCTTTTTTATCTCCTATTGCTTTTGCAATTGCCTGTCCTAGAACAATACCTGTATCTTCAATAGTGTGATGACAATCTACATATAAATCACCATCAACCTTCAATTCAATATCAAAGAAGCCATGTCTAGCAAAATTATTAAGCATATGATCAAAGAAGCCTATTCCAGTGTCTATATTAGCTTTACCTGTACCATCAAGATTTAATTTTAATTTAATATCTGTTTCATTGGTCTTTCTAGCTATTTCAGCTACTCTATTTTTCAATAGTATCACTCCTTATAATCAAAAAATATGGTAAAAAAATCAAATTTATGACTTCTTATTATAACATTATTTTAACTATTATTCAAATCTAACTTTTATTGAATTAGCATGTGCTGTTAACTTTTCTGCTGTTGCAAAGTCAACAATATCCTTGTACACTGGCTCTAATGCCTCTTTTGAATAATATATTATGCTAGATTTCTTAATAAAATCATCTACACTAAGTGGAGAGAAAAATCTAGCTGTACCATTAGTAGGTAATACATGATTTGGTCCAGCAAAATAATCTCCAAGTGGTTCTGAAGAATATTCACCAAGGAATATTGCACCAGCATTTTTAATCTTTGTCATAACTTCAAACGGATTTCTTGTAACTATTTCAAGATGTTCACTAGCAATATCATTTGCAGTTTCAATGGCCTCATCCATATCTTTAGCCAAAAGAATATAACCATAATTATCAACTGATTTTCTCATAATTTCAGTTCTAGATAATTCTTCAATGAATACTTCTACCTGCTCTGAAACCTTTTCTGCAAGTTCTTTTGATGTAGTAACTAAAATAGCAGAAGCCATTTCGTCATGTTCAGCTTGTGAAAGCAAATCAGCAGCAACATATCTTGGATTTGCTGTTTCATCTGCCAAAACTAAAATCTCACTTGGACCTGCAACAGAATCAATACTAACGTGACCAAATACTGTTCTTTTTGCTAATGCTACAAATATATTTCCTGGTCCAACAATTTTGTCTACTTTTGGAATTGACTCTGTGCCGTAAGCAAGTGCAGCAATTGCCTGTGCGCCACCAGCTTTATATATTGAATCAACACCCGCTTCATTTGCAGCAACAAGAGTTGTTGAGTAAACTTTTCCTGAAGCATCACAAGGAGTAGTCATAATTATGTTTTTTACACCAGCTACCTTTGCTGGAATAACATTCATAAGCACAGATGATGGATATACTGCTTTTCCACCCGGAACATATACTCCAACATTCTCAATTGCAGTAACCTTTTGTCCAAGCATAATACCTGTATCTTCAGAATCAAACCAACTATAGTTTTTCTGCTTTTCGTGATACTCTTTAATATTACAAATAGCTTTTCTAATAATTTCAAGTAAATGTTCGTCTACTTCTTTGTATGCTTCATCAATTTCTTCTTTTGTTACTTTGATATTAGAGGAATTAATATCAGCCTTATCAAATTTTTTAGTATACTTAAACAAAGCTTCATCCTTATTAATATGTACATCATTAACAATATCTTTAACTACAGATTCAAATTCACCATAGTTGTCAGGACTTCTTTTTAACAAATTATTTAATATGTCATTTTTTGTATCTTTATTTAACTCTACTATTCTCATAATAACATCTCCTTTTTTTATTGGTTAATAAGCTTATTCAAATCATTAACAATCCGTCTTATTCTTTCATGTTCCATCTTTAAGCTTACTTGATTAACAACAATTCTAGCTGAAAGTGGACATATTTCTTCTAATACCTGTAATCCATTTTCTTTAAGCGTGGAACCTGTTTCAACGATATCAACAATAACCTCTGATAAATCTACTAAAGGAGCTAATTCAACAGAACCATTGAGTTTAATAATTTCAACAGTCTGATTCTTTGTATTATTAAAATAATTCTTTGCAATATTAGGATACTTACTAGCAACACGAATTATTTCGTTTTTCTTTAACAATTCCTTTGCAGATTCAGGTCCACAAACACACATTTTACATTTTCCAAAGCCTAAATCCATAACCTCATATAAATTACGACCTTCTTCTAAAATAGTATCCTTTCCTACAACACCAATATCTGCAGCACCATATTCTACATATGTTGGTACATCAGATGCCTTCGCAAGGAAAAATTTAATTTTATGTTCTTCATTTGTGAATATTAATTTTCTAGTATTTGGATCCTTAACCTCTTCACAGGTAATACCAAGCTCTTCAAATAAAGCAAGTGTTTTCTTTGCTAATCTTCCTTTAGCTAATGCAAATGTTAAATATCTCATTTTATCCTCCAAAAATAAAAACCATTAAATACTATCAACCTTTATAAATGACTCTCCACTATATTTGTAGTATTCTACTTCATTAGTAAGCACAACTATAGACTTAAAATGCATTTTATTAGCATAATCACAATATTCATCTAAAGATCGTTTGCAATCAAATTCTACTAATTCGACTTTAACATTATCTTTTCTATAATACGTTGCAATATCAATAGCCTCATAATGTTTATCTTTATTATATAGTAATAAAATATCTGAAAAACCAACCTCAATATTAATTTTATTTCTAGAAATAGCACTCATTAAATCATCTACATAAATTGCGAAGCCTACAGAAGGAGCTGCATTTCCAAATTTTTCTAGTAAATTATTATATCTACCACCTTTTACAATGGCATCTCCTGTACCATATGTATAGCCTCTAAATACAATACCAGTATAATAGCTAAATCTATTTAACATACTAAGATCAAAGCTCACATATTTTTCATAACCATATTTACATAGTGCATGATATACTTTCTTCATTCTATCAATTGCTTCTGATGATCTATTATTAGAACATAACTTTTCAGCTTTATCCAGCATATCAAGACCACCAAATAAAGAATCAAAACTTGTAATTGCAATCTTAATATCCTCATCAATATTAAGACTATTAACATACTCTGAAAGGCCAAAAAAGTTCTTCATCTTAATATATTCACGAATTTTATCCTCAGAATCTGAATCAAGACCTGCATCAGCAATCAAACCTTTAAAATATTCAACATTACCGACTTCAATCTGAAATTCTTTTAAACCTACTAATAATAAACTATCAATTACACATGCAATAATTTCAGCATCTGCAGCAGCGCTGTCATCATTAACTAATTCTGCACCAATTTGAGTAAATTCATTAAGCTTTCCTTGATGTTGATGAGAATTAATAAATGTATTTCCTTCATAGCATAATCTAATAGGAAGATTCACATCTGGGTAATACTTTGAAATACATCTCGCAATACTAGGAGTCATATCAGGTCTTAATACAAGTGTATTGTTATTTCTGTCAAAGAATTTATACATCTCATTAGATGGAGCAGAGCCTTTATCCATATTAAAAATATCAAAATATTCAAAGGATGGAGTTGAAATATCATGAAAGCTATATAATTCCAAAACGTGATGAATTAAATCTACAACTTTATTTTTTCTTTTGCACTCTGCATCATAAATATCTCTTACACCTTCAGGTGTATGTAATAACATTTCTTTCATATATATTCTCCTTATAAATAATCATTATATTTAAATTCTGTGCGCCAAAATACTTCATTGCACTAAAGTTCTAATTCGTTAGTCAATTATCATAATAAAATTAAGGTTATTATAATTTAACAGTTATTTTTTGTCAATAAGGATAATAACATATTTAAATTAATAAAACAACAAAAGCCCCTACAAATATATAAACATACTTTGTAGGGACATAATAGTCTATACCTTTATCCAGAATAATACCAAACAAGAATAAATATATTCTATACTTTATCCAGAACCATACCAAACAAGAATACAAATATTTTTATTTACTATACTATTAAAAAGAATTTTTATACTTCAATGTATAGTATTATAATTTTAACTATTCTTCCTGAGCTTCATCAGCATCAGCAACCAATTTAACGGCTTTCTTTTCTAATTCAGAATTCTCGTCACTTTCAAATTCTTCGAATCTATCATGATATTCTTCAATCAAAGAATAATTCTTCTCAATTTCGTCATATATCTTAACTAGCCATATTGAATTAACAAATGCACAAAATGCAAATGCTATTAGGAAAACAAACGGAACCAATTTATATTGGCCAAATGCCCAAACAACAGGAAAAATGCTAATTGCAATCATAAATACTGTTTTAACAATATGAGTCAATGCAATAACTAAAGAATTCTTTATTGTATCCTTAGTCGATGATTTAAAATGTGAAATATATGGGAATATATGCATAAATACAAAACTCCATACAACAACAAATAATAGCACAATCATTTTTAAATATAAGTTGTATTTATCAGGATTTTTATAAAATATATATAAATCAAACCCAAAGAAAATATACCCTATTAAAAGTCCAAGCCAAATTATAGTTGATTGCTTAAAGTTTTCCTTAAATGACTTAAAAAATGCTTTAGTTACACTAACCTCTTCATTCTTAATAACCTTAATTGTAATATAATACAAAGAGGTTGAAGATGCTCCAAAGGTTAAAACTGGCAACGAACATACAATAAATAAAAAATTAGCCCACATTAAATTTGCAACTTTAGTCATAAAGTTCATAAAAGGACTATCATAACTTAACATTCTACTCATAAAAATCTCCTTATTGTTTTATATTTATAATTAAAATACTGTCACACATTACCTCGCGATTATACTATTTCAAAATAATAATTTTCAATAAAATTTTTAGCATTATCTTTCAATACAACATAATAAATTATTATACAATACTACGTAATAATTATGCAATACCAGGAAATAGATTATACAATGCTACGAAATAAATTATCCGCAATATTACAAAAATCATCAAGCAATAATATGATACTCTTCATTCATAAAATATCTTAATATAAACGTGTTAAATTAAGATATTTTATTTGTTAACAAATACAAAATATAATTTATATACTAAAACAAATTTAGAAAACAAATTTAGAACAAATTAAAATATGAATTCATACTAAAATTGCATATAAAAATTTATTGGTAGCAGTATAAAAGCTGCTACCAACAAATAAATTTCATAATAATTAAATTATTTTTATCTCATCATTAACTTCAATATAAACAGGAGTCTTTGATGGATTATTAATAATTGAACCTTCTACATTGCTCTCAAGATTTCTAATTGCTGTAATGTATCTATAATAGTCAATACATGTTGTATACCATATATCATTCTTATTAGATAACTTCTCACATAATGCTTCCATCTTGTTCCATGTATTTTCACGTTCAAATTCAAAACTATGTCCCCAGATAAACAAAGTAGGTAACTCCATATAATCTGGAGGATTAAGAAATGTGTCAGTCAAAGCTGGATTATCAAAAGCTTTATTATGATGACATGTAGGATGCCATGTCATAAATTCACCAGGAACATTATATCCCATAGTGTCATTTACAGTTCTTGCATATACAATACCAAGTTCTTTCGCCATAGATATAACACGATCTGAATACTCACCATAAGCATATGCAAAACCTTTAACAATATCTCCTGTTAAAGATTCGAGACTTACTCTATTATCGAGCAACTCATAAAGAAGCTTCTCTCTAAAAGGCTGATTAGGATATAAATGTTCAACACCATGGCATGCAACCTCATGTCCAGCATACAAATCCTTAATTTCATCTCTTGTAATAAATCCTTCTTCGTCAAACTTACTACAATTCAAGTTAAATGTTCCTTTTAGGTTATATTTATTAAAAATCTCAACTAATCTTCGGTCATATTGTTGTCCATCATCATAACTAAAAACCAAGGCTTTTGTTTTACCACCCGGATAAAAGATACGATTATTCATATAACCCTCCTTATATCACCAAAAATATAAGTAAAATATCTCGGTATATAATCCTTATACTAGGTAATTTAATGATTACTCTTTAACACCACCGATTGTTAAACCAGTTACAAAGTATCTCTGTAAGAAAGGATATAAACAAACGATTGGAGCCATTGTAACAATTGTAGCAGCTGCTCTAACAGAAGTTGGAGTTACAGTACCACCTGACTTAAATGACTCAGTACTACCACCACCAGCTGACTGATTAGTAACTGAAGCAAGAAGTTTCATTAACTCATACTGTAATGTTGTATACTCCTTATCCATTCTGTTATATAACATCGCATCAAACCATGCATTCCAATGACCTACGGCAACAAATAAAGCTACAGTAGCATAAACTGGCTTACAAAGTGGTGAAATAATCTTAATAAAGATTGTCATATATCCAGCACCATCAAGCTGTGCTGATTCTTCCAACGAATCTGGAAGACCATTCATATATGTACGCATAACTAAGATGTTAAATGCACCAATCATACCTGGGATAACATATACCCAGAATGATGAAGTTAAATGTAAATTCTTAAATAAGATGAATGTTGGAATCAAACCACCATTAACATACATTGTTACAATCCAAAAGAATGATAACTGTGACTTAAATAAGAATCTCTTACGGCTTATAATAAATGATAAAAGTGCATTGAAAAACAATGCTGAAAATGTACCAATAACAGTTCTAAGAACAGAAACAATAGCACCTGTCATAAGAGACTGCTTATGCAAAACAGTGTAATAGTTCTTAGTTGAAAACTTTCTTGGTAAAAGATGAATACCGCCACGAACAGCATCTGTTCCATCATTGAATGAAATTGCTAAAGTGTTCAAAACAGGATACAAAGTTACTACAACAAATATAATCATAAATATTGTATTACAAACAACAAAAACCTTATCTGCTGTCGAACTTTTTTTATTCTTGCTAGGAGCACCGTATCTTTCAGTAATTCTCTTACTCATATTAACTAATATTCCTCCTACTTAATTATTAAACTTCTAATATAATCTTTCATCAGTAGTTCTCTTAGCAATAGCATTAGCAATTACAATAAGAACAATACTTACGAAACTCTTGAAAATACCAGCTGCAGAACCTAATGAGTAGTCATTCTGGCTAATACCCCATTTAAGAACATAAATATCAATTGTATCAGATACACTCTTGATTACGTCATTTCCTAATAAGTACTGTACTTCGAAACCAGCGTTAAGTACATTACCAATATTCATAAGAAGTAAAACAATGATTGTAGGTCTAATTCCAGGCAAAGTAATATTCCAAATCTTTGCCCATCTACCAGCACCATCAACTGATGCAGCTTCATATAATGTAGTATCAATTGCTGTTATAGCTGAAAGATAAACGATTGTATTCCAACCTGTTTCCTTCCAAACATTAGCAAATGCTACAATCCACCAGAAATATTCTTTGTGTGAAAAGAATTCAATACTCTTATCAATAAAACCAAACTTTAATAAAACTTCGTTTACAATACCTGTAGAAGATAAAGCATCATGTAAAATTGCTGTAACAATAATCCATGACAAGAAGTGAGGTAAATAAGAAATTGTCTGAACACCCTTCTTGAAAAGAACATTCTTTACTTCATTAAGTAAAATAGCAAATACAATTGCCATAATAAATGTAGTTACAAGGTTTAATACACCCATTGCAAGTGTATTTCTAATAACACGAAGAAATGTTGCATCTTCAAATAAGAACTTAAACTTAGCAAGACCTACAAAATCAGAATGTAAGAATCCTTTTCTAGGTTTATAGTTCTGGAACGCCATGATCCATCCTCCAACTGGAAGATAGTAAAAAATAAATCCATATATTACAAAAAGTATAGACCAAAAAATGAGAACTCTCTGGCGTTTAAGCTCTCTCATGTTAATTTTGGGTTTATAAATATTTGATTTCTTAGCCATTTTTACTCCTTCTTACATATGTATATGTTTTTTTATTTTACGATAAACGTAATAAATAATGTCTTACTATGATTATAATCACAAAAGCTTTCACCGAGAAAACTTTTATAATAAGTGTATTTATTTTATGTAATAGGAAATCCGAAGAACTTTCCTATTACATAAAATATGCAGCCACAGTCAATAACTTAACTATGGCTGCTAAAAAGAGAAATCTTACTTAGAGTATGCCTCTATTCTTCTCTCTAATTCTTCCTGCATTTCAGCAATGAAATCTTCTGGCTTACACTTACTATAAGCATCCATATACTCAGTCCACTTAGCTTCGAAATCATCAGCCATTACAACCTGTGGTAACCACTCATGCTTAGTCTCGCCCATCTTCTGCCAAGCCATACCACCTGGAGTCTCAGTAGTCATATTGTTAGAATATGAATACATTGGGAACCAGATACCATGCTTATCAGTTGATCCAATCAACTGTGGATAAGTCTTAACACCATAAGCTTCGAAACACTTCTTAACTGGCTCAGCTAAGCTCTCATAGAATTCTGATGTCTGATCACCAGGGATAACAGCATTCTTACCATCACTTAAAGTACCATGTGAGTAACTTGGGAAGTAAGAATATGTACACATATGATCTGCCTTATAAGTTGTGTCAGCAGCTTTGTTTCTCATTTCTTCTGTACGGTAGAATACACCGTTCTCATCTACGTTGTAATCAACGCCTTCAACACCCCAAAATCTAAGAACCTGCATTTCCTCTGAAAGCAAAGTATCAATGAACTGGAATGCTTTATCAACATCCTTACAATCTACAGTGATTGCAATACCTGATGAGTTATTAAGAGTACCACCCTCAGTATGCCACTGATTTTCCATACCCTTTTCAATTGTAAGACCAAGTGGAACGTAGTTACATCCCTTCTCGTCTAATCCCTGCTGCTTAAATACATCGTTTACAGTGAATGCGAAATCCCACCACTGATCAATCATACCAAGTACAGCACCAGTTGAAAGTTTAGCAATATACTCATCATAAGTCTGAGTAAATGACTGTGGATCTACGATACCAGCTTTGTACTCCTCGTTAAGCTTCTGGAAGTACTTCTTAGCTGTTGGAGTAGTATTGTAGTCGATAACTGTTTCAGTCTTAGGATCTACAATAACAGAACCATCATTTGGATATCCATCAAGGAACTCTGGAGCGTTCTCAAGACAGAAGTATCTCCAATCCTCACAAAGAATTGTGTATGGAATAATCTGAGTACCATCTTCCATTGTTGGATTAGCCTTAGCATAATCTCTTAATAAATCGAAGTACTCATCCATAGTCTCGATCTTTGGATAGTTAGCCCACTCAAGAACTCTAACCTGAATCCAGAATGCTTCATCATTATGAGTAGTTGTTGAGTCCTCATTTAAGATGTGCCAGAATGGATTCATCCAATAAATGTGGCCATCCTCACGACGGAACTTTTCCCAATCCTCACCATAGTAATTCTTAATGTTAGGATATTTATCAATATAATCATCCCAAGCAATAAGAGCACCTGCGTCATAAAGAGCAGACATACTATCTGATGCATTAATGAAATCTGGGTACTCACCACCAGCGATGATTGTACCTACTGCTTCTGACTCAGTCTGACCTGCAAGCCAAGTTTCCTTAACTCTTACACCAGTCTTCTTAGCAATAATCTCCTGGATTTCATTTCCATCATTGATTTCAGAACCAGGTACTGCAAAGAATGCTGTAAAATCTACGATTTCATCATCTGAGTACTCGCCCTGTGCTGAAGCATTTGAGCCTGTACTATCCTCTCCATCTGCATTATTTGCAGTAGCTGTAGTTCCAGCCTCAGTTGTTTTCTCTTTTTTCTCACTTCCACAACCACTTACCATACCAGCAGTTAAAGTTGCAGCAGCAAGAAGTGCTACTAATCTTTTGATTTTCACTTTCTCTATCTCCTCTCATATTTTTAGGATAAACATATTATAGTATATAATTGTGAATAAATAAACCGATAAACTATATATATTTTACCGATAAATTATAGATTTTACCGTTTTTTTATGAATTTTATTCAACTCCTCGCCTATATTTTGCTGGTGGACACCCCTTTTTTTCGGTAAATTTACTAATAAAGTAATCTATATCTTTATAACCAACTTCTTCAGATATTGCTACAATTTTTTTATCAGTGTGCAATAATTCATATGCAGCTTTATCAATTCTGTACTCACATAAATAATCCTTAAAGGATATTCCATATTTTTTCCTAAAGATTTGTCCTAGATATGAACTATTAATAAAGTACTTTTTGCTTAATTCTCGTAACGTTAGATTACTTGCATAGTTTTCATGAATTTCTTTTTCTATGTCACTCAATACCCCACGTGATACTTTTTTTCTCAACTGTATTATATATTCTGCATACTCGTTTGCAAATTTAAGAAAATGATCTTTTCCACCTCTGTTAATTCCATCTTCAAAAGTATTTTCACTAATATATTGCATAACTTCTTCCTGGTTTACTGTTTCATCCTGCTCAACAGCTAAATAAATCAATCTGTAAAGCAAATAATTCATGTTTATTGACATATTCTTTTGATTAAAACCAATCTTTTCCATTTCATTGAACAATAGTTCAACATTTTGTTTTATTTTATCCTTGTCATTTATTGCTATTGATTTAATTAAATTTTCTAAGCTATCCGTGCATAGGACAGCGCCTTCTGTACTATTGTTTAATACTTCATCTTCATATACGTATATATACTTTTCATCAAAGAAACCAATAAATGATCTCATCATAAATGTACTACTATAAGAACGATGAATTTTATTTAAATTATCAACTTCTTTTCCAACAACTAAGGATACCGGATATATATTTTCTTGATTAATTAATTTTATTTTTTCTTCATCACTATTTTCTCTACATATTATATCTTGATAACACAACATATTACTAGATATAACAAAGCCTAGTTCATATTCATTTTCCGATAAAGATGTATCTAATACAAAGCATTGCTCACATTCTGGAAACTCATTGATTAACCTTTCTTTAAGCTTTTTAAGTCCGTTTTTAATTTCTTCATCATCCATATCTTTCATTTTACCTATATCCATAGGATAAACATTTACATATCTATATGAAGGAGCATCAACCAACTTTTCTATACTATTATTAATTTGCTTAAGTGTTTCATCATTATATTTTCCGTTCAAAAGTGCCCTTATACTATGCTCAATAAAATTTTTTTCAATCTCTTTATTTTTTACTTCTTCATTTCTTGCTATATTTTTTTCTAATGCTATTCTACGAACTATTTCAAGCAATTCTTCTTGTTGAACTGGCTTTAGAATATAATCGGTGCAATTTGATCTCAACGCTCTTTGCACATAGTCAAATTTATCAAATCCACTTAATATTACAAAAAATGTATCTTTATTAATTTTTCTGACTTCTTCTAATAATTCAAGACCGTTCATAACAGGCATCTGAATATCAGCTATAATCAAATCAACAGGATTCTCCTTAACATATTCAAGAGCCTGTAATCCATTATATGCTGTATAAACAACTTCATATCCTTCTTTATTCCATTCAATTATTTCTCCAAGACCAAGAGCGATAAACGGCTCGTCATCAACAATCAATACTTTTAACATTGAATTCAACCTCTTCTCTAGTTAATTTAATAATTGGAATCTGCAGTGCCAAATATGTACCAACACCTTTTTCACTTTCGATTGTGAATTTAACTTTATAATCTGTAATCATATTTAATCTCAAGCATGCATTAACAATTCCAATATGATTGCTATTTTTCACCATATCGATAGTACTATTTTCCATTTTATATTTTAGTTCTTCAACCTGTTTTTCATCCATTCCACTTCCAGTATCTTCTACTTCAAGAAAAAGAGACTGTTCAAATTTAAACACTCTAACATAAATCTTGCATACTCCTGCTTTATTCTCCATGCCATGCACACAAGCATTTTCAACAAAGGTTACAAGTGTTAATTTAGGTAAATAAAAGCTAAGGCAATTGGGTTCAACAAATATTTCAAAATCAAGTCGATCTCCAAATCTATATTTCTGAAGCTCTAGGTAATTCTCAATGAACTTCATTTCATCACTTACAAGTGATAAATCATTTTTCCATTCAACATTCTTTCTAACTAATACAGATAATTTTGCAATCATGTCTGCTGTTTCTTTTTCTTTTTTCAATACACTATGCATTCTAATACTTTCAAGAGTATTAAACAAGAAATGGGGATTAATTTGACTTTGTAAAGCAAGCAATTCTGCATTTTGTCTTGCTAAATCTATTTCTTGTTTTTCCATCTTGTCTTTATAAACAGTTTTAATCAACTCGTTTGACTTATTGACCATTCGATTATAGTTTCTCATCAGGTTAGCAATTTCATCGTTACCTTCTACATCATTTACAACCTTTAAGTTATTAATATCTACATCACTAAATGAATCATTTAACTTCTTCATTCTTTGAGAAATTGATTCATTTATAAGTTGTACTAATAATATAGGAAGCATAATATTAATTGAAACCATAAAAAAAATCAAAAGAGCACGATCCTTAAGAATCGGTACGATTGGATATTCTGTTTTAAGTACAATAACAGATAATGGCATACCGAACATTTCTTTATCAATTTTGTATCCTATTTCTTCGTCCCCCTTCAATAGTTCAAAAGGTGCATTATATTCATTATATCCTACATTAGAATATAAAATTTTATCTCCACTGCATACATATATCGGATATGATGAATTCTTATTTGTTAAATCTGATACAACTGAACTATAGTTAATATCACATTTTACATACTTTTCAAAGCTTGGATTTTTGAAATAGTTTAATTTTCTAATATACGATATCTGTCGACGCGGTGTGCTATAAACCTTCTTATTATCCAAGTAATAAAATGATAAAATTGCATTTTTATCTTTCTGGCGAACTGTTTTCATCCATTCCTCATTTTCAAATGTATCAATCCCAAGAAAGCTACCACCTGAAATCATAGTTAAGTTATTAGTACAAAATGAAACTGCTGTATTTCTCATATTAAAACCTATAATCATTCCGTTTAAAAATTTACGAGACTCTAGGTAATACCCTGTTTTTGTTCCAAATTTTGTTTCCAAAAACTCATTAACTGTTTTATTAATGTAAATTTTACTAGCCAAATTTGTTGCATCTGTAATCTTATTTTCCAAATCATAAAAGGTTGATTCAGCAACTGCTTTTTGTTCCATTTTAATTTTATCTTTTTCTTCATTTGCAACAATACAAAATATAAGGCTATCAGTTATAATAAGTGGTAAAATCACGCAGCCAATATAAATAATAAGTAATTTTTTTTTCAAGCTAAAATTATTTAACTTTTTAAGAATATGCTTTCTCACTTTTTCTTCCTTAATATATTATAAAATGTAAAATTATTTAGAAATTTATTATACACAAGCAATTTTTATATGTCAATTTAAGCAAAGTGCTCCCCAACCAACCTTTTTGTCTGGATAGTTAATGATTCCATACAACGGTTTTGCATTATTTATTATTACAGACTTTAATCGTTCTCCATATAAAAAATAGTCATTTCCTTGAACAATTCCATATTCTAAAAGTCTTGCTATTTCCCCTGTAACATACGGTGTTGCAAAAGATGTACCTGTATAATAATTATATATTCCATTTTGATCAACAGATAATACATCTACTCCAGGGGCAACTATATCTGGCTTAACTATATTATCCAAAGTATATCCTCTTCCTGAAAATGTTGCATATGTATTTGTTCTATAATTATATGCACCAACAGTAATTACATTATTCGCTGTAGACGGAATGGTAAGAGTATTATCTAAATTCGGAGTTTCAAATTGTACATTTCCAGATAATTCACCTTCAACAGGTAACCACATATTAATTATTGTTTCAACAGAGGTTGGATTTTCAAAAATAATTTCATATACGCCTTCTTGTAAATACTCTTTTGCTGATACTATAGACACAAACATTCCGAATCGAAAATTATATGGTGTCGGATTATTAGCTACTACTGTTATAACCATATCATTTTCATAGTAGTTTTCATTTTTGTTTAATGTAGTAAATGGACCAATTTTGTTACCATTTGGCATTATCAATGTAAATTTAATTAAAGGATTATTTCTTCTCCAAATTTGTATATTAAAACTATAATTGTTTTCTCCAACAATAATTGATGTTCTTTCTGTAGCATATGGATTAACAGTTATTATATTATGCTTTGATGTGTTTGCATCATTTCCACTTCCAACTGCTATACCACATTTTGCAAACTCACTAACTGTGTCGATATATTTTTCTAACACAGTATTTCCTGCATGGTCACCATAATTATTTCCATAACTTAAGTTGATTGCCATGGGCACATTTTCAATTATAGAAATTCTAATACAATAATCTATTGCCATCATAAGAGATGCAGTTGTATTAATTTCTTGTTTTCTACTTAATTTTACTATAACTAATTTAGACTCATATGCACAAGAAATAGCTATTGCAGCAACTGCTGTTCCATGTCCTGAAGGATCAAAAGAATTTATTTTTTCATTTGATGCATCGTTTTGTTTTCCTATATATTCATTAATTTCATTTTCATTATAAAGGGTTCCAAATCTATATCCACTGGGCGGAATTCCGTCAACATCTTGATCCCATATTTTATATATTTTTGTTTTACTATTATTAATAAATATTTTGTTATATATATCAATTCCTGAATCAATAACAGCAATATATACCCCTTTACCATTTCGTTTTATTTGGCCATTGTTCAGTGTACATACATTATTACATAATCTTCTGTCATATTCTTGTAATTGTAATATACTCGTTTTATCTATATATAATATACCTTTATATTTTAGCAAACTATATATATCTTTTTCGTTTATCCATATTATGTAAAATCCACCTAATAATTCAACATACTCAAACAATAACTCTTGAGCAACAATAGATATTTCGCCAATATATCTAATAATTAATTCCCAAGTATTAGTCTTATCATCTATTCCAGCATTTAGTTCTTTGTTTTTCTTTCTAATTGCTTCATCAACAATCAATGCTGCTTGCAAACTAAGTCCAACATTATCAATTACATCGATTTCATCATATTCATCTATTATATTTAATTTCTTAATTGCATCCATGCATACTTACTTTATCATTGTCGATATAAGACGAAACAAAATCTATTCCAATAAACATTTTACGACGCAAAAAACAAAATAACATTTATATAATTTATACAAAGATAAACATTGTTAACAATATAAAAGGAGGTGAAAATGGATCTAATAGTCTATCCAGACATAGTGTTTTTATGCAATGCACTAATTAACATATTAACAATGTTCTGCATTTCAAATATTTATTGTAATAAATCATTTTATAAATGTATTATATGTGGGATTATTTTAAGTCTAATATCCACAACAACCTATATTTTATTTTTTAATACAAATATATTTATTTACAAAATAATATATGCAACAACTTATGTATTATTTATATGTTGTTATTTTAAAATTTTCTATTTAAGAAAAATACTATTTATATCACTTATTTGTTTTTATTTCTTTGCAATAGTATATGGAATTAGTACTGTATTTAGCATCAAACAACAATATGTAAACTATGTAATTATCACTATATTCATAATTTATTTGTTACGGAAAATAAAATTATACAAACAAAAAAATACATACAACTTGATTTATCATGAATGTTTACTAAAAATTAAAAACAAAACAATACAGACAACAACATTAACAGATACAGGAAACACACTTATTACACCATTTTCAAAAGAACCAGTAATAATTCTTGATCCATGTATTTTATGCAAATTTATTCCACGTCAAATTATTGATGAATACGTTAAAACAAACTATTTTGATTACAAAAAAGCAAATGAACTTACAAAGATTTATTTCTTTCCACTTCCATACAAAACTATCTCAAATAATTTTAATTTGCTACCAGTTTTTAAAATCAATAATTTTATTATTCCAAACTGCAATATAAACTCAACAAATCTTTACGCAGGAATAAGTAAAACTTGTTTATCAAAAAAACATACTTATAATTCAATAATTGGTCTAAATGTATTAACACAAAAGGAGGATAATTCAAATGATTAGTATAATTAGTAATAAATATGTTAAATTCAATATAAAAAACTTTGCAAGTTATTTGTTATTTCCAAAAAACGAAGTTCACTATATAGGAGGTGCAGAAATTCTTCCCCCACCACTTTCAGCAGATGAAGAAACTGAAATGATTGAACAACTTGAATCTAATGATATTTCTGTTAAAAGAACTCTAATTGAACATAATTTACGTTTAGTAGTTTATATTGCAAAAAAATTTGATAATACAGGAGTAGGTGTAGAAGACCTAATTTCTATAGGAACAATAGGTTTAATTAAAGCAATAAACACCTTTAATCCAACTAAAAACATTAAACTTGCCACGTATGCTAGCAGATGCATTGAAAACGAAATACTAATGCATCTAAGAAAAAATTCTAGAACAAGAATTGAAATTTCAATAGACGAACCATTAAATGTTGATTGGGATGGTAACGAATTACTTCTCTCTGACATACTAGGAACTGAAGAAGACATTATATCCAAAGACATAGAAGAAGAAATCGACAAAAAACTACTTAAGCAGGCTATGCATATACTCACTAAAAGAGAAAGAACAATTATCGAATTAAGATTTGGACTAGGAAGAAACGATGAAGAAATGACTCAAAAAGAGGTTGCCGATTTACTAGGGATATCTCAATCATACATATCACGATTAGAAAAGAAAATTATCAAACGGCTAAAAAAAGAAATGGTTCGTTTGAGTTAAATATTAAGAACAATAATTGATTTGTCATTGTATTAAAATCAATTATCTAGTTTATACACAAATTTAATTATTGTAGTTATATGTAATATTAATAATTTGTTTATAAAACTAGATTTCTAGTTTAGGTCTAGTTTATTAAATTAGATTTCTAGTTTTTATTGACACTAACAATAGATTATGTTAATATATCTTTTGTTAGGCCGGTGTGTCGGAATTGGCAGACGAGGCAGACTCAAAATCTGTTGGCGGCAACGTCGTATGGGTTCAAGTCCCATCACCGGCATCTTAAGAGATTGTGTTAGGCAATCTCTTTTTTATTTGAATATAAAAAAATAAAGTATATCAGCAAATTAACTATACTGATATACTTTATTTTTATTTTGCAACGATTGATACCCAATCATTCATATGAACAATGTCAATAATATCAAATCCATTATCTAATAATGCTTTCTTTACTTCTTCCTCTTTCATATTAATTATACCCGAAGTAATAAATATTCCATCTTCTTTAAGCAAAGGTCTTACTACACCAGATAAAGGAATGATTACATCTGCTAATATATTGGCAACAACTATATCATATTTATTATTTTTATTAATTTCTAAAGCTTTCGCAATATCTCCATTTGATGAATCTAATAGATTTCCACAAGTAAAAACAAGTTTGTCTTTATTTATTTTGTTTACTTCAGCATTTTCCAAACTAGCTCTTACTGCAACTTCATCAATGTCCATTCCGTGAACAAAGCCCGCCCCAAGCATAGAACTAATAATAGATAAGATTCCGCTACCAGAACCAACATCAAAAACAGTGTCTCCATTTTTCAGATATTTCTTAAGCTGACCAATACAAAGCTTAGTAGTTTCATGAGAACCTGTTCCAAATGCAATTCCTGGATCTATTTCAACAATCATATCTCCATCTTTTACATCATCAAGATCTTCCCATGTTGGCTTAATAACAATATTATCTTCAAGTCTAAATGGCTTAAAAAATTGTTTCCAATTGTTTATCCAATCTTTATCCTCTGTATTGCTAAGAGTAATATTCATAGTACCAACTGGAATAAATTCCTGTAATCTTGTTAATTCTGCAATGATATTGCTTTTAAGAATATCTATGTTAAATGAATCATCAATAAAGCAAGAAACAATTGCTGTTCCGTCATCTTCCCCTTCAATAAGTGGAATATCTACAAACATAGCATTTTTTTCTTCCTCTGTTAAAGGCACATGATCTTCAATCATAATGCCCTCAACACCTTCTTCATCCAAAAATGCGCTTAATATATCAACAGCCTCTGTAGTAGTCTCTACAGACAATTTAGTCCACATCATAATTTTTTAAATCCTTTTTTCTTCTTATGATCACCGAAGCTAAAACCGCCTGAAGAATCTGTAGACGATCTTGCATTAACACCAGTTGTATTAGCATATTGATTAAGAATTGTCTTTTGTTCTTCAGTAAGTTTATCAGGAACCTGAACAACAAGAGTTACATAATGATCACCACGCTGATTCTTATTTCTAAGAGTTGGAACACCTTTTCCTTTAAGCTTAACCTTTGTATCTGTTTGTGTACCTGGTTTAATATCTAAATCGTATGGTCCGTCAATTGTATTAATTGTAACTCTTCCACCTAAAGCAGCCTGTGTAAAGCTAATTGGCTCTGAAGAATACAAATCATACTCCTGACGTTGAAAAATTGGATGTCTGTCAATCAATACAGTAACAAGCAAATCTCCTCTTTCACCACCATTTATACCTGGTTCACCTTTTGCTTTAATTCTAATACTCTGTCCATTATCAATACCAGCTGGGATAGCAACCTGAATCTTCTTCTTGCTCTTTACATATCCAGTTCCTGCGCAGTTGCTACACTTATATCTAATCATCTTTCCTGAACCACCACAGTCGAGACATGCCTGAACTGTTCTAGCCATTCCAAATAAAGACTGCTGTGTGTAAACAACCTGACCTTTACCAGCACACTTTGGACAAGTTTCTGGTTTGTGACCTGGTTGTGCACCAGTTCCCTTACATACTTCACATTCATCCTTAAGTGGTAACTCGAGTTCTTCCTGAGTACCAAAAACAGCTTCTTCAAAAGAAACACGTACTGTAGTTTTAATATTTGCGCCACGTACTGGTCCATTTGACTGACGAGATCTTGAGCCGCCACCAAACATATCTCCAAAAATATCTCCGAAGATATCTCCCATATCACTAAAGTCAAATCCTCCAAATCCGCCAGGACCGCCTGCTCCACCCTGCTCAAAGGCAGCATGACCAAACTGGTCATACTTTGCCCTATTGTCAGGATCACTTAATACAGAATATGCCTCCGCAGCCTCCTTAAATTTCGCTTCAGCCTCAGCATCACCTGGGTTAGTATCTGGATGATATTTCTTTGCGACTTGACGATAAGCCTTTTTTATCTCTGCATCTGAGGCACCTCGTGAAACACCAAGTACCTCATAATAATCTCTTTTATCTGCCATCCTTACTCACCTATATCACTTTCAAAATGTTCGATTAGATTTCTTTATAATCAGCATCAACTACATCTGAATCATCAGAATAATCTGGAGTTCCTGTTCCAGTGCCAGCATTAGCACCAGGGCCATTCTGCTCATATAATTTTGCAAATAAAGCCTGAGCACTATTCATAAGTGTTTCCTTACTAGCCTTAATCTTTTCTACATCATAATCTGTCATTGCTTCTGGGTCAGTTCCTTCAACGATTTCCTTAAGAGCCTTTAAGTCAGCCTCAACCTGGCTCTTTTCAGAATCAGAAAGCTTATCACCAACATCTGAAAGAGCTCTTTCAGTCTGGAATACCATAGCATCTGCATCATTTCTAACTTCAATAGCTTCCTTACGTTTCTTATCTGAAGCCTCATACTCAGCAGCTTCTTTAACTGCTCTTTCGATATCTTCATCTGAAAGTGAAGTACCTGAAGTAATTGTTATATGCTGTTCTCTACCAGTTCCAAGATCCTTAGCAGATACATTTACAATACCATTTGCATCAATATCAAATGTAACCTCAATCTGTGGAACACCACGTCTTGCTGGAGCGATACCATCAAGTCTAAATCTACCAAGGCTCTTATTATCTCTAGCAAATTCTCTTTCACCCTGTACAATGTTGATATCAACAGCATCCTGATTATCCTGAGCAGTTGAGAAAATCTGGCTCTTATTTGTAGGAATTGTTGTATTTCTCTCAATAAGGTGAGTTGCAATACCACCCATAGTTTCAATTGAAAGTGTAAGTGGAGTTACATCAAGAAGAAGAATTTCACCTGCACCTGCATCACCAGCAAGCTTACCACCCTGAATAGATGCACCAATTGCTACACACTCATCTGGGTTAATTCCCTTGAATGGCTCCTTACCAGTAAGCTTTTTAACCATTTCCTGAACTGCAATAATACGAGTTGAACCACCAACAAGAAGAACCTTGTCAAGCTCTGAAGCAGTAAGTCCAGCATCCTTAAGAGCAGTCTGTACTGGAGTTCTTGTCTTATCAACTAAATGAGCTGTAAGCTCATCAAATTTAGCTCTTGTTAAATCCATATCAAAGTGCTTTGGTCCTTCATCTGTTGCAGTAATGAAAGGAAGATTAATATTAGTTGTTGTAGCAGATGAAAGCTCTTTCTTTGCTTTCTCAGCTGCTTCCTTAAGTCTTTGCATTGCCATCTTATCGTTAGAAAGATCAACACCTTCTGTTTTCTTAAACTCAGCTAACATATACTCTGTAATAGCATTATCAAAGTCATCACCACCAAGCTTGTTATCACCAGCTGTAGCAAGAACTTCGATTACACCATCACCGATTTCAATGATAGATACATCGAAAGTACCACCACCAAGGTCATACACCATAATCTTCTGCTCTTCTTCGTTATCAAGACCATAAGAAAGTGCAGCAGCTGTTGGCTCGTTGATAATTCTCTTAACATCAAGACCTGCAATCTTACCAGCATCCTTAGTTGCCTGTCTCTGTGCATCTGTAAAGTAAGCAGGAACTGTTATAACAGCCTCTGTTACCTTCTCACCAATATAGCTTTCAGCATCAGATTTAAGCTTCTGTAATATCATTGCGGAGATTTCCTGTGGTGAATATTTCTTATCATCAATATTTACTTTATAATCAGATCCCATATGTCTCTTAATTGAAGCAATTGTCTTATCTGCATTAGTAACAGCCTGACGTTTTGCAGCATCACCTACAACTCTTTCGCCAGTTTTTGTAAATGCAACTATAGATGGAGTTGTTCTTGCACCCTCAGCATTTGTAATAACAACTGGCTTACCACCTTCCATTACAGCTACACATGAATTTGTTGTACCTAAATCGATTCCTATAATTTTACCCATTTTTCATTCCTCCATTTATTATTAAAAAATTAATTTGCTACTTTAACCATGCTATGTCTAAGCACCTGATCCTTATACATATATCCTTTTTGCATTTCCTCAACAACTGTATTCTCACCATAGTTCTCATCTTCTATATGAATAACTGCATTGTGGAATTCAGGATCAAATTGTGTACCTTCAGCATTCATTGGCTTTACACCAATTGATTCAAAAGCAGCCATTAACTGCTTATAAATCATATCAACACCTTGCTCAAAAGCTCTGTTCTTGTCTTCTTCTGGTATACTTGCAAGTGCTCTTTCAAAATTATCTACAACAGGAAGTAATTTTTCTAATGAATCCTTTGCACCAAAGTCATACATTTTCTTTGTTTCTTTTTCATTTCTTTGTCTTGCATTCTCGAATTCTGCTAACAATCTCTTATACTTTTCTTCGTTGTCAGCTGCTAATTCTTTTGTTTTCTCAAGTTCCATTACAAGAGCCTTACTTCCTCTTCTACTTCCCTTTGGAACAGGCTTTGGTCTAGCTTCTTCTTTTACTTCTTGTACATCCTGAGTCTCATTAACTTTCACATCTGTTCCTTCGTTAATGTCAGTTGCAGTTGTAACAGTTTCTTCAGCTGTGTTATTTGTTTTTTCAGGATTAGTACTAGCCTTTGCCATGATCATTCACCTCTTTACCCTTATTAAAAATTTCATCTAATTCAATCGTTAAATTTTTTAACGTATTGACTACCTTTTTATAATCCATTCTCTTTGGTCCGATAATACCTATCTTGCCTTTAGCACCTTCTGGCATCTTATATGTTGCTGTAATTAAAGAACAATCCTTTAAATGTTGTTCCTGTGTTTCATCACCGATATAAACCTGAATGTCTGAATTCTCGTCATCTGTTGTCTGCTCTAATAAATGAGTAAGACCACTCTTTTCTTCGAAGGCTTCAAGTAATCCACTTGTTATTGTTATATCACCAAGTTCCGGATACTTAAGAATGTTTGTAGCTCCACTTGTATATATTTCAAGTTCATTAGCATCATGAATTGCTTCTACTATACCTTTGAATATCTGATCTAAAAATCCTTCATATTCACCAGCTTGCTTCTTCATAGCTTGAATCATCTCAAGATTAATATCCTCCAAGCTTGCTCCTTGTAGAAATGTATTAAGTAAAATGTTGAATTTCAATACATCTTCATTATCAAGTTCAACATCAACTCTAATCATCTGGTTCTTAATTATATTGCCATCTACAACTATAACAGCCAATAAATTATCTTTATCAACCTTTGACAGCTGAATAAATTTAACTGTCTTGCTATATTTTGGAGCAGTAACCATAGTAGCATAATTGGTATTTGTAGCTAATACTTTTGCAACCTGCTTAAGCAATAGCTCCATCCTATCAACTCTTTCTAACAATGAAGCTTTCTCTTCTGCTATTTCTTCTTTATCTTCCATAATTCTATCAACATAGAATCTGTATCCTGCATCAGTAGGAATTCTTCCTGCCGATGTATGAGGTTGAATAATATATCCCATTTCCTCTAAATCAGCCATCTCATTCCTAATTGTAGCTGAACTTAAATTTAGATTGGAATATTTAGAAATAGTTCTTGAACCAACTGGCTCACCTGTTTCAAGATAATTAGCAATGATTGCTTTAAGAATTATTTTTTTTCGTTCATCTAACTCCATTCAATCATCCTTTCTTGTTTATTAGCACTCATCTTTTTCGAGTGCTAATCTTTATTGTTAATTTATCATTGTAACCACCGTTTGTCAAGGCATTTTCTTTTAATTTATATAAAAAATTGTGAAAAAACAAAAAAGCCTATAATAAAGATAGTTTGAAAATATTATATGCAAAAAATACTGCAACTATCTTTATTATAGGTTATATTTATTTATCTAATAAGAAATCCGCTAATATTACATTACTAACATCAATGCCTTTATCAGTCAGATAAATCCTATCTTCATACATCGCAATAAAACCTTCGTCAATATACTTATTCAATACTGGGCCATACACTTCAAATACATCCTTATTGAAACGTTCTTCAAAGTCATATCTACTTATACCACATGTCATTCTAAGACCTAAAAACATAAACTCTTCCATCCTTGAATCAATATATATATGAGTTATATTTTCTCTTAATTTGTTAGTGATATCATTATATAATTTTTCGAGATTATCATTCGCAACAAATAAATCTCCTGTTTCTTCCATCAAAGAAATGTATCCAGCAATATCTCTCGTGTTATTAAATCGTTTTCCTTGAAAATAAGATGACGCCCCTAATCCAAACCCAATATATTCTCCACCTGTCCAATATACCATATTATGTTTACATTCATATCCAGGTTTAGCATAATTTGAAAACTCATATCTATCATATCCATTTGCAGATAAAAGTTTTTTTGTTATCTCATACATTCTTCTATCAATCATTTCCGGTGGAAGACTTTCAATAATAGATGGATCATTTGCAAAAGGTGTTCCCTCTTCAATAGAAAGAGAATAAGCTGAAATATGCTCCGGATCAAAATCAATTACTCTTGATAAAGTATCTACATAGGTGTGAATAGTTTGTCCTGGCAGTCCTGACATAATATCAATATTAATATTATCAAATCCAACTCGTCTTGCAGCTTTGTAGCTTGCAACAAACTGGTCAAAATTATGTAATCTACCTAATTTTTTGAGCATATCGTCATCTGCAGACTGAAGCCCAATACTAATTCGATTAATACCTGCTTTTTTATATCCAATAAGTTTTTGATGCCTTAACGTTCCCGGATTAGCTTCAATTGTTATCTCTGCATCTTTTTCAACAGTAAACGCTCTTCTAATGTAAGCCATAATATTAGTAATCAATGACTCATCTAATAAAGAAGGTGTTCCACCGCCAATAAATATACTTCTAACAGAGTAATCTCCTACAATAGGCTCATAGAGCTTTATTTCTTGACATAATGAATCAACATACCTAAGCATTGTTCCATAGCTTTCACCATCAAACGAAAGAAAATCACAATACTTACATTTTACTGCACAAAACGGAATATGAATATAAAGGCTAACATATCTCTTCATTAGTATATCTACTCCTCATCTAATTTAAGAACACTCATAAATGCCTTCTGTGGTATCTCAACATTACCTACCTGACGCATTCTCTTCTTTCCTTCTTTTTGCTTCTCTAAAAGTTTACGTTTTCTAGAAATATCTCCACCATAACATTTTGCTAATACGTCTTTTCGCATTGCCTTAACTGTTTCTCGTGCAATAACCTTGCTACCGATTGCAGCTTGTATTGGAACTTCAAAGAGGTGTCTTGGAATCTCCTCTTTAAGCTTCTCACACATCTTTCTTCCTCGCTCATAAGCCGTATCCTTATGAATAATAAAGGATAATGCATCAACCTCTTCTTTATTAATTAATATATCTAATTTAACTAAATCAGACTTAACATACCCTTTCATTTCATAGTCAAAAGAAGCATATCCTCTTGAACGTGATTTAAGAGCATCAAAGAAATCATATATTATCTCATTGAGCGGTAAGTCATACTTTAATAACGCTCTAGTTGTTTCCATATATTCCATACTCTTATATACGCCTCTTCCTTCCTGGCAAAGCTGCATTATGGCTCCAACATATTCTGTTGTAACCATTATTTCTGCTGAAACAAAAGGTTCCTCCATATATTCAATTGTTGACGGATCTGGAAGATTTGATGGGTTAGTTAACTCAATTACTTCACCGTCAGTTTTGTATACTTTGTAAATAACACCAGGAGCCGTAGTTACTAAATCTAAATTATACTCTCTCTCTAGTCTTTCCTGAATAATCTCAAGATGAAGTAATCCTAAAAAGCCACATCTAAATCCAAAACCGAGAGCAATAGAAGTTTCTGGCTCAAAGCTTAATGCTGCGTCATTTGATTGCAATTTTTCTAATGCATCTCTTAAATCAGGATATTTCGCGCCATCTGCTGGATAAAGTCCACAATAAACCATAGGATTTACTTTTTTGTAACCTGGTAGAGCCTCTTCACAAGGATTCTCGGCGTCTGTAACTGTATCACCTACCGTTGTATCACTAACATTTTTTAAGCTGGCAGTAATATAACCAACCATACCTGCAGATAATTCTTCACATGGAATAAATTGTCCAGCTCCAAAAATACCTACCTGAACAACTTCAGCCTCAGCCTTTGTTGCCATCATTCTTATTTTTGAGCCTTTTTTAACAACTCCATCAAATACACGACAGAAAATAATAACACCCTTATATGCATCATAAAGACTATCAAAAATAAGCGCCTTAAACGGAGCATCAACATTACCATTAGGTGCAGGTATTTTTGTTACAATTTGCTCTAGTACTTCTTCAATGTTTATTCCATTTTTTGCTGAAATAAGTGGAGCATCATGCGCCTCAATACCAATTACATCCTCAATTTCATTAATTACTCGTTCTGGTTCTGCAGAAGGTAAATCAATTTTATTGATTACTGGCATTACATCCAAATTATGATCTACCGCAAGATATACATTAGCAAGTGTCTGTGCCTCTATACCCTGCGCAGCATCAACAACTAAAATAGCTCCCTCGCATGCTGCTAAGCTTCTGGATACTTCATAATTAAAATCCACATGTCCTGGAGTATCTATAAGGTTAAATATGTACTCCTGACCATCATTTGCTTTATATATAATTCTTACAGATTGGGCCTTAATAGTAATTCCACGTTCTCTTTCAAGATCCATATTATCTAGAACCTGATTCTGCATTTCTCTACTAGTTAATAATCCTGTTTTCTCAATAATTCTGTCAGCCAAAGTTGACTTTCCATGATCTATATGAGCAATAATACAAAAATTTCTAATTTTACTCTGATCCAAATGGCTCATCTATTTTACCTCTCAATGTATTTTATTGCATAAAATTACGCATATCTCGTTAAAGTATATCATAATAAAATATATGCTGACAATCTATTTTTCTGTAAGCTCTCTATATATAATTGCACCTAATGGTATCATTGCATTTTTTGCCTCTTCAACAGTGTTAGTTTGAGCTCCTACCTCAATTAATGCCGCTCTTGGCATTTTATCTAAATTAAAGCAGTAACCTCTTATATATATTCTTCGCATAAGGTCTCCGTACATCTCTTTGCCTTTCAAGTGCATTTGTAAGCTAAAGCTCAAATTATCTATTTTATTCGGATTGTAAAGATAATCAATATCTCCATTTGAATTTGTCCTGCTAACACCATTTAGAAACATTATCTGTGCAGTTTTTCGTCCATCAATTACCCTAGTTAAATAAACATCATCCCTAACACCATCTCTATGAATATCTAAAACAACTTCAATTGATGGATTCTCCAATAATATTTCATCTATTCCTTCTGAGGCAAAATCATATGCTAAGCTTCTATCAAGTTTACCATCTACCATATCATACACCGTTCTATCGTGATATGTTTTTATTCCATAATCTTCTTCGAGAATTCTAGTTAATTCATCTCCCACACCTATTACTGTATCTTCAGAAACACCAGGCCTGCTATCTGAAAATGTCTCACTTCCATGGGTATGATATATTAATACTTTATATTCATCTTTACTTATATCAACAGTTAAATCCTTATTAAGCAATACATTTGTATCTAGTTCTTCTTTAGTAACACTTGTTGTACTATCAATCGAATAACAATTTGCTACCAAAAAATCATAATCAGCCAATTCCTCTCTTGTATAATTTATTCCATTATTGTTAAAAGCAAATGTATTTATGGAATCGTTACCCGTATTATCTTTATAGTCTATATTCGTATTATCATTACTATTATTATCATTTGTTATACTATCTTCATAAGTATCTGTTTTTAAATTTTCCTCATTATTATAGACTGAGTTATCATCAGGAAAACTAATTGAATTATTTGTTTCATTATAATTTGTTTTACTTGAATCATCTTTTGTATCTTCACATTCGAGAATTAATTCATCAGCATCACTAATAGTACCTATTTTTGATTTTATACTTATTTTATTATTAATTAATCCTATCTCATCTTTTTTTGTATTTATACTAGGAAATATTTCGTCCTCAAAGTTTTTTTGAAAAGACATACTATCACATATTGGACAAATTATTTTTTTTAATTTATTTACTACATATATGGGGTATTCATAAAACATTAACGTTACATTCATACATTCCACACATATCAATAATACTAATACTATGATGTTATTTTTCTGATTTTTTTTCATAGTAAATTATATGATGTATTACTTTATTATATACAAACATTATAGTAATTTATTTATAGCTTCAGATATGGTATAACTTATTCTTTTTATTGCCAAATCTATATTTTGAGGTGTAACAAATACTTTACATAGATTATCTAAATCATCAAAGTCAAAGTATAATCCGTTATCATCAAGTTTATTTTTATCAATAAACAAATCTATATATCTACCAATTATTGATATTTCTGATATTACAGTTGGAACACCAATAGCTATAACCTTTACACCTATAGTATTTTCATCTATCCTTACTCTGTTGTTTCCAACACCTGAACCTGGACATATTCCCGTATCTGATATTTGAATTGTAGTATTTATTCTACCTGGTTCCATTGCAGCAAGGGCATCTATCACTATTACCAAATTAGGATTAATCTCATCACATATTGCTTTAATATAACTTTGACTTTCAATTCCAGTTTGCTCTAAAATACCTGGAGCTATGGCAGATATTGCTTTTGTTTTACAAATATCATCATGTATATGTCTTGTGACGTACAAATTATCAATAACAAGAGGACCTAGAGCATCAGGAGTTACATTTCTGTTTCCTAAACCAACAACAAGAATATTATTTGCATTTCCAACTAACTCCTTCAAATTTCTCCATAATCCATGTACAAAATTTTCATTAATTGATATATCATCCTTTGACAAGCTTTTATTTTCTAGCGTGATATATTTGCCAATAGGTTTTCCTATTATTTTAGATGTTTCGTCATCTAGTATATTTATTGTTGTTTCTTTAATATTACCTTCAACAATACATTCTTTTACTACTATTCCATCACATTTATTTTTATCAATATGTTTATCTTTTAGTTCCAAAGCTAAATCTGTTCTAATTCTATCAAACATAAAAAATACTACTCCTTAATTTACTTAAGAAGTAGTATTCTCTAATATGTTTATTTAATGTAACGAAATATTAATATATTTCATCTATTTCAGTTGCATCTAAATCAGTTGCTATTTCACTATTTAAACTTATTCCGTTATTTATAAAGCAAGTAGTTGTTTTTCCAGGAGCTTTACCTCCCTTCTTAACTAAAACAATCTGTATTGCTTCAAGACGTTTAGCCAAGCCTTCAGAACCTGCACTTTCACCATTTTTAGCCCAATCTAGCCAGCCATATGATTGACAATGTACTTTGTAATAAACATCATATTTTTCTGCCAACTCACCATACAGCTTAATTCTAATGGCTTCAAGACGTTTTGATTGTCCTTCAGTACCAGCCATCTGGCCATCTTTTACATATGGAAGCCAACTATATGTTTGACAATGTACCTGATATTCAAATCCACCAGATAATCCTGTATTATTTTCAATTATAATACCTTCCAAACGTTTTGAAAGACCGCTTGTTCCACTCACTTCTCCATCCTTTACATTCTTTTGCCATCCAAATGTCTGAACGTGAGTTCTATATGATACCAATGGTGAAATATATGGTTGTTTAACATTTCCTGGAGCTTTATCTCCTTTTTTAACAAATTGGATTTCAATTGCCTCTAAACGTTTACCATATGTGCTTGTACCTGCTGGTTCATCATTTTTTGCCCAATCAAGCCAACCATATGTTTGAGCATGTACACGGTAATATACATCATATGTTTCTTTTAGCTTTCCAGTAAGTCTAATCTTTATTGCTTCGAGTCGCTTACCTTCACCTTCTGTTCCTGCATATTTTCCATTTTTAACATAATTCATCCAACCATATGTTTGACAATGTACCTGATATTCTATGTCTCCTTCTATCTTAGTATTATTTCTTATAGAAATACTTTCAAGACGTTTACTCTTATGTGTTGTACCACTTGTTTTTCCATCGTAAGCTTCCTCTTTTTCCCAACCATAAGTTTGTACATGTGTATAGTATGCTACTTTAGCATCCTCAGGGGCTCTTCCCATTTTCTCATATGCATTTGATGTTGAGCCAGGGGCTTCCTCGCCTTTTAACACAAGCTTAACCTGAATAGCTCTAGTTTTAGAATTAAAATTAACTCGACCTGCGGGGTTACCATTTTTTGCCCATCCAGTCCATCCTTTATCACCTGAACATACTCGGTAATAAATATCATAAAACTTTTCCATTTCGCCATCCAAACGAACTTTAATTGCTTCAACAGCTTTTGCTTCACCTTGTGTACCAGCAAATTGATTATTTGCTACCTCTCCAGACCAGCCTTGTCCTTGAATGTAAGCATTGTACAATACATTTCCGCTATATCCTTCGTTATTAAGAGCAATTTTAAAACCTTCTAAACGTTTATCTCTATGATCACCTTTTCTATACTGTGAAAAACCTGCAATCATTCCATTTGGCTGAGTGGCCATAAATCCATAAGATTGCATATATGGCGTAACCTCTAATGTTGGATTTGTTGTTGGTCCATCACCTTTTTTCTTTAAGTTAAAATAATTAACAATTGCTCTACCATCTGCTGCTGCTATTTCTTTATATTTTGATTTTAATATATTAGCATCATGTGCGTTATCAACAAAACCATGTTCAATTAAAATAGATGGAATGCCGACAGAAATAGGCCCGCATAACATAGTCAACCAATCATCATCAGGTGTTGAGCTAAGTGTAGATCTTCTTGTTTTTACACCTCTATAACGAAAACCTAATGAAGTTAAATTACTCATGATTTCTAAACACATTTGATTAGTATTTGACGAAAATGGTTCTACAATTGATTTATATACCTCTGTACCAGAACCACCACCAGAATTGTTATGTAAGCTAACACATAAATCAGCACCAACACTTTCAACAAAATTTACTCGTGCACCTAATCCCATTGTTGTTGTATAGTTATCTCTAGTTTTATACACAACAACATTCTCGTACTGATTTAAATACTTTTCTAGTTCGACAGCTATTTTCCAGTTTATGTCTGCCTCCATAGTCTTAGTATTATACGAGTTAGCACCACAATCACTACCGCCATGCCCCGGATCTAAAACAATTACAACCGGTTCATTCACCGATGCATATACATTGCTGTCTTTAACTGAATTTATTGGCAT
Organism: Lachnospiraceae bacterium; assembly: GCA_029338675.1. GTDB lineage: Bacteria > Bacillota > Clostridia > Lachnospirales > Lachnospiraceae > Coprococcus_C. The sequence continues at coordinate 78,719 of JAQYAV010000061.1, forward strand.
TAGACAAATTGCAATAACAGCAACTAAAATGCCAACTATTAATTTTTTGAAAATATTTCGCAATAACAAGATACTTCATTCCCTTCTTTGTAATTTGCACTATGAGAGGAAGTATAACACAATATATTGAAAATTTCCAGCCTTTTATTAATTTTTACGCAACATATTGTAACATTTATGTAATATATTTCCATAATAGAACTACAAAAATTGTTTTAAAGATTTATATATTTTTTCTACAGAGTCCTCTACATTTAAGTTATTGCAATCTACAACTATGTCAGCATATTTCTCATATAATGGAACTCTACAATTATACACATCTTTAATAGTTTCGCCTTTGTTCATTGCAATACCTCGGGTTTTGATATTTTTAACACGTCTAACAATTTCTTCACAGTCAAGTTTAATATAAATAACACAAGCTATTTCTTTTAAGTGCTTCATTGCATTCTCACCAAAAATAACACTTCCACCAGTTGCAATAACTGTGTTAGTTACATTTATCTCACTAACAATTCTATCTTCCAATTTAAGAAATTCGTCTATTCCATCCTGATTAATAATTTCATATAACATTCTTCCATCTGAATTTTGAATAATTAAATCTGAATCAATGAATCTATAATTTATTGTTTTTGCCAACAATACTCCTATAGTACTTTTTCCAGCTCCTGGCATTCCAATTAATACAACATTTTTCATAATAATCCCCTACATCTGTTTTCTTACTACACTATACTCATCACCATACTTATAATATGGACAGTTATAAAACGTATCTGACATAAAATGAGCCATTTCATCTTCATCAAGATTAACATCACATACATAACATTCATACTCATCGTCATACATATAATAAGCACAGCTATCACAGCTTGTCTGTTTCTTATTCTGTTTCTTATTCTCTTTACTCATACTTAACTCCTAAACCATTTTGAAACGTACTATACCAACAGTTGCTATTTATGTTTTTTAATATAATTCTTCCAATTAGAGATAATATCTCATAAAAGGAAAAAAATCTACAAAAAAATTAAAGAGCTAGCTTTACTAGCTCTTCAATATCATTCTATACAGCAAATGTCAGTTCTGCAACAACGGCAACCTTTCCATCAACCTTTGCCACAGCCTTGCCACTTCCAATAGGTCCTTTTCTCTCAGTTAGCTCACATTCCATTTCGATTACATCTCCAGGAATAATTTGTCTCTTAAATCTAGCATTTTTTATTCCACCAAAAAATGCAATCTTCCCTTTATTTTCTTCTTCAGTCAATAAAGCAATAGCACCAACCTGAGCAAGTGCCTCAATAACAAGTACACCTGGCATAACATGCTGCTGTGGAAAATGTCCACAAAACTGCATTTCATTTACAGAAACACACTTAATTCCTTTTGCATATTTTCCTGGTTCACATTCTGTTATTCTATCCACCAATAAAAATGGATATCTGTGAGGAAGAATTTCTTGTATCTGATTTGAATTTAATTCCATTAACTTATCTCCTAAAATATAAACTATTCTGCAAAATGCTTGAATAATACACTTGCGTTATGTCCACCAAAACCTAATGAGTTTGATATAGCATATTCCACTTGAACATTTCTTCCTTCATTAGGAACAATATCAAGATCGCATTCTTCATCTGGAACCTTGTAATTAATTGTAGCCGGAATAAATCCATCCTTCAATGCCATTGTTGTAAATATTGCTTCAATTGCACCACTACCACCTAATAAGTGTCCAGTCATAGACTTTGTAGAACTAACCATAAGCTTATACGCATGCTCACCAAATGATAACTTAATTGCTGCAGTTTCACATGCATCATTAAGATGTGTTGAAGTACCATGAGCATTAATATATCCAACATCCTCTGGTGTAATTCCAGCATCCTTTATTGCCATATTCATTGCAGCAGCTCCACCTGATCCATCAGAAAGAGGGGCAGTAATATGATGGGCATCACAAGTTGCACCATAGCCAACAACCTCAGCATATATTTTAGCACCACGAGCTTTAGCATGCTCATATTCCTCAAGAATAAGAGTACCTGCTCCTTCACCCATTACAAATCCAGCTCTTTCCTTATCAAAAGGAATAGAAGCTCTATTTGGATCATCTGTTGTATTGAGCGCTTGCATTGATGTAAATCCACCAATACCAAGTTCAGAAACACAGCTTTCTGCACCACCACAAAGCATAACCTCTGCATATCCATCTCTAATATAATGGAAGGCATCTCCTATTGCATTACTAGAACTAGCACATGCAGTAACTACACATGTACAAAGGCCCTTAAATCCAACTCTAATTGCTATATTTCCAGCAGCCATATTAGATATTGTCATAGGAATAAAGAAAGGGGAAATTTTATCAAAACCTCTTCTTTGTCCAGTTAAGAAATTAGACTCTATTGTTTTAAGTCCACCAATACCACTTGAAAAAATCACACCACATCTTTCAGCATCTTCTTTTGTAATATCAAGCTTGCTATCTTCAAAAGCTTGAACAGCAGAAGCAATTGCAAGTTGAGAAAACCTGTCCATTCTTCTTGCATCTTTTTTATCTATGTAATCTTCAGGTGCAAAATCCTTTACTTCTCCTGCTAACTTAACAGCATGGTTTTCTGTATCTATCTGTGTAATTGGTGCAATACCACACATACCTTTTTTTGCATTATTCCATGAATCTTCAAGATTATTTCCAATTGGGTTTATAGTGCCCATTCCAGTTATTACTACTCTTCTACGCATACATTTCTCCTTTACATTGCCATTCCACCATCAACACAGATAACCTGTCCTGTAATATATCTAGCATTATCTGAACCTAGGAACGCGACTAAATTTGCAACATCATTAACATTACCCAAGCATTTCATTGGAATTGATTTAAGATTTTCCGAAACAACACTTTCTGGTAATTTTGCTGTCATATCTGTTTCAATAAATCCAGGAGCGACTGCATTTACAGTAATTCCCCTTGAACCAAGTTCTTTTGCTGCTGATTTTGTCATGCCAATCATACCAGCTTTACTTGCTGAATAATTAACCTGACCTGCATTTCCTCTCAAACCAACTACACTTGATATATTAATAATGTGTCCACTCTTTTGTCTCAACATAATCTTTGAAACATGTTTTAACATCATAAATGCACCTTTAAGATTAGTATCAATTACATCTGAAAAGTCATCACTTGTCATCTTAAGCATTAAATTATCTTTTGTAATTCCAGCATTATTAACCAATATATCAATGCTACCAAACTCTTCCTTTGCCTTGTTAACTAATGCTTCTACGTCAGCTTCACAAGCAACATTTGCTTTAACAGCAATTGCTTTAACACCAAATTCTTCGCACATCTTAACAGTTTCATTTGCAGCATCGGCACCGTTAGAATAACATGTTACAATATTAGCTCCTTCCTTCGCTAAATTAATACATATTGCTCTACCTATTCCTCTACTACCACCTGTCACAATAGCAGTTTTATTATCTAATAACATAATTATTTCCTTTCTGGCATTGATTAAAAATTAATTTGCTAATGCTTCAATAGTTTTATTAAGACTCTCAACATCCTCAACATTATACGTAGCTACATCTCTTGAAACCTTTTTAACAAAACCACTTAAAGTTTTACCAGGTCCAATTTCTACAAATGTATCAACACCATTTTCTATCATATATCTTATAGAATCTTCAAAATAAACACTACTTTGAACTTGAATCTCTAGCATTTCAGGAATAGTTTTTCCAGCTTCTAATTCTTTTCCTGTTGCATTAAACACCACTGGATGCTCCATTTTTCCAAATTGCTCGTTTTTGAATCGCTCTGCTAGTTTATCACCAGCAGGCTTCATTAATGATGTATGAAAAGGTCCGCTTACAGCAACAGGCACAATTCTCTTTGCCCCTCTTTCAAGCATAAGTTCACCAGCTCTTTCAATACACTTCTTATCACCAGCTACAGTTACCTGAATAGGTGTATTATAGTTTGCAACTTCAGCAACGTTAAATTCAGAATCTGAAAATTCTTCTTGAGCCTGTTTGCAACATTCTTTTATTATCTCTCTATCTAAATTCATTACAGCTATCATACCTGTTTCTCTACCAGATACTGCTTCTTCCATAGATTTACCTCTATATGCAACAAGAGAAACAACCTGATTCTCATCAAATACTCCTGCTGAATAAAGAGCCGAATATTCGCCTAATGAAAGACCTGCCGCAATTGATGGAATTATTCCTTTGCTCTTTAATACTTTAGTAACACCAACTGCAAAGGCAACCATACAAGGTTGTGTATATCTTGTCTGTCCAATCTTGCCTTCTGCATCAGTAAAGCAACATTCTTTTACATCAAAATCCAATGATAAATTATCAAAAGTTTCTCTAAATAATGGCTCTGATTCATATAAATCTTTACCCATTCCCGCATGCTGACTACCTTGACCAGCAAATAAAAATCCTATCTTCATAAATAACCTCTCAATATATTTTATAATGCTTCCTCAGCTAATTTTCTTAATTCTTCTTTTGCACCATTATATAGTTCATCTAAAATAACAGCCACAGGCTTAATCTCATTAAGCATACCACAAACCTGACCTGCCATTAATGAGCCCATCTTTGTATCACCATCAAAAACAGCTCTTCTTAATGAGCCTAATGTAAATTGCTCAAGCTCATCTCTGCTTGTACCTTCTGCTTCAAGCTTAAGATATTCTCTTGAAAGTTGATTTTTGATAATTCTAACAGGAGCACCAGCTGATCTACCTGTAACTGCTGTACCATTATCCTTTGCTTTAATTACAGCTTGCTTATAGTTGTCATGAATTGGACATTCTTCACTAACAAGAAGACATGTACCAACCTGCACACCAATTGCCCCAAGGGAAAGTGCAGCAACCAACTGTCTACCATCTGCAATACCACCTGCTGCAATAACAGGAATAGAAAGAGCGTCCACTACCATTGGAACAAGAGTCATAGTAGTCATTTCGCCTACATGACCACCGCTTTCTCCACCTTCTGCTATTACTGCATCAACACCAATCTTTTCCATTTTCTTTGCTAAAGCAACACTTGATACTACAGGTATAACTTTACTTCCTGATTTTTTCCACATATCTACATATTTTTCAGGACTGCCTGCACCAGTTGTAATAACATCAACTTTTTCTTCTGCTAACATATTAGCAATATTTTCAGCATCAGGATTCATGAGCATTAAATTAACACCAAATGTTTTGTCAGTTAATTTTCTGCAATTTATTATTTCTTCTCTTAACTGATTAGCGTTCATTCCACCCGATGCAATAAGGCCTAATCCACCTGCATTTGAAACAGCAGCTGCAAATGCACCTGTCGCAATGTTAGCCATTCCTCCCTGAATAATTGGGTATTTAATTCCAAGAAACTCATTTAATCTCATTTTTATGCTCTCCTTACCATTCTAAATATACGCCACCCCAAGTAAGGCCAGCTCCAAATCCTACGCAAAGCATTTTCATACCTGGTTTAATTAATCCGTTTTGTTTCATCTCAGTTAATGCAATTGGGATACTTGCTGATGAAGTATTTCCATATTTATCTAAATTGATAAAGAATTTACTCATATCCTGTTTACATTTTTTGGCAACAGCTTCGATAATCCTCTTATTTGCCTGATGTAAAACGAAAGCATCGATTTCATCAAATGTAACACCTGATTTATCAGATAATTCTTTTAATACCTTTGGTACAGTTAAAACAGCAAACTTGAATACATCACTACCATTCATTGTGACGTATCGTCTTTCATCATCCTTGTTTATACATCTAATAACATCTTCTTCACCTTTAGAACCTAAAACGCTATAAAATTTATTATCTGATAATTCAACAACAGCTGCACCTGCTCCGTCACCAAACAATATACAAGTACCTCTGTCTTCCATATTAAGTATTCTTGATAATACTTCAGTACCTACAACAATCGCATATTTCTTATCACTTTGCATGAGCAAGCCTCTTGCAATTGACAATCCATACATAAAAGCAGAACATGCTGCATTTATGTCAAAACAAGGTATATCAGTAGGTAGCTCTAATTCTTTTTGAAGAGAGCAAGCTACTGAAGGTGTAACATTATCTGGACATATTGTTGCAACAATACACGCTCCAACCAAATTTTTATCAATTCCAGAATCCTCTAATGCCATTTTTGCAGCAGCAATAGCCATATCCTGATTTCTTTCGTTCTCGACAAAATGTCTTTGTCTTATTCCTGTTCTAGTAGATATCCACTCATCATTTGTATCAACAATTTTACTTAAATCATCATTTGTAACAACCTTAGGTGGAATATAACTACCAACTCCAAGAATTTTTAATCCATCTTTAACTAACATTTTTACTCCTAATTTATCTACAAACTAAATCAATTTCATATAATCTGAATCAATATTTCTAAACTTCTTGTATCTATGTTTTGCTAATGCATCTGCATCCATCTTTTCATATTTTTGAAGCTCTTTTCTAATATATTTTGCAACGGTTTTATATACTGCCTTTGGATTCATATGTGCACCACCTATAGGTTCAGGGATAATATCATCAATAACATGGAAGTTATATAAATCCTGTGCTGTAAGTTTCATCATATCACAAGCTTCATCACTTCTTGAGGAATCCTTCCACAAAATTGTAGCATAACCTTCTGGCGACAATATTGAATAAATTGCATTTTCAAACATTAACACTGAATTGGCAACACCAATCGCTAATGCTCCACCACTACTTCCTTCTCCAGTAACAATTGCAATTACAGGCACCTTAAGAGCACTCATCTTTGCTAAATTAACTGCAATGGCACTTCCTTGTCCATTTGTTTCCGCTTCAAGTCCCGGATAAGCACCTGGAGTATCAATAAAGGTAATAATCGGTCTTCCAAATTTTTCAGCCTGTTTCATAAGACGCAAAGCCTTTCTATAACCCTCTGGACCAGGCATACCAAAATTGCACTTTAAATTCTCGTTGAGATTATTTCCTTTTCTATGTCCAATAACAGTAACTGGCATATCATCAAATCTTGCAATTCCACCTAAAATACTACTATCTTCTTTTCCTAAAGCATCGCCCTGTTGTTCAAAGAAATCATCAAATACATTTTCAATATAATCTGATATTTTAGGTCTTTTTTTATGTCTGGCAAGATATACCTTGTCATGTGCATTTAGATCCTTGCACATTTTAACCAAATCATGTCTTTCCTTTTTAAGAATATACATACGAACCTCATCAACAGGTTCAGTATTAACAATTTTTTCTATCTCATCATCTATTTCGTTTATACGAGTATCTATTTCCTTAATCATTTAGTTTTACCTCCTACTACCTGAATGCAATGACAAAATATGTCCTAACGTATCTCTCATTTCATCTCTTGAAACAATTTTGTCAACAAATCCATGTTCCACTTGGAATTCAGAACTTTGGAAGCCTTCTGGAAGTTTTTGACCAATAGTCTGTTCAATAACTCTTGGACCTGCAAAACCAATTAATGCACCTGGTTCTGCCAACGTAATATCACCTAAAGTGGCAAAGCTTGCTGTTACACCACCTGTAGTAGGATGAGTTAATACAGAAACATATAAGCCACCATGGCTAGTAAATTTTTCAATTGCAGCACTTGTTTTAGCCATCTGCATCAACGATAATATACCTTCCTGCATTCTTGCGCCACCACTTGCACAAAAAATAATCAGTGGTAATTTTTTCTTATCAGCATATTCAATAGCATTGGTAATCTTTTCACCAACAGCCATTCCCATACTACCCATTAAGAATTTGCTACTCATAACTGCAATAACCGCTTCATTTCCCTTTATTTTTCCAACACCTGCATAAACAGCTTCCTCTAATCCTGTTTTCATCTGCAAAGATTTAATTTTGCTGTCATAATCTGGATAATTAAGTGGATTTGAAAATGCAACCTTGCACTTTAAGAGTCTAAAACTACCCTGATCAACTAAATATTTTACACGTCTTTCAGCCGAAATCACAAAATGATGACCACAGCCTAAGCATACATTCAAATTATTTTTTATTTCTTCTTTAACAAATTCGCCATTACATTTTGGACATACAGTAATATTATCTTTTTTATCATTTTCTGAGTTATTAGATAAAGCTTTATTTTCTTCATTAACTGATTTTTTTAATGCTTCATTATCTTTCGTTTCATTATCTTGTTCTGGCTTATAATTAACAGAAAAAATCTCATAATCACGATTTTTGCCAAATTTCAGCAATTTGTCAATATATTTATTCATTTGTACTTCCACCTTACTAATTAGACTATATTCAATAAATTTAGTCATATAAATAACTTATTTTTTTGAATATTTTAGTTATTTTTAACATATTTCATAGAACTTGTCAAGAAACACAAATCCTTACACCTTGAAAGAAAATCAAAAATGTGGTAATATTTGTTTAATTATTTATGGTTTTCACTTAAATGTTCAAATAATGGTAAGGAGTTATTTTAGATGCTTATTTTAATTTCACTTATAATACTATATAGCTTAATTTACCTTATCGTTTTTGTATTAGCTCATCAAGATGCTAATATGATAAAACCGCTAACAGGTATGACAATTGGTATGCTTATATTTCTAATCATTACAGCTATTGTAAGTTTTGCTTTAGGATATTGGTATATTGGAATTGTTGTTTTAGCTGCAATAACCGGTATGTTCAGTTTTTTATTATATTTAATCAAGTATTAAAGGCAGTTCGTATTTATATAATACCAACTGCCTTTTTTGCAAGCATATCAGCCTCTTCATTTCCCTCTACTCCAGAATGGCCTTTTATTTTAATAAAGTTGATTTTTATTTTGCTTTGGTTTTCTTTAATAAAATCCTGATAATCCTTTGTTCCCTGTTTATTACATTTCCAAAGACCTTTTGCCCACATTTCAATTCCCATATAGTCATAATATATATTAATACAATCTATACCTAATTCTATAGACTTTTTAATAGCTGCCATAGCTCCTAATATTTCTCCTGCAACATTTCTCATAGAAGCCATTTCTTTATCATTTCCACTTCCCTGCAAAATATGTTTTTTTCCATTCGAAAATACAAAACCTCCATATCCATATACACCTGTACAAGAATTAAAGGAACCATCTACAAATGAATAATTATTTTCTATGTCAATTGATTTATCACCTGAAGCTGAAAAACCATCTGAATTACTTTCATTTTTATTTAAATATGATGTTTCTTCACCTAGAAAGCTCTTTGCTTCGTCTAATGTTAAAAAACTTTTATATATCGCTCCCTTGTAGCCTTTAACCATTTTTTCACATTCGGACCATGTATTATATATTCCTGGTATTTTGCCAACCCTTACTGCATAATATTTCCTTGCCATTACACTCTCCAACAATAATATATTTAATTTAAGAAATCAAAAGCCCAAGAATAATGTATTCCCAGGCTTTCATATTATGTTACTATACTAACTCATTATATTCTCTCATGTCAATTGACGATTCATTAATATGTAATCCTTTATAATCACCAACAGACTTATATGCTTCATACATTTCATCAACACAAGAAAGCATGCTGATTGGTACATCAATAATCATATCATCAATGGAAATTTCTATTTCACCATCTGCTATTACAATAGAAGATTCTTTTTCATTATATGGTTCTTTAATAAGCAATTCCTTTACAGCTTTACTAAAATAAGGCATTGATTCTGGTAAGAAAATATATTTGTTATGTCTTAAATCAGCACTTTCTTCTTTAATAATACAAAGCTGTTTCTTGTCAACCTTTTCACGAGTTCCTTCTATGAATGCTTTTGCAAAATCTCCCATTATTTTCTGACGTTCATCATTAGTAGGGGAAACAAACATTACATTTACATCCTGAAGAGATAAACTATCAGCAGCCAATGCTACCGTAAGAAGCTTTTCAGGTGCATATGCACCAAGACCTGTAAAGAGTGTTTTATAAATCCTCTCCATATCATCTTTAACTTCTACATCTTGACCATGATAAATTTTGTTTTCATTTTCGTTAAGAAGTTTAATTACTGAATCTGTAAACTGTACAATTCTATCATCAGTTAAATAATCAGATGGGAAGAATTCGTGATGAGAGATATCCTTTAACATATAACCGATAACCATATTACCTGTATTTGATAATTCCTCAATAGCATTCTTTAAATCTTCTCCAAACTGACCATATATATCTTCTAATTGTTCAGCACGTTGTCTAAGAAGTCTTATTGTATCTCCAAATAAATCATCTGCATCAATTTCATCCATAATAATTGTACGTTCTTTTGCTAAGGTATCCTTTGTTAATGCATCAAAATATCCATCCTCTGTTTCTCTTTTAGCTGAAGGGAAAGCAAAAAATCTTCTTGATACAATATCTCTAATAGACTCAATAATTCTGCTATATTCACTTGATGGCCTATAATCAGATGCAACATTAGAAAGTCTCTTAATCTCACTAATAAGACCAGTATCTTTTTCATTTCCACCTAATCCACTTGCACCAATAAGCTTAATAACTGCATATGGTCCATATGTATTAGTACAATAATCTAAAAACTTAGAAATATTCGTCCATAAATTGCCTTTTAATTTCTTAACAATCTCAGATGCGTTTGTTTTTACAGTACCAAGTTGTCGTTCCATAGAGTCCTTTACTTCATCTGTATTTTTCTTAATTGATTTATATGTAGGTTTAGAAAACTGCCCCATTTTAATCAGGCCTTCTACATTAAGAACAATAGGCTCACCTGGCTTACCAGATACAAATGTTTCAATTTCTTTAAGGGCACCTTCTAATCGAGAAACAACATCAGTCTTATCAAATAAGTCAACATACAAACGTTTCCATGCTTTTGCAAAGACTTCATATTCACATATGTTTTCAATTTCTCTAACTGGTACTCTATAATCTGTTTCATTAATAACCTTAAATGCATTACCATCGTTTTTATCAAGAAATACATCTCTAATAAGCTGTCTATTGCCAGCACGGTCTTTTAATCCAATATATTTTTTTGTTGCTAGTTTATATAAGAAATAAGCAGTATCTCTATATATTACCTCTGATGGAATATGTCCTAATTCATCTTTTCTGCCAGATACAAGCATACAAGCATCAAAAATATCTTCCTTGATTGTAAGCTTATGAGAATAGCTCTCAAAGGTATATGTCTCATTATTCTCAACCATATTCATGTAATGAGAAATTTCTTTTAATGTTGCATAACCGTTAGCATTTAATGTATCCTTTAATTCAGCATTATCATATACAGCTTTTGTTCCATATAATACATCTGGCATAAGCAGACATCCACCTATACGAATATCTGTATATTTCTTTGCACGTACATAAGCACGAATATTATATGTTAAATCCGATAAAATTCCACTTCCTGTACCACCACCAACTCCAGAAACAATTATAACATCTAACTTGCTTTCTGAAGACTTATTGTACATATAATCTATTTTATCAAAAAGTAGCATTCTAACATCTTCATATGCATTTGAAAACATTAGTCGTCCAATTTGTCTGTTTCCTTTTGCTCCATCATGACCAATAGATAACTCAGGGAATGCTGGATTCATCCATTTTTGAACCTCTTCCTTAACTGGACATTCTGACATATTATCTGCAAGCATATTCTCAAGGTTAGGTCTAAAAATACTTACTACTTCACTAGCATTAAAGCCTACCCCCTCCTCGCTCTCTTTAATTGTCGCTTCCATAGCAGGAATATCAGAATCAAATGCCATAAAGCTGATGTTATCATCTGGTAAGACACTATCTTTAATCATGCCCTTTAAATAGCATGCTACTTTACAGCCAACACCACCTAAACCGATTACTAATAAGTCACCATTATATAAATCTTCAGTATTGATTTTGCCAAAAATACGAATATCTTTTAATTTAGCAAATTCTCTTTTTTGAGTATCTAATAGTATCATGTTGTTCTCCTCAACTGCTTATCATATACTTACTAATTTCTATATGAAATAAGTAAACTTCTTATGTGAAACCATTATTATATATATTAATATATTTCGAAAAAAATCGCAACACTATTTACAACCCAAATTACCTGATAAATTATCTTTTGCATTTGTTATATGTTCTGCAGTAAGTTGTTCTGCCAAATCACCATTTTTTGATTTTATTGCATTCAAAATAGCCCTATGCTCTGCTACAGTCTTTGCAGCTCTTCCCTCTGTTTGAACTGATATGTCTCTAGCATGCTTTACATAATTATGAAAAGTAGAAAGCATATATCTAAGAGGCTTACTTCTTGAGCTTGAATAAATTATTTTATGAAAATCTCCGTCTAATCTAAGAATTTGTTCATAATCATTTTTCATTAAATAAAACTCTTGCAAATCTACTATTTTTTCCAAAGCAACAATTTCATCTTCTGTAATATTTTCTGCACAAAGCCTAGAAGCCAGACCTTCAATTCTAATTCTAATTAAATATATATCATCAATATCTTTATCAGATATTCCAATAACTATAGCACCCTTGTTTGGGATATTTTTAACAAGTCCATCATGTTCTAATTGCATTAAAGCCTCTCTTACAGGAGTTCTACTTACTCCAAATTCCTGTGACAGCTTTATTTCATTTAAGCTATCTCCCTCGTTATATCTTCCATCTAATATTGCGTCTTCAATAGCATTAAATATTCTAAGTCTTAATGAACCACTATCCTTATCAAAATCCATAACAACTCCTATTTTCTATGTTTAATTTGATTTAATATTTCTCTACCATATATTTTCATTAAATCAACTAATTCTTCATCACTAATTAATGTTATACGACCATTTTCGTACTCTTTGTCTACCCATTCCTTTATTTTAACAACACAGTCTTCTTTCTTAGAAATTCTATTTTCCTCTGGGATATTGTAATAATCATTTATCCAACATGCAATTCCTGCTAAGCCTGATGTATTACTTATAGCAACAAGAGGGGCTCTGTTAAGTATTTTCTGAGTGTCAAAAATATTATATATCTCTTTATGCTTTAATAATCCATCAGCATGTATACCTGCTCTTGTAACATTAAAATTTCTACCAACAAAAGGTGTCATTGGTGGCAAATCATAATTTGTTTGCTCTACTATATATTCAGCTATCTCAGTAATAACAGTAGGATCCATTCCATCAAATGTTCCCTTCAAGGAAGCATATTCAAATACCATCGCCTCAAGAGGTACATTACCAGTTCTCTCTCCTATTCCAAGTAAAGAACAGTTTACTGCAGATGCTCCATACATCCATGCTGTTGTTGCATTAACAACCCCCTTATAAAAATCATTATGTCCATGCCACTCAAGCATATCACTTGAAAATCCTGAATAATGTTGTAATCCATATATAATACCAGAAACACTTCTAGGCATAGCAGCTCCTGGATAAGGAACACCAAAGCCCATTGTGTCACATGCTCTTATTTTAATTGGAATACCGCTTTCCTCTGATATTTTCATTAATTCTGTAGCAAATGGAATAACAAAGCCATAAAAATCTGCCCTAGTAATATCTTCAAAATGACATCTTGGTTTTAATCCAGCATCAATACATTCTTTTACAACACTTAAATACTTTTCAAGAGCTTGACTTCTAGTAAGACCCATTTTGTTAAATATATGATAATCTGAACAACTAACTAAAATACCAGTTTCCTTTATTCCTAAATTCTTTACTAATTCAAAATCCTTTTTTGATGCTCTTATCCATGTAGTAAGCTCTGGAAATTCGTATCCAAGTTCCATACATTTTTCTAAAGCTTTCCTATCTTTTTCCGAATACACAAAAAACTCAGTCTGTCTAATCAAGCCCTTCTTACCACCTAAACGATGAAGCATTTTATATATCTCAACCATCTGTTCAGTAGTATAAGGTGCTCTTGACTGCTGCCCATCACGAAATGTTGTATCAGTAATATAAATATCATCAGGCATATTTATAGGAACTCTTCTATAGTTAAATGCAATCTTAGGAACCTCGCTATAAGGAAACATCTCTCTAAATAACTCTGGTTCTGCAACATCGTGTAAATCATACTGATATACATCCTGCTCTAATAAATTAGTTTTACCATTTAACTTAATCTCTTTCATACTAGTTCTCCCTCTTATTTTTGGTTGCTTATTTTGTCTTCATAGCATAATAATACACAAAAATATCTATACACACATATTATAGTATCTAAACAAAACGAAGTATTATATAGTATATACACGAATTTTTTTAGTATAATAATGCTCACTTGTATTATTGTATACATTTATACAATAATACAAATATATTGTCAATACAGGCATTCATTTTTTATAATAACAATGCAACAAACATTTTTAATATAACTTATAGTCTATACATCTGATTAATTATTATATTTAAAAACAAAAATGCTATATAGCTGAATAAATAAACTACTATATAGCATTTTTATTTTATTATTATTTTTTATATTCTAATTCTTGAGCTTTGGCAATAACCTTTGTTCCTTTTTTAACAGAATTAACAATAAATGTATTGCCACCTATTACAACATCCTCTTCAATAACAGTGTCTCCACCTAATATTGATGCACCTGAATATATCGTAACATTATCTTTAATTGTAGGATGGCGTTTTACACCTTTTAAGCTCTGTCCACCCTTAGTTGATAAGCCTCCAAGAGTAACACCTTGATATATTTTAACATGTTCTCCAATTGTAGTTGTCTCACCTATTACAATTCCTGTACCATGATCGATAAAGAAATATCTACCAATAGTTGCACCAGGATGAATATCTATTCCTGTTAGACTATGAGCATGTTCAGTCATTATTCTTGGCATCATAGGTACACCAAGTAAAAACAACTCATGTGCAATTCTATATATTGTAATTGCAAATAGTCCAGGATATGACATAATTATCTCATCTCTACTATCTGCTGCTGGATCCCCATCAAATGCGGCTTGTATGTCTGTCTCAAGATACTCACGTATCTGTGGAATTTTTGACATAAATGAAAAGGTTATTTCCCTTGTCTTTTCTTCTATTTCAACATCACCTAAGAAAGGAAATTTTTTACAGTATTTTAATACAATCATAATCTGCTTATTCATGTGATAGATTACATCTTCAATAGTTGCAGCCATATTATTTTTTATTGTAAATATCTTATATACTTTGTCAGTATAATACCCTGGATATATTATCTTAAAAAGCTTATTAATTATATCTATAATTGCTTTTTTATCAGGTTGATTATCTAAGTCAATTTTGTTTATATATCTATTGTCATCATAATCATATAATAAACAATTAACAATATCTTTTATCTTATTTTCCTCGTACATTATAAAGAAAACCCCTTTAATTATATTAAAACTATATTATATAAATTTGATTCAAAACATGAAAAAGATGATTTGTATTATATTTTACCTAATCGCTTTAATAAGTAAGGAATCTCTTTTTCAAAATTAACTCCATACCAACAACCATCTTTATCTTCAACATTTGATTTAATACATTTTGCTGTATAATCAGCAGCAATTGGCATAGCTTCTTTCCAAGAAAAATCATTCATAAGTGCACCAGTATATGTACTTGCAAATATATCGCCTGTACCATGATACATAGCATCTACCTTGTCATTCTCATAATAACAGTATTCATTGTTCACAGAATCGTAACCATATACACCTGTTTTATCTAAATTAAATCCAACTCCTGTAAGAAGACATTTCTTTGCCCCTAAATCTGCCAATTTTCCGAGCATTTCCTTTATATATGCTTCATCATATTCTTCTTTATATTCCATACCTGTCATAAATGCAGCTTCAGTAATATTTGGCATAATTATATCTGCATGTCCGCAAAGCTTAGCCATTTCTTTTACAAAATTCATATCAAATGCAGGATAAAGTTTTCCGTTATCTGCCATTACAGGATCTACAATTATAAAATTATCATCATTCTTAAAATTATTGAAAACATCAATAACCATATCAATTTGATCTGCAGTTGCTAAATATCCAGTGTAAATTGCATCAAATTTAATGTTCTCATCCATCCAATGTTTTGTTATAGGTGCAATCTGATCATCTAAGTCCTTACACGTAAAATTTTTAAACATTGTGTGAGTTGATAAAACTGCCGTTGGAATTATTGCAGTTTCAACTCCCATAGCAGATATAATAGGTAAAGCAACAGTAATTGAACATTTTCCCACACATGAGATGTCTTGTATTGTTAATATTCTTTTCATTGATTTTCTCCTTGTTTTTACTCTCTTATTTTTCTTTATTAATATTATTACAAATGTTAATATTTCTCAAATTATATATTAAAATAATATTATTCATCATCAGTCTTGTCCTTAGCATATTTTTTCTTTGCCTAGAAAACCTGAAGCTCTTCAGATGTATAATTTTTATAACATAACAAATTTAATAATTATAACTTAATTAAATCATACTATTCAAGTTTAATATTCTTAAATATCATTTCAAATGCAGTCATTCCTTTTTCTTCTTCTGCATGATATTCAAAAGCTGGTTCATCATCATCTTCAAATGACATTGCCTCATCAAAATCCAACATCGAAAGACTTATTTTTCCATCTTTTACATCAATAATTTTAACCTTGACCTTTTGACCAAGCTTTAATACCTCTGAAGGTTTACTAATTCTTTTTGCACATATTTTAGATATATGACACAACCCTGACAAACCATTTTCTAGTGTTATAAATGCACCATATGGTTGTAAGCTATCAACAATGCCCTCCATATCTGATCCTGGTATTATTCCCTTTAATTTATTTTGCTTTTCGCTTAACTTTTTTTCAACAATTATTTGCTTGGCTGATAATACAAGCTTTTCATTATCACGATCTGCAGTAATTACTTTCGTTAATATTTTTTGGCCAACATAACTACTAGTATCTTCAACATATTCTGCTGCCAATTGTGAAGCTGGTATAAATGCCTTAACACCCTCCACATAACATATTACTCCTGCGTTAACTGCCTCTTTAATCTTTACTTCAATAGTTGTTTGGTCACTATATAGTTTTTCAAGCTTATCCCATGCCTCTTGTCTTGCAGCGTTTTTTCTAGATAATACCACATTACCATTTCCATCATCTAACGATATAACATTAGCCGTTATTTCTTCGCCAAGCTTTAACGTAGCCATAGGCTTAAAATCAGGATCGTCGCTTATTTCATATATTGGAATAACACCCGGTGCAAAATAATTAATATCAAGTGTAACCTGTTCTTCACTAATATCTACAATCATTCCAGTTAATACATCTCCAAGCTTAATAACTCTAAATGATTCATCTAACTCCTTCAAATAATCGTCCATTGATTCCATTTAGTTTTCCTCCATATATTGTATTAGTCATTTAAACCACAATACATAACCTTATTATTTGTTATGTCACTTATATAATTAGCTGCAATCAAGCTTTGATAACCATTGTTGCAGATAATAACAATTGTTTTATCTTTGAATAAAATATCATATTTTGAATTAATAATATCAATCAATCTCATATTAACCGAATTACAGATATTATCATTTATATATTCAGCTTCATTTCTTAAGTCTATTAAAAGTATAGTATCATCAAATACATTGCTTCTCACATAAGAACTCTTTATCAAAACAGGTTTATTATAAGAATTATCAGTTTCTATATAAACTACATTATCCACTCTTATAATTCTTTTTTCTATATCATATACTCTTTCAACTATGCTATTGGCTTCATCATTCGAAATATATCTATTCATATCAAAGATATAATCACCATTGATAATAATATAATCCATTATACCTTTAATGTAAACCTGCGCAACATGATTTACGCACACATTACAATCATATAAATCTTTAAGAACTGTAGCTATATTAATGTCTTTTTCATCATGTTCCTTTAATATAATCTTTATATAATTATGCACAATTCTAGCTGCTTGTTTTCTAGTTATGCAATAATTAAGTCTTTCAATATCATAATCATCAATAATTAATTTTTTCTTTGCCACTTCAATTGATATAACATCATCAATCCTTAAAAACAAAAGCTTTAGAAAATCAATTGTAGTAATATAGTTCATTTCACATTCCAAATACCTTTCATGTATTTTACTTTGCCATTACTTTAATAGTAATATTTCCATATGGTTCAATTTCATTTACAACAAATTCATTTTCATTTATTATTTTTGTTTCTTTAGACCATACATCATATATTGAATAGCAATTTGCATTCATAAAGTCAACACTATTTATCATTTTCTTGCCAATACCATTTATAATTTGTTCTACTGAAACAAAGAATTCACCACGTTTAGTTTCACCACTTAAATTATAGAATGCAATTGCCACTCCTCCATCAAATAATGGTTTTACTACTATATCTACACGATTATTATCTGTAACATATTCTTTATCACAGTTTTCTTTAATGATACTGCAATATATCCTTTTAGCTTGTATTCCTAATTTATCTTGATTAAACAATATTAAATCTTTATTTGCAATAATATTATATATTTCATCATTTTTATTTACACGCCTTAAATCCAACCCCAGCATAAGAGGTGAATTCATCATACACCACATACTCATATGTGATTTTGCCATAGTATTAGTAATATTATTCATTCCAATTATAAGCATATCAGGATCATTCCAACCCTTATCAAGACCTGCATATTCATCCATAATTACAGCCTTATTATATTGCGTTGCTATTCCAGGTGTATAATCACTTGACCAAGCACCAACACCATAATCACCATCTGCACCAACCTGAAATGTAATATCATTTAGTATTCTCCACGAATCACCAACCTTGTATCCCCATGTCTGTGGTTGTGTTTTACCCCATTCGCAAATAGAAAATATAATATCATGATTAGGCTTTGCAATATTTAGATTTTCTAAAAAAGTATTATAAGACAAAAGTGTATTTTCCTGCCTTCTGTGATTCATTATACGAATTGTATTTTTTCCCTTACATAATAATACTTTAGCTAAATCTCTTTCAATAAAGGTATCTTCATTTTCTGAATTAGGAACCTCATTATCAAATAAAACCTGATTTAACTTATCGTTAATTACCCCAATTTGAATCCAACTTCCGACTTCTACCTTTTCTGCAGTTGCATACTCTACAATAATATGATACTCCCCTTCTTTTTCAATATCAGTATCAAATCTTAATTCGCCACTTGTAAGAGAGTTTGGACTTTCCTTTGGACCTGTACCATCTAATGTGCCTATGTTAACACAACAATCCTCTGTAATATATGGTCCATTTCCATAAATATATCCATCCTTAGAAGCACTTAAGGAATAACAATCTCCTAATTCATTAATTAACTTAATTTTTCTAATTTTAGGAGCATACACATACTTAGCATTTTTTTCATCTGAAAAAGTTGCATTATCCCATAAATAATAACAATTATCCACCTTAATATAATCAATATCCCAATCAATATAGCTTTGGGCATCAATATCCTCATAACCACATGTTCCAACTGCCGCCCCAGCACATAGGTTTGTACCAATATCATTATACATTCCAAACTTTAAGCCTTTATTATGAATATAATCACTAAGAGTCTTAAATCCACTTGGAAACTTATCTGTTTCATTTGATAAATGTCCATCAACTCTTTCAGATTTATAACATCCATCATCTAAGACTATATACTGATATCCTAATTTATCTAATTCAAGCTCAATTATTTTATCGGCCATTTCCTTTGTTAGTTTTTCAGTATTTCCACTACCAAAAGCATTCCAGCTATTCCATCCCATTGCAGGCAGATGATTTTTCTTTTTATTGCTTAACACTTTAGTATTATTAAAGGAATCAAATCTATATTTATTATCATTTATTTCATCAGGTTTTGTTTTTTTTCTTAGCATGTTTTTTTTATCCATTATTTCTCCTTTATATTTCTAATTCAACAAGTTCACTTTCAGTTTCAAGCATTCTTTCCAAAATACTTTCCTGATTGCTTGTTTCCTTATCAATCTCTTCTTGTATACTCATTAGCTTTGCATAATCACTAGCTAAATCAGGGTTTAAAATCTGCATTTGTAAATCATTTAATTTATTCTCACTTTCTTCAAGCATTGTTTCATATTTTTTTAATTGATTTTGTAAACGCGACTTTATTTTTGCAGGATTATAATAAGCTTTCTTATTAAACACATCATCTAATGTAGGCGTATTATTACTATTCGAATTGCTACTAGCATAACTACTATTGGTTTTACTATTAATTTTATTTGATTTAAATGTACTTTCTTTATTTAATGCATTATTAATTGTAATATTACCAGATTGCTTGCTCTTCTCATACAAATAATCTTCATACGTCATATTATACTGCTTTACTTCATTTTTTGAAAACTCGAGTATTCCAGTAGCAATCCTTTTAATAAAATATCTATCATGTGAAACAAATAGTAATGTACCTTCAAATTCATTAAGCATTTTTTCTAAAGCATCTTTACCAATAATATCCATATGATTAGTTGGCTCATCTAAAATAAGCAAATTAGGTTTGGTTTGAATAAGCTTGCATAAGGCTAATCTTACTTTTTCTCCACCTGAAAGTTGCCCCATTTTTTTCATTGCATCTTCACCTGAAAATAGGAAGCTTCCAAGAGCACTTCTTACCTCTTCTCTAGTATAATCCGGATATTCATCCCAAAAATTATCTAATACAATTTGATTCGAATCAAATTTCTGCATAACTGCTTTTTGCTGTTCAAAATATTGCCATTCAACATTTTGCCCAAACTTAAACTCACCGCCAAGCGAATCTATTTCTCCAACTATAGTTTTTAATAAAGTTGATTTTCCGATTCCGTTTTCACCAATTATTGCAAGTCGTTGCTTCTTCTGAAGTAAAAAAGATACCTCTGATAAAATCTTGTTATAACCAATTTTAAGATTTTTAACATCAAGTACATTAGTATAACTTTCTAACCTTGGAGTATATCGTGCATGAAAGGCTTTTGTATCAAAACGTCGTGGTTTTTCAATTTTAACCATATGCTCTATTACCATTCTTTTTGATCTTGTGGCTGCAACCTTAGTTGGTGTATTTTTCCATTTTTCAATCCATTCAGTTAATCTTTTTATTTCTTTTTGTTGTTCAACATAATCCTTTTCCTGCTTAATAAGGTTTTCTTCTTTTATCTTCATAAAAGAGGAATAATTACCTACATATCGTTTTATATTTCCATATTCAATTTCATAAGTTACATCAATAACCTTATCTAAAAACATTCTATCATGTGATACAATAATTACAGACTTATCATATGTTTTCAAATACCCTTCAAGCCACTCAATAGTAGGTAAATCCAAGTGGTTAGTTGGCTCATCTAATAGCATTATATCTGGACGTTGTAACAATAACTTAATAAATGCAATTTTAGTTTGTTGCCCACCTGAAAAGCTACCTATAGGTCTTTTTAAATCCTCTAATACAAAACCAAAACTTTGAAAAATTGTTTCCATATCCTGTTTCCATGAATACCCCCGCAAAGCCTCCATTTTATTTTGAAGACCATCGTATTCATACATAAGCTCACCAATATTGCTGTCTTTCATTAATTCTTCAATTTCTCTCATTCTAGATTCGCAAGAAAATACTTCTTTAAATGTCTTTTTTATTTCATCCTCTACAGAAATCTCAGAATCATTAAAATTAATCTGTCTTAAAAAGCCTATTTCTTGTTTTCCAGCCATAGTTATTCCACATTCTTCATCACTGTCTAAATTACTCATAGAAATATCTCCAGCTATTAACTTTAGTAAAGATGTCTTGCCACAACCATTTCTTCCAACTATTGCAATTTTTTCACTATCATGTACTTCAAAATTTACATCCTTCAATATTACATTTCCACCATATTGAACTAATGCATGTTTAATTTCATATCTCATAAAATATATATAATAACTGTAACGTTATCCTTCTCCTTTTTTAATATATAATTTATATCCCTATTGATAACTAATCATCACCTAAATGAATGTAGGTTTCATCCTGCAAAAAAGTAGCGATTTTATTATTAAAATTCTATTATATTATCACAATACAAAAAAAGAAATCTATAAACAGACTATAGATTTCTTTTTTATAAACTATATTCTCCCATGTACTAAGAATAATTCCCAGTAAAAATGGAGCTGGCGGGAATTGAACCCGCGTCCGAAAACTCTTCCATTATGGCATCTCCCATCACAGTTTATGTTTTAACATTCCCTCCCTATAGCGCCCATAAACAGGCTATATACGTTGGTAGCTTCATGAATTTTCTGAACTCTCAAAGCTTTGAATCCAGAGTTTCCCACTAATTTGATGCCAGCTTACTAAATCGTGGGTAATCTAGGGCTGACAGCTGCCACTAGGCAGCGTACGCGTAATTTTCGTTTGCGTTTATATTTAATTCCATGTTTTAGGGTGGTCACAGTCCACCGATGGCTTCCATAATTTCTAAATCCCCGTCGAAACCAGTACAACCCCTGGTTACAAGCAAGAATTCATCTTACTGTCTATATATTAATTAGCATCTGAAGCAGACGCATCATTAACATCATCTAAATTGATTACCTGATCCATTACAGCATCTGTGTTACTAGCAGCATCACCCCAAAGTTCAGAGTAATTTGCACTCCACTGCTCTTGCATCCATAAATCAATAGCCTCAGCCTTAACAGTGGCTGTAGCCTTTCTTCTTTCTACTGTAACATTATAAACTGTCCTGCCTAAAAATATTCCTATAACAAATGCAAAAACAATAGCTACAGCAAAAACTGAAACAATTTTCTTTATTCTTTTTTTCTTAATCTGTTTTTCTCTATTTGCTTTTTCTTTTTTGTACTTGTCTACCTTTTGCTGACTCATTATATATCTCCTTAGCTCTTATAGTATTAGCATATAATAATTAATATTCTTAATCGAATTGTCTAATCTTAAATTCTTTTTCAGCTTGTCTTAGAGCATCCTTCTTAGCAATATCCTGTCTTTTATCATAAAGCTTCTTACCTCGAGCAAGTCCAATCTCTATCTTTACTCTACTATCCTTAAAATAAACTTTAAGTGGTACCAAGGTATACCCCTTCATCTTTTGCTGTCCCATTAATTTATTGATTTCATACTTATGAAGTAAAAGTTTTCTTGTTCTTAATGGGTCTTTATTAAATATATTACCTTTTTCATATGGAGAAACTTGCATCTGATAAATGTATACTTCTCCATCTTCAATACCAACAAAAGACTCTTTTACACTACATCTACCCATACGAAGAGATTTAACCTCAGTACCTACTAAAGCTATACCCGCCTCATACGTATCCTCAATAAAATAATCATGATATGCTTTTTTGTTGTTGGCAATTAATTTAATTCCTTTTTCTTTAGCCAAATTATCCAACTCCTTCTATATTATCATCAATTATAGAAAAATCAATGGTTTTCTTAATTTTATCACAATTTAAAACCTTAATTCTTACTTTATCACCTAATTGATACTTCTTTTTTGTTTTTTCACCTATCATACAATAGTTAGCTTCATCAAAATAATAGAAATCATTATACATATAAGCAACAGAAACAGCACCTTCAACAGTATTATCTAACTCAACAAAAATATAATTTGAAGTTACACCTGATACAACGCCATCATATTCTTCTCCTATATGTTCAGACATATATTCTATCTCTTTTAATTTTATTACTTCTCTTTCAGCTTCTTCAGCTCTTCTTTCCTTTGTTGAATTATCATCAGCAACCATAGGTAAAATTTTTTTATAATGAGCAATTCTCTTCTCATTTAATTCACCCTTAAGATTTTCTTTTATTATTCTGTGAATCTGAAGATCAGGATATCTTCTAATAGGAGAAGTAAAATGGCAATAATATTTACAAGCTAATCCAAAATGTCCAGAACACTCTGTTGAATATCTTGCCTGTTTCATAGAACGGAGCATCATCTTACTAATAAGCGCCTCATATGGCTCTCCCTTAATCTTCTCCAAAATCTTTTGAAGCTCCTTAGGATGTGTTTCATCTTGCGAGGGTTTAAGAAATACACCAAAACCATTTAAGAAACCACTTAAAATATCCATCTTTTCTTGGTCAGGTTGTTCATGAACTCTATATTCAAATGGTATTTCCTGCCAAAAGAAATCCTCTGCAACTGTTTCGTTTGCCATAAGCATAAAATCTTCAATAATTTTTGTTGCTGGATTACGATCATACTTTTTAATTTCTATAGGTTTATGATTTTCATCAACAATTATTTTTGTTTCAGCAACATCAAAGTCAACTGCTCCACGTTTTTTTCTATTAGCTCTAATAATTTGAGATAATTCTAACATCATATCAAACATACCAACCAAATTCTCATAACGCTTAACAACTAGATCATCACTTCTATCCAATATCTTGGCTACATCAGTATATGACATTCTTTCATCAACATTAATTACACCTTCACATATATAATGGTTAACTACCTTACCTTTTTTATCAATATCCATTACACAACTAAGAGTAAGTCTATCACATTTTGCATTAAGAGAACATATACCATTAGATAATTTATGAGGTATCATTGGTATTACGCTATCGACTAAATAACAACTTGTTCCTCTTTTTAATGCCTCTTTATCAAGTGCAGATTTTTCTTTTACATAATTTGTTACATCTGCAATGTGAACTCCTAAAGTATAAATACCATCTTTATATGATAAGCTTATTGCGTCATCTAAATCCTTGGCATCTTCTCCATCAATAGTAACTGTAGGTAACATTCTAAAATCTTCTCTTCCTACTGTATCTTCTTCTGAAATGCTATCTGGAATATCATCCAATGCCATCATAACTTTATCAGGATATTCCATAGGAATATCATAAGCACGTACAACCGACAATATATCTGTAGCTGGATCATTTACATGACCTAATATCTCAACCACTTCACCCTCTGGAGATTTGCCTTCAATTCCATAATTGGTAATATGGCAAACGACTTTATGTCCTGTAACTGCTCCCATAGATAATTTTTTAGGTATAAATATATCATTTGCCACCTTTTGATTATCAGGTATAACAAAACCAAAATCCTTTTGTTTCTCAAAGGTACCAACAACAACTGTCATCCCTCTTTGTAAAACCTGAACAATAACAGCTTCCTTACTCTTTCCCATAGAAGGCTTTTTCTCTGGTTTAATCACTACTCTATCATTATGAAAAGCATTCATAGTATATTTTGCAGGAATAAAGAAATCACCTTCAATACCTTCAACTCTGACAAATCCAAAACCTTTTTTGTTTCCAATAAAAGAGCCAACCAAAAGATTATCATCTAATTTCTTATATTTTCCTTTTGGTGTAAGGGTAATCTTCCCCTCTGAAATAAGCTCATCCAACGCTTGTTCAACACGTTTTTTATCTGCATCTGATACTTGTAACAAAAATCTAATGTCCTTAAGTCTCATAGGCTTATACATATCATCACAAATAAACTGGTATA
The DNA here is from genome assembly GCA_029338675.1 of Lachnospiraceae bacterium. Lineage (GTDB taxonomy): Bacteria > Bacillota > Clostridia > Lachnospirales > Lachnospiraceae > Coprococcus_C. The sequence goes on from JAQYAV010000061.1 coordinate 104,403, forward strand.
ATTTTTCTTTTATTAATTCTCTTTTTTCACCCATAGCATGTCACCCTCTTTTATAAAAAAACAAGTCAATAAATATATCTTAATTATACATTAAAAAAAGCATAAATGCAAAATCTGACTAAACGTAAATAAACAATCAATCTCATTTGTATTTATGCTTCTTAAAATATATTCAAAAATATTACTTAATAAACTTAGAAGATAGTAATAATGCAATTATCATAAAAGCAACACCCAAAACTGCAGTGACTTTTCTTAATACAGCATCCTTCGACTTACCCTTATTCTTACTCCAATAAGTATCAGAAGATCCGCTAATGGAACTAGTAAGTCCACTGCCTTTTCCCTCTTGCATCATAACGAGAACGATTAAACATATTGATATAATTATTAATAAAACAATTAATGCTATTTTCACTTAAAATTCCTCCTAAATAATCCAATCACACTTGTTTCAATATATCACAGTAGGTGTTATAATGCAACAATTTTTTTGTTATGATTTATGCTATTTTGATAAATCAGAAGTACAATGAGGACACTTTGTTGCTTTGATGTTAATTTCACTCTTACAAAAAGGACATTCCTTTGTTGTTTTTTCTTCTTCTTTTTTACCAATAGATGTAATCTTGTTAACTGCACTAACCATTATAAATACGATAAATGCCATTATGAAAAAGTTTATTATTGCTGTAATAAAAGCACCATAAGTTAATGTTGCTTTTCCAATTGTAACTGATAATCCTTCTAAACCATTTGTATTAAAACATCCAATTATAGGTGAAATAATATTATCTAATAAAGAAGTAACTAATCCACTAAAGCTTGTACCAATAATCATACCAACAGCCAAGCTCATTACATTTCCTTTAAGTGCAAATTTCTTAAACTCTTGAAAAAATTTCTTCATACTGTTCTCCTTTTGTACATAAAACTATTTACAACATGTTTATAATTATTTTACTATTAAAGATTTACCAGTCATTTCCTTTGGTTGTGGTAAACCCATAATCTCTAAAAGAGTAGGAGCTATATCAGCTAAACAACCACCTTCTCTTAAGCTCACTCCATCCTCATAATTATATAAAATAAATGGAACTGGATTAGTTGTGTGAGCAGTATGTGGTTCACCTGTCTCATAATTAATCATCTGCTCTGCATTACCATGATCAGCACAGATAAATAACACACCACCAACCTGTTTAACAGCCTCTACTGCTGATCCAACACACTGATCTACTCTTTCAACAGCTTCTACTGCCGCTGGAATTACACCTGTATGTCCAACCATATCAGGATTTGCAAAATTAATAATAATCACATCATACTTATCAGAAGTAATTGCCTCAACTAAATTAACACCTACTTCAGGAGCACTCATCTCTGGCTTTAAGTCATAAGTAGCAACGGCTGGTGATTTAACAAGTGTTCTATATTCTTCAGAATTTGGCTCTTCAACTCCACCATTAAAGAAAAATGTAACATGAGCATACTTCTCTGTTTCTGCTAAACGAAGCTGAGTCTTTCCACACGCAGCAAGGTATTCACCAAATGTATTAACAACATTCTCCTTTTTAAATGAAACAATCTTATTAGGTATTGATTCATCATAATCCTTAAAGCATACATAAACAAGTGGCATACGTCCACCCTCACGCTCAAAGCCATCAAAATCATCTGCACAAAATGCTCTAGTAATCTCTCTAGCACGATCAGGTCTGAAATTAAAGAATATTACCGAATCATTAGGCTTAACAAGTGAAACAGGCTTTCCATTCTCAACTATAACAGTAGGAAGAACAAACTCATCATATACTTCTTTGTCATATGATTCCTGCATAGCCTGTACAGGATCTGTTGCCTGAACACCTTCACCAGTTACAAGTGACTTATATGCAAGTTCAACTCTATCCCATCTATTATCTCTATCCATTGCATAATATCTTCCTGACATTGAAGCAACCTTACCTACTCCAATTTCTTTCATCTTATCAATAAGTTCTTCAAGGAATCCTTTACCTGATGCAGGTGCTGTATCTCTGCCATCAAAGAAAGGATGAACATATACATTCTCGAATTTCTGTCTCTTACAAAGCTCTAATATTGCATAAAGATGAGTGTTATGGCTATGAACACCACCATTAGAAAGGAGTCCCCATAAATGTAAATCTGAATTATTCTTCTTGCAGTTATCAATTGCCTGTAACATTTCTTCATTTTCAAAGAAATCTCCATCTTCAATAGACTTAGTAATTCTTGTAAGCTCCTGATAAATAATTCTTCCTGCACCAATATTCATATGACCAACTTCTGAATTACCCATCTGACCATCTGGTAATCCAACAGCTAAACCTGAAGCATTACCCTTAACCCATGGACATTCCTTCATTAACTTGTCCATTACTGGAGTATTAGCAAGAGCTATTGCGTTTCCTTCTGTCTTATCACTAATACCATATCCATCTAATACCATTAATACAACTGGTTTCTTACTCATCTTTTTATCTCCTTTATATTATTATCTTATTTATCAAATAATGATTATACCTATAACTTAATTCTTTTTCAAGCAAAATAAAATTCTATTTATAGAATTCTCCTAAACTAATGCCATTAACCCCAAGAGGTATTTCATGATCAAGGCCTATAAACTTTGTTCCATTGTTCCACAAAACTGGTTTTACAAACTCATACTTTTCTTCATCCCATGTTGTAAAATCATCAAGCACCATCCCACCTGTATCCCCAGAATTAGCATTAAAGCACCAAAATGTATGATTTAGCTTGTTTTCTTTAATTAATTGGCGCATATATGTCATCCAAGTTAAATTTGGTTCTTTCATAAATCCTCCCCATTCACCAATTAAAAGGGGAGCTGTTTTATCTTCATATATGAAAAACCAATTATCTCTCCAACAATCATCCATCAAAGAGTCAAAATTATAATCCTTTTTAAACCAAGGTTGCTCATATACTGTAGGACCATAGTCATGAGGTGAATAAACCAATTTGTTCTGATATTTACCTATATCTATGGGATTGTCTTTTACGCCTCTAAGGTTGCCACCCCACCAATTAAAATAATAATCCTTTTCATCTATTGATGTAAAATTAGAATTATTTTTTATATCAATAGGATATATTTCAATTCCTTCTACTAATACCAAAACATTAGGATTAGCCGAAAGAACTGTATTAGCTGCACATTCTGCAACATATTTCCAATTATTATCATCCTTTGACGAATCCCATTTTGCTGCTTTATCACCCTCATTTGGTTTCCCATGAGGCTCATTCTTTAAATCATACGCAATTATTGTATCATCATTCTTATATCTATCTGCCATCCATTCAAGAGCACTATAATATTCTTTTACAGAAACCTTATCAGTGTACCAAAGATTAATCATATGTCCACTTGCATCAGTTTGAGCGCTATGTATATCAATAATAAGCTTTAAACCATTAGCTCTACATTGCCCAATAACATACTCAAAAATTTGCAAACTATCCATTCCAACTAAATAATCATTTGTAGCCTGATTAAAGTTTGCATTTGGATATTCTCCATTTTTCCACTGATTAATTAATTCAGCTGAAAATGGAACTCTAATAACATTAAATCCATGATTTGCTATTTCTTGGATTGACGTATTCAAATCACTTGCCCATAATCCATCAAACGTATTAGTACCAGTGTTGTAACCAAACCAATTAATACCTGTTAACCAAACTTCATTACCATTTGAATCAATAATTTTATTATCTTTTGTAAATAACCAATCATCAGTAGAAGGATCTGGAACATCTAATGCCCCATAATTAACTTCACGATTAGATAAAACAACACCAGATGAATCATTATTTTTTATATCATTAAATTTACTATTTTCACTTAATTTATCATCTTGTGATTCATCTAGATTATCTGAAGAATTTAAATTGTTTATCGTATTATTTGACTGGTTACTAGAATTATCATTTGATCTACCATCAAAATTATCTTTTGAATTATTATTCATATGACTATTATCATTTTGTTCTGAACTAATATTTTTTTCAATATTGCTATTATTAAGCACTTTTCTATCTACAATAATTCCTAACAAAAATACAATTATAACAATTTGTATAAATATAAATATTTTAATTGTTTTACTCATTAAAAGTTCCCACCATTCCATCCCCAATTACTAACCGCTTCATATTTTATATAAATATGGTCTGCAGAAATGCCTAATACATCTTTGAATATTTCACATATTTTAGAAGACAATGCATCAAATGCACTTGGATTTTCATTGCCAAAAACACTGACATCAATAAAAGCTGTTGGTTTAGAATCATCACCTCTAAAATAAAGTGTATATTCATCTTCAAAACCAAGCATAAGCCAAGACTCAGATTTTCCAGGAATAATAGAAATTGCTTCTCCCAATAAAGTTTTTAATTGAATTTCTTGTTCTTTTGATACTTTGATGTTAATCTTTGAATTAATAAATGGCATAATAAACCTCCTAAAAATAATTTTTGTACATTATACACTATTTATAAATTTTATAAAATAATCATTTTGTTTGAAAAATCAAGATTACTATTATCAATAGTATAAATTTAAGTATCCGCACGTATCATATTTTTTTCACAAATTCTACTTACTTTTTCCTTCTTTTCCTCATTACATTCGATAGTGGTGTTATTCTGTCCGAATAACAGATTTAATTATAACACGTCATAGTATATCTTTTCGTTATTTTTCTTTGACCATTTGTATATATCCTAATTCACTATATCCCATTTTTTTATAGAATAATTGAGCATTTTTATTTTCACTGCTAACATCCAAACGAAAACGAATACATTCTTCATCAAATTCTTTTTCTACAAATTTAAAAAACTCTGAACCTAAACCACAATTTCTATATTTTCCTTTTAAATAAACATCTTCAATCCAAACGCAATTTGAACCATTCTCTGTTGAATAGCACTTTGTAACAATACCATATCCAATTATCAAAGAATCAATTTCAAAAATATATGCAAATATATTTGTGTTATTTTTCAAACAATTATCAATATTCCTTTTTATAATTTCAGTTGGAACATTACCAATCAAGGCAGGACCTTCATAAAATTTTGTCATCATAGATAATAACTCATGTCTATCATCGTTTGTAAACTTTCTTATTAACATATCTTACTTCTCCACTAATTATATACTTATATATTTGTTATATTTTATATTAACATGTTTTATTGAAAAAAAAAAGCACACTAAAAGTGTGCTTATAAATGTACTTTCAGAACTTCATACAAAGCTTCATCCAAATCTTTCTTTCTAGGAAACCTATAAAGGATAAGCCCTCGACCTATTAGTACTTGTCAGCTGAATGTGT
>JAQYAV010000062.1 GCA_029338675.1 Lachnospiraceae bacterium
CTCTTCTGGAGCCTTATCAATATTCTCAAATGCAACAGCCTCACCTGTACCAAGTCTCTCATGAAGAGTCTTAGTAATAGCTGCTGTTAATGTTGTTTTACCATGGTCAACGTGACCGATTGTACCAATGTTACAATGTGGTTTAGTTCTTTCAAACTTAGCTTTTGCCATTATTATTTCCTCCTTAACAATACCCTTTTGGGTGACTTTACTCGGCTAAACAATATTATATAAAACAATATAAAGATTTTCAAGCCTTTTCTTATTAATATACTAATAAATAGAATTAGATTTATATTAGAGTTTGTTACATTTAATATGTAACAAACTCATTTTTTATAACTTAGCTAACTAAATTAGCCCTTCCTTGCAGCAAGTACCTTGTCCTGAACATTCTTTGGACACTGAGCGTACTTCTCAAAGAACATAGAGTAGTTACCACGACCCTGAGTTGATGAACGAAGCTGAGTAGAATAACCAAACATCTCAGCAAGTGGAACGAATGCTCTAACAATCTTACCACCACCGATATCGTCCATTCCTTCAATCTGACCTCTCTTAGCATTTAAGCTTCCGATTACATCACCTAAATATTCCTCAGGCATAGTTACTTCAACCTTCATAATAGGCTCAAGAAGTACTGCTCCACCCTTCTGCATAGCATCCTTAAATGCCATTGAACCAGCAATGTGGAATGCCATTTCTGATGAATCGACTTCATGGTAAGAACCATCATAAACGTTTGCTTTAATACCAAGAACTGGGAAACCGCCAAGAATACCAGCTTTAGCAGCCTCTTCAATACCTTCGCCAACTGCTGGAATGTATTCCTTAGGAATAGCACCACCAACTACAGTTGATTCGAAAATAAACTGCTGTTCACCATTTGGATCCATTGGCTCAAATTTAACCTTACAATGACCGTACTGACCACGACCACCTGACTGCTTAGCATATTTGCTGTCAACATCAACAGCCTTAGTAAATGTTTCTTTGTAAGCAACCTGAGGTGCACCAACGTTTGCCTCAACCTTAAACTCACGAAGAAGACGATCTACGATAACTTCAAGATGAAGTTCACCCATACCAGCAATAATTGTCTGACCAGTCTCACTATCAGTGTGAGCTCTGAAAGTAGGATCTTCTTCAGCAAGTTTAGCTAAAGCTTCACCCATCTTACCCTGATCATTCTTAGTCTTAGGCTCGATAGCGAGCTCGATAACTGGTTCTGGGAATTCCATTGACTCAAGGATAACTGGATGCTGCTCATCACAGATTGTATCACCAGTAGTAGTAATCTTAAATCCTACTGCTGCAGCTATATCACCTGAGTATACTTTATCTATCTCTGTACGAGAGTTTGCATGCATCTGAACGATACGTCCAACACGCTCTTTTTTATCTTTTGTTGCATTTAATACATAAGAACCTGAGTTTAATGTACCAGAGTAAACTCTGAAGAATGCTAACTTACCTACAAATGGGTCAGTCATAATCTTGAATGCAAGAGCTGAGAATGGCTCTTCATCAGAAGACTTACGAACTACTTCGTTACCGTCTGCATCAACACCCTTGATATCAGGGATATCAGTTGGAGCTGGCATATACTCGATAACACCATCAAGCATCTTCTGTACACCTTTGTTCTTATATGCAGAACCACAGAATACTGGAACTGCTTCACACGCGATAGTACCTTTACGAAGAGCAGCCTTCATCTCATCAATTGTTGGCTCCTCACCCTCAAGATACTTCATCATTAAGTCATCATCTAACTCACAGCACTTCTCTACAAGATTCTCATGCCAAATTTCAGCTTCATCCTTTAAATCATCAGGGATAGCAGTGATTTCGATATCTGTACCCTCATCATTCTTGTAGTAATATGCTTCCATCTCGAAAAGGTCTACAAGACCGATGAATGTATCTTCCTTACCGATTGGAATCTGTACAGGAATAGCATTCTTTCCAAGACGATCAATAATTGTCTGTACTGAATAAAAGAAGTCTGCACCCATTTTATCCATCTTATTGATGAATGCCATACGAGGTACATTATAAGTGTCAGCCTGACGCCAAACGTTCTCTGACTGTGGCTCAACACCTGCCATTGCATCAAATACACCTACAGCACCATCAAGTACACGAAGGGAACGCTCAACTTCAACAGTGAAGTCAACGTGTCCTGGAGTATCAATGATATTTACACGATGCTCTAATGCGCCAGCCTTTGGTTTATGATGATCCTCTAATGTCCAGTGGCAAGTTGTTGCTGCAGAAGTGATTGTTATACCTCGCTCCTGCTCCTGCTCCATCCAGTCCATGGTAGCAGTACCGTCATGAGTATCACCAATTTTATAGTTAACACCAGTATAATAAAGAATTCTCTCTGTAAGAGTAGTCTTACCAGCATCAATATGAGCCATTATACCAATGTTTCTTGTTCTATCAAGTGGATATTCTCTTCCAGCCAAGCTATTGTCCTCCTTATTTTAATTATCAAATATGCAGATATACTACTAGAATCTGTAGTGAGCAAACGCCTTGTTTGCCTCTGCCATCTTGTGCATATCTTCTTTTCTCTTAACAGATGCACCAGTATTGTTAGCTGCATCCATAAGTTCTTTTGCAAGTCTTTCTTCCATAGTCTTCTCACTTCTTGCACGTGAGAAAGTTGTTAACCAACGAAGAGCAAGTGCTTGTCTTCTATCAGGTCTTACCTCGATAGGTACCTGATATGTTGCACCACCGATACGTCTAGCCTTAACTTCTAATGAAGGCATAATGTTATTCATAGCCTCCTCAAATACCTCTAAAGCTTCCTTACCAGTCTCATTTGCTACACGGTCAAATGCGCCGTATACGATCTTCTGAGCTACTCCTTTCTTACCATCTAACATAATGTTATTGATAAGCTTAGTTACAACCTTATTATTGTATATAGGATCCGCTAATACGTCTCTCTTTGCGATATGTCCTTTACGTGGCACGGTTCTTCCCTCCTTAATTATTTTTTGGGTATTCTTACCCGATTAATTCAACGGTACTCACATTCTCGTGAATGTGTTCGTGCGGAAATTGCTTATATTTATTGAAAACATAACCTACTTTCGCACTTAGTTTTGTATGGTATCCCTAATTATTTTGCATCTTTAGGTCTCTTAGCACCATACTTAGAACGTGCCTGACGTCTCTTACTAACACCTGCAGTATCAAGAGTACCTCTAATGATATGGTATCTTGTACCAGGTAAGTCCTTTACTCTACCACCACGGATAAGAACAACACTGTGCTCCTGAAGGTTGTGACCTTCACCTGGAATATAGCTTGTTACTTCGATTCCGTTAGATAAACGAACTCTGGCGATTTTTCTAAGAGCTGAGTTAGGCTTCTTAGGTGTAGCAGTCTTAACAGCTGTACAAACACCTCTCTTCTGTGGAGAAGCTGATTCTGTTGGCTTCTTTTTAAGAGAGTTATAACTTCTTAAAAGAGCTGGAGCAGTTGATTTCTTCTCTACAGTCTGTCTTCCTTTTCTAACTAACTGGTTAAAAGTTGGCATGTTTTCACCTCCAATTCAAAATAAAAATATTCTAGCACATGAAATAATTTACACATGCTAGAATATTATATTATTATCATATTATATTGTCAATAATAATTTAAACTATTTTTATTCTTCAGTAGTTTCTGCAACTTCAACTACGTCAATATCATCTTCAATTTCATCGATAACATCTGACATATCAATGTCATTGTTTCCTGAATCAAGTTTAACTCCACGATATCTTCTCATACCAGTACCAGCTGGAATTAACTTACCAATGATAACATTTTCCTTAAGACCAATGAGTGGATCTACCTTACCCTTAATTGCTGCATCAGTAAGAACCTTAGTAGTCTCCTGGAATGAAGCTGCTGAAAGGAATGAGCTAGTTGCAAGTGAAGCCTTAGTGATACCAAGCATTACCTGAGTACCCTCAGCTTGCTGCTTTCCTTCTGCTTCTAACTTTTCATTAAGTTCAGCATATTCTAGAGCATCTACCAATGTTCCTGGTAAGTATTCTGTATCACCACTGTTCTCTATGCGAATCTTCTTAAGCATCTGACGAACGATAACCTCAACGTGCTTATCATTAATCTCAACACCCTGAAGACGATATACTCTCTGTACTTCATGAATCATGTAATCCTGAACAGCGCGAACACCCTTAATCTTTAAGATATCATGTGGATTTACAGAACCTTCTGTAAGCTCATCACCTGCCTGAAGTATCTGACCATCCATAACCTTAATTCTTGAACCATATGGAATTAAATATGCTTTGCTTTCACCTGTTTCCTTGTTGGTAATTACAACTTCTCTCTTCTTCTTAGTTTCACGTATCTGAACTTCTCCATCAAACTCTGCAATAATTGCAAGTCCCTTTGGTTTTCTTGCTTCAAATAACTCTTCAACTCTAGGAAGACCCTGTGTAATATCATCACCGGCAACACCACCAGTATGGAAAGTACGCATTGTAAGCTGTGTACCTGGCTCACCGATTGACTGAGCTGCAATAATACCTACTGCCTCACCAACCTGTACCGCCTGACCAGTAGCCATGTTAGCACCATAACACTTAGAACATACACCAAGACGTGACTTACAAGTAAGAATTGTTCTAATCTTAAGTTTAGCATCACGTCTAGCTTTTGTTGAACCTTCTTCATGGAATGGAACACCATTTACATCTACACCATTCTTCATGATATTAGCTGCTCTCTTAGGCGTAATCATATGATTCTTCTTAACAATCATATTACCATCGGCATCATATACACTCTCTGCTGCATATCTTCCTGTGATTCTCTCCTGGAAGCTCTCGATTACTTCGTTTCCTTCCATAAATGCTTCTACATACATACCTGGCTTCTCATCAAGATTCTCGCAACAATCAACCTCACGAATAATAAGTTCCTGAGATACATCAACAAGACGTCTTGTAAGATATCCTGAATCGGCTGTACGAAGAGCTGTATCTGAAAGACCCTTACGAGCACCATGAGCTGAAATGAAGTACTCCAATACGTCAAGACCTTCACGGAAGTTTGATTTGATTGGGAGTTCGATTGTACGACCTGTTGTATCCGCCATAAGTCCACGCATACCAGCAAGCTGTTTAATCTGCTGATCTGAACCACGGGCACCTGAATCAGCCATCATGTAAATGTTATTGTATTTATCAAGTCCATCAAGAAGTGCCTTTGTAAGCTTCTTATCTGCCTCATCCCAAACCTTAACAACTGCCTGATATCTTTCCTCATCAGTCATAAGACCACGGCCATAAAGCTTACCAATCTTATCAACAACCTGCTGAGCATTCTCAAGAATATCCTTCTTAGCAGCTGGCACTGTCATATCAGATACAGATACTGTAATTGCACCTCTAGTTGAATATTTGTAGCCCATTGCTTTAATAAGGTCTAATACTTCAGCTGTCTTTGTAGCACCGTGAGTATTAATACACTTATCAAGAATTTGCTTAAGACCCTTTTTGCCAACATGGAAATTAATTTCAAGCTCAAGCATACTCTGATCTGTTTCTCTTTCCACAAATCCTAAATCCTGTGGAATAATTTCGTTAAATATTAATCTACCTAACGTACAATCAACCATTCCAGAAATTGTTCTTCCATCAGCAAGTGTAACTGTTCTCTTAACCTTAATCTTCTGGTGAAGAGTAATCTCACCATTTTCATATGCAAGCATAGCAAGATTAGTACTCTTAAACTTTGGTCCAATAAAGTTTCTTACTGTGCTTACGATTTCTTTAAAGAATACTTCCTTCTTGTCCTTAGACATCTTAGAAATAACCTTAACCTTTACTGTATCAGATAATTCTACAATACCATTTTGGCAATCCTCATACAATTTGTGTAAGTTATCACTTTCATCATCTGTTAAGTATTCTTTAACAATATTTGCTTTTTCTATTTCTTCATCTGATAATGATGCATATTTTTCCATTGTCAAATAGTAGATACCAAGTACCATATCCTGTGAAGGAACTGCCACTGGACCACCATCTGAAGGCTTAAGCAAGTTATTTGGCGAAAGAAGTAAGAATCTACACTCTGCCTGTGCTTCAACAGAAAGAGGAAGATGTACTGCCATCTGGTCACCATCGAAGTCCGCATTATAAGCTGTACATACGAGTGGATGAAGCTTAATTGCCTTACCTTCAACAAGGATTGGCTCAAATGCCTGAATACCAAGTCTATGAAGAGTAGGAGCACGGTTTAACATAACTGGATGTTCCTTAATTATATCTTCAAGGACATCCCAAACCTGTGGTTCAAGCTTCTCAACCATCTTCTTAGCTGCCTTTATATTATTAGCCTTACCCTGAGCAGTAAGCTCTTTCATAACGAAAGGCTTAAATAACTCAATTGCCATTTCCTTTGGCAAACCACACTGGTAAATCTTAAGTTCAGGACCAACAACGATAACTGAACGTCCAGAATAGTCAACACGCTTACCAAGAAGGTTCTGACGGAAACGACCCTGCTTACCTTTAAGCATATCTGATAATGACTTAAGAGCTCTATTACCAGCACCTGTTACAGCACGTCCTCTTCTACCATTATCAATAAGAGCATCAACAGCCTCCTGTAGCATTCTCTTCTCGTTACGAACGATAATGTCTGGAGCACCAAGCTCTAATAATCTTCTAAGACGATTATTTCTATTAATAATTCTTCTGTATAAATCATTTAAGTCTGAAGTAGCAAATCTACCACCATCAAGCTGAATCATAGGACGAATATCTGGTGGAATAACTGGTACAATATCAAGAATCATCCATTCTGGCTTGTTATTTGAGTTTCTGAAAGCCTCAACAACCTCAAGTCTCTTAATTACTCTAGCTCTCTTCTGACCAGATGCATCTTTTAATTCTTCTCTTAACTCTTTTGCTTCTTTCTCTAAATCAATTGCCTGAAGTAATTCCTTAACCGCTTCAGCTCCCATACCAACACGGAAGTTTCCAGCGCCAAATTCTTCTTCAGCTTTTCTTAAATCCTGCTCATTTAAAATCTGCTTATACTCAAGATTTGTATTACCCTTATCAAGTACAATATATGATGCAAAATATAATACCTTCTCTAAGTATCTTGGTGAAATATCAAGAATCAATCCCATACGACTAGGTATTCCCTTGAAATACCAAATATGAGATACAGGTGCAGCAAGTTCAATGTGTCCCATACGCTCACGACGAACACTTGCCTTTGTAACCTCTACTCCACATCTATCACAAACAACGCCTTTAAAACGAATCTTCTTGTACTTTCCACAATGACATTCCCAGTCTTTGCTTGGTCCAAAGATTTTCTCGCAGAACAAACCATCTTTTTCTGGTTTTAATGTTCTATAGTTAATAGTCTCTGGTTTTTTAACCTCGCCATGTGACCATTCTCTTATCTTTTCAGGAGATGCAAGTCCTATTTTTATAGCATCAAAACTGATAGGCTGCTCTTGAACTGCTTCATTATTTATAGCTGTCATCCTTCAATTCTCCTTTCACTAAAACTCATCTTCCATATCATACTCATCTTCTGGATAATATTCTTCCTCGGATAAAGATGTTAACTCATCATTTTCATCAATACCACTATATCCCTGAGCTTCAAGGTTTTCATCAACCATCATTTTATCATCATATATATCACTCTTAACATCATCATTACCGAAATCAACTGTTTCACCAAGTTCAATTTCAGTATTGTCATCTGCTAATACCTTAACATCAAGTGCAAGTGACTGGAATTCCTTAAGAAGAACCTTAAATGATTCTGGAATACCAGGTGAAGGGATGTTGTCACCCTTAATAATTGCTTCGTAAGTCTTAACACGTCCAGTAATATCATCTGATTTAACTGTAAGAATCTCCTGAAGTGTATATGAAGCGCCATATGCCTCAAGAGCCCAAACTTCCATCTCACCAAATCTCTGTCCACCGAACTGAGCCTTACCACCAAGTGGCTGCTGAGTAACCATTCCGTAAGGACCAGTTGAACGTGCATGAATCTTATCATCTACAAGATGATGAAGCTTAAGGTAATGCATGAAACCAATTGTAACTGGTGAATCAAATTCCTCACCTGTTCTACCATCACGTAAACGAACCTTACCAGTTCTATTTATCGGAACACCCTTCCACTCTTCTCTGTGTGCTCTATTCTCATAAAGATAATCCATCACTTCTGGCTCAGTATCATCCTTATATTTCTCATAGAATGTATCCCAATCTTCATTTACATAATCATTAGCCATTTCAAGAGCATCCATAATATCATTCTCGTGTGCTCCATCAAATACAGGTGTAGAAATGTTAAATCCTAATGCCTTAGAAGCAAGTCCTAAATGCACCTCTAACACCTGTCCAATGTTCATACGTGAAGGTACGCCCAATGGGTTAAGTACAATATCAAGTTGTCTACCATTTGGTAAGAATGTCATATCTTCAACAGGCATGATACGTGAGATAACACCCTTGTTACCATGACGACCAGCCATCTTATCTCCAACTGATATCTTTCTCTTCTGAGCAATGTATACTCTAACTGTCTTATTTACTCCAGGTGGTAACTCGTCACCATTCTCTCTTGTAAATATCTTTGTATCCATAATTACACCAAAAGCACCATGTGGAACTCTAAGTGATGTATCTCTTACTTCTCTTGCCTTCTCACCAAAGATAGCACGAAGAAGTCTCTCTTCTGCAGTAAGTTCAGTTTCTCCCTTAGGAGTAACCTTTCCAACGAGGATATCACCTGCACGAACCTCTGCACCAATTCTAATAATACCATTTTCATCAAGATCCTTTAACGCTTCTGGAGCAAGACCAGCTAAATCTCTAGTAATCTCTTCTTGTCCAAGCTTAGTATCTCTAGCCTCAACCTCATATTCTTCGATATGAACTGAAGTATATACGTCTTCTTGTACGAGTCTTTCTGAAAGAAGAACGGCATCCTCGTAGTTATATCCTTCCCAAGTCATGAAACCGATAAGAGGATTCTTTCCTAATGCGATTTCACCACCTGCTGTAGAAGCACCATCAGCTATAACTTCACCAGCTTTTACTTCGTCACCCTTCTTCACGATAGGTCTCTGGTTCATACAGTTACCCTGGTTACTTCTAGCAAACTTAATTACCTTATATTCATCACGTGAACCATCTTCACATCTAATAATAATCTTCTCACTAGATGAAATTTCAACAACACCATCATGCTTTGCAACAATACAAACTCCCGAATCTACAGCTGCTTTAGCTTCCATTCCTGTACCTACAACAGGAGCCTCTGTCTTAAGAAGTGGAACTGCCTGACGCTGCATGTTTGAACCCATGAGGGCACGGTTAGCATCATCATTCTCAAGGAAAGGAATCATTGATGTTGCAACAGAAAATACCATCTTAGGCGATACATCCATAAGATCTACAGTTGATTTAGCAAATTCTGATGTTTCATCCTTATATCTACCTGAAACATTGTTGTGAACGAAATGACCATTCTCATCCAATGGTTCATTAGCCTGAGCAACAATGTAATTATCTTCTTCATCAGCTGTTAAATAAACAACTTCATCAGTTACCCTTGGATTAGTTGGATCACTCTTATCAAGCTTTCTATATGGAGCCTCAACAAATCCATACTCATTTATTCTTGCATATGTAGCAAGTGAGTTAATAAGACCGATGTTAGGACCTTCAGGAGTCTCGATAGGACACATTCTACCATAATGAGTATAGTGAACATCTCGAACCTCAAATCCAGCACGATCTCTAGATAAACCACCAGGACCAAGTGCAGATAAACGTCTCTTATGAGTAAGCTCTGACAATGGATTATTCTGATCCATAAACTGTGACAACTGTGAACTACCAAAGAATTCCTTTACAGCTGCAGTTACTGGTTTAATATTAATCAATGACTGTGGAGTGATACTATCAATATCCTGAGTTGTCATTCTTTCTCTTACAACTCTCTCAAGTCTTGAAAGACCAATTCTATATTGATTCTGAAGTAATTCACCAACAGCACGAATACGTCTGTTACCTAGGTGGTCGATATCATCTGAAGTACCAATGCCATATTCTAAATGCATATTGTAGTTGATTGATGCTAAAATATCTTCCTTAGTAATATGCTTTGGAATAAGCTCATTAATAGACTCTACAATAGCCTCCTTAAGCTGCTCTTCTTCATCATATTCCTCAAGTAATTTTTCAAGAACAGGATAGTAAACATCCTCTGTGATTCCCAACTCTTTAACGTCAAATCTCACGTATTCAGATAAATCTACTACTAAATTTGAAAGAACCTTTACATTTCTCTCTTCTGTCTGAATCCATACATATGGAACAGCAGCATCCTGAATAGCCTTAGCATCAGCACGTGAAAGTGTAGCACCAGCACTAAACATAACTTCTCCAGTTGAAGGATCAATTACATTCTCAGCTAAAACATGGTTTGCAATTCTATTCTTAAGTGCAAGCTTCTTGTTGAACTTATATCTACCAACCTTAGCTAAATCATATCTTCTTGCGTCAAAGAACATACTGTTAAACAAGCTCTCTGCATTATCCACAACTTCAGGCTCACCTGGTCTTATTTTTTTGTATAACTCAATAAGACCCCCCTCATAATTTGTAGAAGCATCTTTCTCTAAACTTGCCATTATCTTTGGCTCTTCGCCAAATAAATCAATTATTTCCTGATTAGTACCAATTCCAAGTGCTCTAACTAATACAGTAACTGGTACCTTTCTAGTTCTATCTACACGTACATAAAATACATCATTAGAGTCTGTTTCATACTCTAACCAAGCACCACGGTTAGGTATTACTGTAGATGAATATAATGTCTTTCCAATCTTATCATGTCCGATTGCATAATATATTCCAGGTGAACGTACCAACTGGCTTACTATTACTCTTTCTGCACCATTAATTACAAATGTACCTGTCTCTGTCATAAGAGGAAGATCACCCATAAAAATGTCGTGCTGTGCAATCTCGCCTGTTTCATTGTTACGAAGATGTACGTTAACCTTGAGTGGAGCTGCATATGTAGCATCTCTTTCCTTGCATTCTTCGATTGAATACTTTACATCCTCTTCACAAAGTTGGAAATCAACAAATTCCAAACTCAATTGTCCAGTATAATCTGTAACTGGAGAGATATCCCTGAAAACTTCTTTTAATCCTTCATCCAGGAACCATTTGTATGAATCTTTCTGAACTTCGATAAGGTTTGGCATATCCAAAACTTCTTTTTCGCTAGAAAAACTCATTCGTACTCCTTTACCTGATTTTACAGGACGCATTCTGTACTTTTTCATCGACGCATTCACCCCTTGATTTAAATTTGTTATAATCTATATGAAATTATGGCACATAACTCCATAATAATGACATTCTATTATGCTATCACAAGTAGTTTTCTATGTCAACATAATTTTAAAATTTATAATATATATTTGCAAATTAGTATTATGTATTAGGAATTTATATTATTTATTAGAAAACTAATACAATTTATCTGAAATATAATATTGTATATTAGAAAACTAGTATTATTTATCTGAAATCTAATATTGTTTATTGGAAATCCAATATTGCTTATTAGAAAACCAGTATTTATTCAATAATATTTTCAAATCTAAAACATAACACTCTAACTATTTGTTCAAAATTAATCATGTCTATCATAAACAAATAAATCATCTGTAAAGCAATTTAGTACTTATTCAAATTATTTTAATTCATCTCCTTGTTAATATTTATTTAAATCCTTTTAATTTATCTTCTTGTGTTATTACATTTTTCTTTCTATATTAAATACATAATAAATTGTTCTACATTAAATCAAAAACTCCCCTAGTGTATACCTACACTAGGGAAGTTATTATTTCTCATAAAGAATATTCAATTAACAAATAATTACTTAAGAGTAACCTTTGCACCTTCAGCCTCAAGCTTAGCCTTGATATCCTCAGCCTCTTCCTTAGAAGCACCTTCCTTAAGAATCTTAGGAGCGCCATCAACAACGTCCTTAGCTTCCTTAAGTCCAAGACCTGTACAATCACGTACAACCTTGATAACCTTAACCTTGTTAGCTCCAACATCTGTAAGCTCAACATCGAATGAATCCTTTTCCTCAGCTGCTGCTGCATCTCCACCTGCTGCTGCAACTACAACGCCAGCTGCTGCTGATACACCGAACTCCTCCTCACAAGCCTTAACTAAATCATTTAACTCTAATACTGATAAACCTTTGATAACTTCAATAATTTCTGCAGTTGTCATTTTAATAATCCTCCATAATAATAAATTTTAATATAGTAAATTGTTTCTATTAAGCTTCTTTGCTTTCAGCGATCTGCTTAATAACACGTGCAAAGTTTGTAATAGGTGACTGAATACTTCCAAGGAACTTAGAAATAAGTTCGTCTCTTGAAGGTATAGTAGCAACAACCTTAATTCCAGCTGCATCGTAGTAAGTTCCTTCTACAACACCGGCCTTTAATTCAACCTCTGGGTTTTCCTTAGCAAACTTAGCAATTAATCTTGCAGGAGCAGTTGCATCTGTTGTTGAAATAGCAACAGCTGTTGGTCCTTCAAGATTTTCCTTAAGTGAATCAAACTCTGTACCATCAATAGCAAGCTTAACCATTGTGTTCTTGTATACTTTATATACAATACCCTCTTCTCTGAGCATCTTACGGAACTTAGTATCCTGCTCAACAGTGAGGCCACGGTAATCAACTAAAACTATTGCTTTAGCTTCCTTGATGTATTCTTTGATCTCTTCAACTATTGGCTGCTTTAATTCTACCTTTGCCAAAATTACGCACCTCCTTATTAATCTAATGAAACTGCGTTTTATTAAAGAAAAAACTCTCGTGCCTAGCACGAGAGTTTATACGTCAAATAAAAATTCCACGATATTCCCTCGGTAGGCGTTTTCTCCTTATGCCTTACAGCACCTACTGTCTACGGCAGTCCATCGATAAGGATATTAACATATCTATTCTACCTTGTCAACATCTTTCTTGATATTTTTATTCAACAATATTCTATTAGTTATGTAATGAAGATTTATACTTCTGAATAATCATCATCTTCATCAGCTACAATGTCATTGCTAACATCTGCTTCTTTAGTTGAATCTTCTTTATTAGCTTCAATGCCCTTCTTTGCTTCAGCAAGTTTAACTCCTGCAAAGCTTGATACTAATACACTTGGATTAATACCAAGGCTATCACCAATACCGTCAATAATCTGCTTGAATGAAGTTGTTACATCCTCTGTCATCTTTGCTGTGTTACCTGAGCCATACATTGTGATCTTGTCGATATTTGCAAGAGGAGCTGCAACTGCTTCTGCAACCTGTGGGTACATCTTACATAACATTTCGATAATAGCTGCTTCACCGTACTTCTGCATAGCTTCTGCTTTCTTATCAATACCTGCTGCCTCTGCTTCTGCTTTTGCCTGAATAGCTTCTGCCTCTGCTCTACCCTTTGCAGCGATACCAGCAGCTTCCTGCTCCATAGCATACTTAATAGCGTCTGCCTGAAGTTTCTTAGCTTCTGCCTCCTGAGCTGCTTCGTACTTTCTAGCTTCAGCTTCCTTCTGTCTCTTATATAAATCTACATCAGCCATCTGCTGCTGCTCATACTTCTTTGCATCTGCCTGCTTACGAATTGTAGCATTAAGTGCCTGCTCCTGAACCTCAGCTTCTTTTGTCTTAAGTTCGATTTCTCTTTCCTGCTTAGCAATATTAGCATTTGCAGTAGATACCTCAATTGATTTTCTCTGTTCCTCTTCCTGAATCTTATAAGCTGCATCAGCTTCTGCCTTCTTTGTATCCTCAACCTTCTTAAGCTCTGCCTTCTTAATTGCAAGCTCGTTCTGCTTAATTGCAATTTCCTGCTCAGCCTTTACATGTGCGTCATTAGCTTCCTTCTTTGCCTCTGCCTGTGCAATAGCTACGTCTCTATCAGCGTTTGCTTTTGCAATTGAAGCGTTCTTTTGAATTGCTGCCATATTATCCTGACCAAGAGCTGGAATAAGATCATTTTGATCAGTTACGTGCTGAATGTTACATGAGATAATCTCGATACCAAGGCTATTCATATCCTTCTGAGCCTTTTCCTGTACCTGATCACCAAATACCTTTCTATCATTACATAAATCCTTTAATGTAACAGTACCAATAATCTCACGCATGTTACCCTGTAAAGAATCTACTAAAGCTTCTGTAATCTGTTCTTCCTTCATATTAAGGAAGTTCTTCATCGCCTTCTGAATGCCTTCTTGATCAGTCATCACTCTAACCTTAGCAACTGCATCAATATTAACACCAATAAAGTCTAATGTTGGAACAAAATCTCCTGTCTTAATATCAATAGAAATCTGTCTTACAAGTAACTTATCCATTCTTTCAAAAAATGGAATCTTAAGGCCTGCTTTACCAATTAATACCTTTGGCGTCTTTCGCATACCAGATATAATATAAGCCACATCAGGTGGTGCTTTAACATAACTTGTAACAAATATAATAAAAAGAAAAACTGCTGCCACGATACAAAGAATAATTGTTGTCTCCATAATCTTTCCTCTCCTTTAAAAAATAAATTATTGTTTACAAGAATAATTATACAATTCCCCCTAAAAAAGTAAATATCATTTTTATACGATATACATTTTTTTAAGCAAATATGTCGATTTAGGTCTACGAATATTCTACATTCCATTCCACTAATTCTTCACCCTCATATTTAAGCTTTAAAAAGAAAAAGGGATGTTCCTCTTCTAATAATTTGAAGAATATTTTATCCCCTTCCCATATAGGTAAATCATATACCTTACTCTTAGGCACCCATTCCAAAGTACCTTCATCACAATCCTTTTCTATAAGGTCATATTTCACTCTTGCAGTATACAAATACATATACTCAGTTTGCCATTTATCTGAAATAAATGTAACTAATCCTCTGGCTCTATAATTATCTAAACTAATACCAGTTTCTTCGTATACTTCTCTTAACAAACATTCCTGTGGTGTTTCATCCTTTTCAAAATGACCACCTACACCAATCCATTTATCTTTATTTATGTCATTTTCTTTCTTAACTCTATGCATCATAAGATAAGAATCATCATTTTCAATATAGCAAAGTGTTGTTTGATTTGTCTTAGGCATTCCACTCATGCTCTTACCCTCCATATTAGAAACTCTACACCTTTAATGCCACAAGGCTTTCAACTAACTCCATTTATTCTATTAACTTTGTTCATAATGGATTCTTACTTATATGTGTCTGGTAAGTTTCTGAATTTTTCCCATTCCTCGATATCACTCTTTGACTTGACCTTAATTGTATAGCTAATAAGACTCTCCTCTGTATCTAAGTAAACCAAATAATAACCGTCCTTACATTCTATTCCTTCTATCGGATTTTGGTTAATAGAATTGATTACTTCTCTCCACTCAGGTTCTTCAAGCACCTGGTCCTTAACATCCTCTCTTATTTTGTTATCCATATCGCGAATGATGTAGCCATCCTTAATGAAAACAATTTCTTCAACACCAATAAATTCTACAGTTAAATCATTAGTGGCCATCTTTCTAAAAGCTTCATTGCAGGAATTGTTTTCTGATATGATTACATCCATTAACTGCAATACTATGTGATCATTATTAATTGTTATTTTCTCTACTGATGATTGTGAAAAATCAAATGTTGAAAGCTCGTTATTAGTTTTAAAACTCATCTCTATCTCCTTAGGTCAACTTAAATTTATCAAATATTCATATCTATACTTTTATATAATACTATAATCTATTACTGCACCTCATTATGATAATATTCATTTAAATAATTAACTACTTCTTCCAATCCATTTTCTGAAAATTCAAATGTATTTATAACCATATTATCTTTATCAGCAACCTGATAGCAAACATCCTCTAACCATATAGATGCCTCTAGCAGATCCTTTGTTTCCTCACTGCCTTCTTCAACTGGAACAGATATCTTTACTATCCTATATCTCATTTTCTCCAAGCTTCCATAAAACGGCTGCTTACATTTATAATAAGGCATACCATATATATCTTCTTTTTTCACTTCTGCTGTCATATATATCTCCTTTTACATCTACCATTCCAGATTCAGTTCACTCTAAACTTCCAAGACCATAGTATATTTTACGACTCTACCTCACAAGTATTTCCACATCTTGGACATGTTACCAACAACATGCCTCTATTAGCAGGAATTCTGCTCTTTTGTCCTCATTCATTACATTGCAACAAAATATAATCTGAGTTAGACTTGCTTTTGAAGTTTCCATCCAAATACCAAAAATATAACTGTGGCAATAAATGAAACACTAGTTGCAGCATATAGTATAGCCTTTGCTATCTTTGCAAGACAATATCCTAGGAAAATAAGTATTGCTATACCTATACCGTAGGCCAAATAAGTCTCCTTTGGATACTTCAAGTTGCTAGCATTAGTACTTTGCCACTGTGAAAAGAAAAACAATCCCTACAGTTAAGAATATACTAATAAAAATAATTGGAAGTACCTTTGTTAAAAATTTCATATTTTATTTTCCGCCTTATTGATAACACATGCCAATCCAATAACTGCAAACATTATACTTACTATCTGATTAACAGATAACGTACTTGTATGTGCCGACCTTAAATAGTCTAACAAAAATTTTGCTAGCCCACATACAATAAATCCCATGCCTACAGATTTTAAATTGAATTTTTCCTTTTTATGTAGCCACATCATATATACGAATATAAAGAAGAAAATTATTGTTTCAATATTGTTCTTACAAAACTCTTTTGAATTTTCTCCAATATAGAATGTTATTGTAACTGCGCCATCATTAAAGCTTTGTTTTATGTAACTTTCATCAACCTTTGAATAATCTTCTAAGAGGCTTAATTTATTATATAAATCCTCTTTAGAAATAAATTCCTTTGGCAGATTTTGGCTAGTGTCACCCACATAACCTTTAACAATACCATGAGTTGCCATATCATTTACTAAATCGTAATTAGACAACATAACCTCACGCTTTTTTAAACGCAAATCATAGTTGTCCTTTACCTCTTTACTTCTTGAATTATTATAATATTTCGCAAAAAAGTCTATATCATTTTTCTTAGAATGAACCTTATAATATACAGTCTATCCCTTACCCTTTTTAACCACACAATAGCTACCATCACACCCCATTACCTCATCCTTATTAGCAACCTCACCATATAAAGATATTTCATCAAAGTCTTCACCATATTTTTTGCTAAGAATTTTGTTGATTTTTTTCTTTGATGGAGTATTTTTTGAAGCAATAAAATCATCTAGCACAAACACATACAGTATGCTCATCACTAATACAGATAGTAATGTTATAGCCGCTACCTTTGCAAAAGATACTTTTAACGGTTTTGAACAATTAGGACAATACGTCCAACTTCTATCAATCACCATACCACATTTTTTTCATCTTTTTTCTTTCATCATAAATCCTCGTACTATTTATAGAAAAAACTTCTTGCTATTACGACATATTTTAACACATATAAACTTCTTTCTCAACTTATATTATTCCATCTAACATTAGAGCAATCAATATATTTCAAAAATTACCAACAAAAAAGATTAACAATCATAGATTTTTCTATAATCATTAATCTTTTTATACTAATAATTTTAGCCCATAAGAGTTCCTAGCTGTTCAACTATTCCTGCATTACCATTTATAGAGATGTCTCCAACCCTATCGCAGATTCTCTCGAGGTACTCAAGTTCCTTCAGCTTATAGAGAGTCTTGTTTTCATCCATAAGCTTCGCAGTATTCAGCAATGATCTTGTAGACGCAACCTCCTCTCTTCTAGCTATTACGTTAGCCTGAGCCTTCTTCTCAGCTACAAGAACAGAATTCATTATCTCTCTTATCTCTCCTGGAAGGATTATATCCTTTATTCCAGCAGTAATAATTTCAATACAGAACATATCCTCACTTTGCTTAATAGCTTCATATATTTCCTTAGAAATAGTTTCCTTAAGCTCAAGAATTTCATCAAGCTTATATCTGCCAACGATTTCTCTTATGGCAAGCTGCGCAATAGCATATAGCTGCTCCTTAATATTAGTAACCTTCTCTGAAAATGTCACAACATCTGCAATCTTGTACATGCAAGCAACATTCATTCTTATTCCAATCTTGTCCTTAGTAAGGATTTCCTGACCTACAATATCAAGCTGCTTTTGTCTTGTATCGTATATATTAAATGTTACCTTCTTATTGTAGTTCCAATAAGAGTAAACACCCTTTTCAAGAATTTCCTTTCTTATATTATTAACGTAAAGTATTGCCTTCTCACCTTCACCAACACTTACAGTTGTGTAAAGTGCTACTGGTGTATAATCAAGCATCTTCTTGCTAACATTTTCTATTCTATCCTCTTCCATAGAAAAAAGCTTTATTTCGTACTTATCGAACACATTCCAAAATACATACTCTGTCTTTTGCACTGCTGCTCTAAGAAGCTTACCATTCTTGTACAAATATCCAATATAACCATCTGGTATATCATACTTTACAGTAGAATCAGCAAACTCACTATCCTTTATCATAACCTGATATGGAATCTTATCATAGTCCAATTCATAATCCATCTCTTCAACCTCAACTTCATAGCCAAGTCTCTTTGAAAAATGATATGTACCAGCCTTTATAGTCTTTACAAAAGAACCATTCTTTGTTACAAAACCCATTTCATTATCTCTTATTACTATCTTCATAATAAACATCTCCTATCTATTAACTATTACCTAATTCTTACTATTAAGTTTTCTAATTTTTCCAATCAATTCCATTGATTTGTTATAAAATAATCTTTCTCTATTTTTCAATTTGTTTATATGAACTAATTATATTAAAAATTTATTTTAGCTTTTCTTTCTCCCTTAAAAAAAATGTCATTGCAGAACATTCATTATCAAAAAGCGGATAACGAGTTAAGCACCAGCATCATATAAAGGACATTAAGTATGCTACTTTCATGCTGTTTATATTCTGATAATACGGTATCCCTAATTACCAGGCTTCCTAATAATTGCTTGCTAAATTTCCTATGGAAGCAAAACTTAGAAAGCGGAATATTCTACATAACATTTCCATGAAATATGCGGAGTCGAACCGCAGGTTGTACTACCTTACCACATTTTGTGCGCTCTACCCACTGAGCTATCGTTTACACGAGAAGGATTTGAACCTTCGACAACACAATCTTTTTTTACAATATCCCTATATTGTATTGGAGAAATATATTATGGAATACCCTACAGTACACTGTGGGCACCGCTGGGCCAAGTGTATCACTTATCACTTATAAAATCTTATAAGGATAAGCTTACTTAAAGCCCTAAGCTAAATAAAATATTTCCTAAATTATCCCTTAACTACACCAACTGTTTTTAACTTTCTAATTGGTGTAACAAGATCACTTTGATTTGCCATTACAACATCAATATCCTTGTAGGCAAATCGACATTCCTCAGCTACATCATTCTTCTTTCTTTTTCCAAGAACAACACCATTTTCCTTTAAGTCAACCATAACCTGCTCTGTTGTGAATGTTCTCATTGCACCACTTCTTGAATAGCATCTTCCAGCTCCATGTGAAGATGTGCAAAATGATTCTGGATTCCCCTTTCCCTCAACTACATAGCTATATGAACCCATTGCTCCTGGTATTACTGCAAGCTCACCTTCTCTTACTCTAGTTGCACCCTTTCTATGTACCCACACATTCTTTCCGTAATGGTTTTCAAGGGCTGCGTAGTTATGATGGCAGTTTATTTCTTCACCAAACAAAACCTCTAAGTCAGTATGCTTTTCAATAATTTTCTTGACAATGTCACAAGTCTTTTTCAACATATGAGCTCTATTTTCAAAAGCATAATCTAATGCAAGATTCATCCAGTTGATGTACTGCGTACCTTCCTTAGACTCGGTTGGTAAGAATGCCAAATGATATTCCTCTGTCACCTGACTAAACCACATATTATTTAAAGCTGTTGCCTTCTTATGGAAGTAATCGCATATTGCCTTTCCAAGATGTCTACTTCCTGAATGGAGCATTATACAAAGAAAACCATCCTGATCCTCCTGAAGCTCAATAAAGTGATTTCCTCCTCCAAGGCTTCCTACCTGATAATATCCATCCTCAATTAATGGTAAAAGTTCTTCGCTTTCTGAATATTTATCAATATTAACTAATGCTTCATCTAATACCTTTGATTCCTGCTTTTCCTTATATCTTTCCTGATTAAGTGGAATCTCTCGCATTATATCTCCAATAATAGACTGAATAATATTTCCATTTCCTGTCTGAATATCCTTAATATCAGCAACCTTTATATTAGTAGGAATGAAATCCATTCCACATCCAATATCAACACCAACTGCATTAGGAATAATTACATCCTTTGTAGCTATTACACCACCTATTGGCATTCCCTTTCCCGCATGTGTATCTGGCATAAGGGAAACCCATTTATGTACAAATGGCAAGTTTGCCAAATGATAAGCTTGTTCTAAACAATTTTCATCTATACTATTTATATCTTCTAACCAAACCTTAATTGGATACTTTGTTTTTTCATTGTAAATAACGAACATAATTAACACCTCTTCTTTTTCTTTAATTCTTTTCTCAACTTATGTTGTCATTATACTTAGGTGGCCCAACATTATCATTTCAAAAAAGTTGCGAACTCTCCATTTTTTTCCTTTTTCTGTAGGACAAGAGGTGGGATATATACTATAAGACCCGCTTTCGCTCCTCTCGAACCTAGGGGTACTAAGTAGCTGCTTTGCACCTACTAAGGACCCAGGTTCTCAAAGGGTCTTATTCGTATATATCCCACCTCTTGTCATTTACAATTCGTTATACTTATTAAGAAACGTCATATACGAGCTCGTGTGAATTCATAATTGTATATGTTTTTCATATTAGTAGTATATTTAATATTTTTATTTTTTCTAGTATAATGTCTCTGTAAATATATTTTTATACGAAAGGTTTTCTTATGTCTGATTTTAATGAATTAATTAAAAGTTTTCCTAAGACAAGAGAATATGTTAGAGATTTTTACGTGTATGGTTTTAAGAATCGTGAGGATTTCAAGTCTAAAAGTCCTAGAACATATGATAATGAAAGGCGCAGACTTGAAAGCTGGCTTGCGCCCTTTGTTAGGAAGAATTATGCAACAAATGGCTCTAATATTTCATTGGCCATCGACAGTAATCTATTAGATACAAATCCTCTGTTTCAGGTTTGGAAAACGAAAAGCTTTACAGACAATGATATTACCCTTCATTTTATTATCCTAGATATTTTAGCAGATAGAGAAAAACTATCCGCCGAAGAGATAACAGACAGAATCTCATCTGATTATGACTTAGTATATGATACACAGACCGTTAGAAGGAAATGTAACTCATATGACAAAGAAGGTATTCTTGCAAAAGAAAAGTCAGGCAAAAAGGTTGTTTACTATATAAATACCCTTTCTTTTGAATGGCTGATAAACAATAGCGAAATCTTTGATGCACTATTCTTTTTCCAGCTTGCTGAAGCCTTCGGTGAAGTTGGACATTTTATAACAGAACAGTTTGATAATTCTAACGAAGTATTTAGAGTTAAACATAGTTTTTCTGTTCATACCCTTGAAGACGAAATACTACTTTCTATCATTGAAGCCATAAAAAATAAAAAGCAAATAAAAATAGAGCTTAAAAGTACTAAATCAGACAACATCACTTATCAAAAAGGTGTTCCTCTTGAAATCTTTGTTAGTGCCCGCACAGGCAGACGTTTTATTTGCTTATACCAGTTAGAAAATATGCGTTTTTCTTGCTATCGACTTGATTCTATCAAATCAATAGATGTTTTAGATAATGCAACAGACTATGATGTTATAAAAAATAAACTTGATAAGAACAAAGAACACCTATGGGGAGTTTCATTCCAAAATGATAATAACCGTAGATTAGACAAGCTTTCTGTTACAATAAAAATAGATGAGCGCTACGAAAAATTTATACTTACCCGACTAAAAAAAGAAGGTCGAGGCGGAACAATCGAAAAGATCCAAGACGGCCTATACAAATATGAAAAGGAAGTTTTCGACTGCAACGAAATGATACCATGGCTGAGAACTTTTATTGGTAGAATCGTTAATATCCAGTGTACTTCCCCTTCATTTAAGCGTCGCTTCTACAGGGATTTAAAAGCTATGTTCGCTATGTATAATATTGAGACGGCTTCTGAGCATAATATACCTCTACCAATTGAAAATGGTGATGTATCACATGAGTAGATTCAATAGAAATAAATTACGCTCATTATAAAAGCAAATACAATTAACTATTACAAAAGGAGATTTAAAATGGAGCTTTTTTCCGAAATATATAGCTGTTATTATCAAGTCCTCAGAAGACTACTTAACAGCAGCAATGAATTTAATATTTATGATATTTCTTCACAAATCGGTGAGAATGCTTTCGCTGAAAGTCTTCTATCAATTATCCCTAAAATCACTAATGGGGATTGGGAACTATTTGATGTAAGTGAAGAAATAAACACAGATGGCCAACTTTCTTCAAAGCTTTATAACAAGTCGATTATTCCTCTTTCCACATTAGAAAAGTCCTATTTAAAAGCATTACTTATAGATAGTCGCATTAAGCTTTTTCTAAAAGAACAACAACTAGAAGAATTAACTGATATATTAGTCGATGTCGAGCCACTTTTTATGCCATCCATGTTTTACTATTATGATCAATTTGCTTATGGAGATCCATATGACGATAAGTCATATCAAAGTATTTTCCGTGATGTCTTAGCTGCATGTAAAAACAAGCAACTTCTCGATGTAGAATATATGTCTGTAAAAAATAATCGTGTTCATCATATCTTCTTTCCTGCAAGAATAGAGTATTCTATAAAGAATGATAAGTTCAGGGTTCTTGCTATAGAAAAAAACAAGGGAAAATACAACAAGCTCATTACACTTAATATGGACTCAATACAAAAAGTAACCCCAGTACAAGAATCAATTAGTAAAACTATAGATTTAAATCAAATAATTAAAAATGCTTACTACAAAGAACCAGTTACTCTTATTATAAAAAATGAGCGAAATGCCCTAGAACGCGCAATGCTTCATTTTGCCAACTATGAGAAAAACACTAAAAAAATAGATGAGAACACATACGAATGTCTCATCTATTATAATCAGTCAATTGAAACAGAGCTTCTTATTGAGATTCTATCCTTCGGACCAATGATTAAAGTAACAGGAAATGAGCGAATGCTTAATCTCATAAAAGAGCGACTTTACAAACAAGCTAATTTATAAGAGCATATTTATATGTATATATAAGTGAATATATTAATTCGACTTATTATTTGATACTAAGAGAGACCTCAAAGCTTCTCTTATCTTTTTCATCGGACTCCCTCAATCTTGAGGGGATTTGGGACTTTCTTTTTTGTCAGTTATCCTCCATAATGTACTTATGAATATTTTACAAAACATTTTTAATGAACATTATGAAGAACTTATATATATCACTCATCCTAGGCAATCTGTTATTGATAATGTTGACAGAATGCTTGGTTGTGGTGACCCTTCCTTTGGCGGTGCA
>JAQYAV010000063.1 GCA_029338675.1 Lachnospiraceae bacterium
AGAAGGCAGAGAAAAAGGCGGCTGAGAAGAAAATTACAGAAAAAAAGGCCGCTAAGAAGTTAGCTGAGAAGAAAGCAGAGAAACAGGCGGCTGAAAAGAAGGCTGAAGAAAAGGTAACTGAAAAGAAGGCTACAGAAGAGGCTGACGGGGAGGTTTCTAACGAGCCTATTGATGATAAGGATTATGTTGAAATTGACGCTCCAACAATGGAGTCGCTTGTTAATCAGGTTTCAAAGCATGCATATGATAATTCTGCTAGAAATGTAATGACAGATGGAGAAAAGCAGCTTGGACAAAACTTTGATTTTAAGGGATAATAAATAACTGCCAGTCTTAGGCTGGCAGATTAAAAAAAGAAAGCTTGAAGCCACTGTATATTTTAATGTTGTAGGATTTTTAATCTGTTGACATTGGAATAGACGGTGGCTTCTTAACTATATATCATTTATTTTGCTCTTTCTCATTTTTGTGAGAATAAATCACAGACAATGATAGGAGTTCACATTTAAGTTAATCTGCGTTTTCACGACGCATATAAATCAATTTTCTAAATGCTGGAACAATCTGTGCAGCAACGACTGCCTTTACAAGATCAAGTGCAATAAAAGGAAGAAATCCAGCTACAAAAGCAGCCTTAAAACTGCAACCTGATGCAACCATAATCCAAAGAGAACCGATTGTGTCAACAAGAACAGCGGATAATATAGCAACAATAGTATAACGAATACGATTATATTTTTTTCCGCGAAGGATAGGAATCAAAATAGCGATGAAGATAAAGGCGAAAGAAAAACCACCATATGCGCTAAACAAATATCCAGGTCCTGCCTGTCCACCGACAAAAACTGGAACACCGACCAAGCCTAGTAACATCCAGATTAGCACGATGAAGAAGGATTCCGCCAGAGGAAATACAAGTGAAATCAATGTTATTATGAAGTTTAATAGTGTGATATGTGTTCCGTTTGGTAGTGGGATGCTGATGTATGCCGATACACATAAAATAGCGGCAAAAAGTGCCATTATGACAATGGAATAGGTTGAAAAATTACTTTTTGTTTTTTTGTTTTCGTTCATTTTTTTTCTCCGTGTTTTTTGTATTTATTGCATGCATATAAAAAAAGCATGTTCGTTGTATAAGATGAAGAGATTTAAGCAAATCTCATCGTGTACAACCTGAAGAATATCAGATGGATTCTGAAATGTCAACCTAAATATAAATAAAAGTTGACATTATAAACGTTGAGAAATATAATAAAAAACATTGAGAAATATGATATGAAACATTGGAAAATATGATATAAAAGATTGAGAAATATGATATAAAATATTGAGTGTAATGTGTAGGAATTGGATGCATTAGAAGAATCCTTTTCATAAATTTAAATTAGAAAAAAATTATTATGAAGAAAAAATTTGAAAAAATATTTGAACAATTGGCAGATTTCCATATGTTATCTGGATATGATGGTTGGATGATCGGAGCTTGTATATATGAGCAATCAGAAATGAAAAATTCTTGTAAATCTGAAATTGTTAAACAATCCCAGAACTTTGCGGTTATGCGAAATCAGTTAGAATTTGAAGGACTGTATTATCAATTGGAATTACATATTGTGAAGCCGAAAGGTTATGTAGACGAAAAAAGGGATAACCATATTTCAGTACCAGAAGTTTCGGAGGCAAACTTGAAAAGTGGAAGCGAGAGAGAAGATGCTACGGACAAAAGTCTGGTTATTTTTTCACATCTGGATATTCTTCGGTTTGTGGAAGCGGTGGGAGATACGAATCCCATACACAGGAAGAATCATGCCGTTGTGCCAGGACTTCTCATGGTTAAATGGATGCTTGAAAATCTGTTTGAACATGGTGATTTTGAAAAAACAAAGGAATGCAAGGAGTTGAAATGTCAGTTCCGTTTTAAGAAACCAGTATTTGCAGGTGATAAGCTCCATGTGGAATTACCCATGGAACACAAAAAACAGATTTATGAATGTAAGCGAGAGGATAATGAGATTGTATGGAACATGCGTATATTATAGATGGTCGCCGCAGTTATATCGGTGTTGAAAATGGTATGTACAAGCATCTGCCAGCTGAGGCGCTTGCGGCCGAGGTTCTTGTTGCACTAGTACCAGAAGATATGAGGCAGAACATTGATGAAGTGATTGTTGGAAATGGTGTCGGTGCGAGCGGAAATATTGGCAGGCTGACCACACTTACGGCAAAGTTTCCACAAGAAGTTCCTGCTTATACAGTTGATATGCAGTGTGGTTCAGGATTAGAAGCACTGACAATTGCGACGGCGAAGATTCAAAGTGAACAGGCAGATTTGATTGTGGCAGGTGGTGTGGATAGTTCGTCCACTGCACCACGCCGCGCGTACAACCAGAATCATCCAGACTACGAACGATATGGCGGGGCAAACTCTTTTTATTCTGTAGCAAAATTTGCACCAGGAGAACATGACCCATATGCGATGATTCGTGGTGCAGAGCGTGTTGCAGTAGATGCCCATATGACGAGACAGGAATTAAATAAATGGGTGCTTCGTTCCCATATGTTGGCAAGCAAGGCAAGAGATAAAAACGTGCTTGCTCCGTATCTGGTTGGCGTGCAGGGAACAGTAAAAGATGCGGGAATTAGAGATCGGATGAACGAGCGTTTTTTAGATAAACTTCCACCGCTTCTTATGGATGGGGAGATACTGACTGCCGGTAATACATGTCTGATGCATGATGGCGCAGCATTTTTACTTATTGCATCTGGACGATATGTGAAGAAACATAATCTGACACCGCTTGCAGAGATTGTTGATTCG
Source organism: Lachnospiraceae bacterium (assembly GCA_029338675.1). Classification (GTDB taxonomy): domain Bacteria; phylum Bacillota; class Clostridia; order Lachnospirales; family Lachnospiraceae; genus Coprococcus_C. The sequence continues at coordinate 2,822 of JAQYAV010000063.1, forward strand.
GTGACGGTTGGTGGAAATCCAAAGAAAAGTCCCGAGACAGCAATTCTTGCAATAACGAAGCTACTTGAAAAAAGTGGGCATACATGGGAGGACATCGCAGTATTTGAGTGTAATGAGGCATTTGCGGTAATTGACGAGCTTTTCGCCCGTGCTTATCCTAAAGCGGTTTCACGTTACAATCCATATGGTGGGGCACTGGCTTATGGACATCCCTTTGGGGCATCAGGTGGTATTATCACAATTCATGCGTGTCGGGCGCTATCGGAGACACCTGGTTATGCGGTATGCAGTATAGCGGCAGCAGGCGGAATTGGACATGCCATTTTGCTACAATCAGTGGGTGATAAAAAATAATTTTGTTATAGTTGGTGGGATTAAAATTTAATTTCGCTACAATCGGTGAGTGATAAAAATAATTTTGCTATAATTGGTGGGATTTTTAATAAAAGATACATAAAAGGAAATAGGCTATGGAGTACGTAGATTATCTAAAAAAACAACCAGCAGACAAAGACGCAATTATTGTAAATGGTGATTGCTATACATATGGAATGCTCTATGCACGTGTGCAGGAGGAGAGAAAACATTTGCCTCAGGTAGAAAAAAAACATTTGTATCCCATTTGCGAGAGAAAAATATTGCAACAGTTGATTTTATTTCTTGCATGTGCAGGAACGAATCTGATTCCGGTGATTGTGCCAGTGGACACCAAACTGGAATTGACAAGTCCATTGTTTGATACTCCTGTGCCAGAACGCGCAGTGATGGCAGTTATGACGTCGGGGACAACGGGGATTCCAAAGATTTTGTTCCGTAGCTTTGAAAGCTGGGCAGATTTTTTTCCAGTACAAAATGAGATATTTGGAGTGGATGGGGACAGTCGGTTGTTTGTACAGGGAAGTTTGTCCTTTACAGGAAATTTAAATCTTTATATGGCACAGTTTGCGGCAGGGGGCACCTTAATTGCGGAGGATGCATTTTTACCGAGAAAATGGGAACAGGTGATGGAACGTGAACGTGCAAATGGTATTTATCTGATTCCAACGAAATTACTTATGCTTCCTCGTGTATTCAAGGGTACAAATCCGAATATTAAGACAATCATTTCAGGCTCCCAAAGTCTTGGAAAAAAGGATGCAGATGAGTTAAAGAAGATATTTACAAATACGGAGATTACATTATATTATGGTGCCAGTGAGTTAAATTACATCACTTACGTAAAATCCAGGGATATGACAGAAAAACGAAACTTGATTGGCAAACCTTTTCCTGGTGTGCAGGTATTTATACAGGATGATGAAATGTATGTGGATAATGCGTTTCATGTGGAGAATATTACGGTACCATATTCATTAAAAGATAGTGGCTGTATGGACGAACAAGGAAATTTCTATTTTCTTGGACGGACGGATGATATTGTTGGTGTGCGCGGACGTAAGGTGTCGATGATGAAAATCGAAAATGCCTTAGAAGAAGTGGAGGGAATTACTGAGGCTGCGGTGATTTTGCTTCCAAAGGGAAAAGGGATAGATGAGCCAGCAGAAATCGTGAGTGCATTTGTGACTGTGGAAGGCGCTGGGATACCTAAGAATCTACGGCAGCAGCTGAAACAGAAACTGGCAGATTTTGAGCTTCCGAAGCGTGTAATCGTTGTTTCAAAGCTTCCGAAGAATGCAAGCGGGAAAGTTGATAAAGTAAAGCTACGACAAAGATGGCTAGAATAGGAGCAAATCAGGAAGAATATGCAGGATTGCTCCAAGGATGGAGGAACCAAATTGATACAGGTAGATGAGGTAAGATTCCAATATAAAAAGCGGGATATTGATGGAAATGTTATCGCAAACGAGGAAATCTTAAAGGGCATAAATATCACAATTAAAAAAGGTGAATTCATTGCAGTGCTTGGCAGAAATGGCTCTGGAAAAACGACCTTTTCAAAGCAGTTAAATGCTATCCTACGTCCATCGGAGGGGATAGTGACCGTTGATGGAATGGAGACAAAGGATAAAGACAAGCGATATGAAATCAGACAGCATGTCGGTATGGTGTTTCAGAATCCAGACAATCAAATGGTGGCATCAAATGTGGAAGAAGAGGTTGCATTTGGCCCTGAAAATCTGGGAATAGAGTCAGGTACAATTGTGTCGCGTGTGAAGCAGGCCCTTGAGCAGGTGCGTATGTGGAAACACAAAAAGATAGCACCAAACCATCTGTCAGGTGGACAGAAACAGCGACTTGCAATTGCTGGAATCCTTGCGATGAATCCAGATTATATTGTCTTAGACGAGCCGACTGCAATGCTCGATCCAAAAGGACGCAGTGAAGTGCAGGAAGCATTGAAGCGTTTGAATAGGGAACAGAAAACGACAGTGATTTTAATTACACATGATATGGAAGAAGTGGCACTGGCAAGTCGGGTTATTTTGCTTTCGGAAGGAATAGTGTGTTTCGATGGAACGCCTGATATGTTCTTTAAGGAAGAAGCATTGCTTGCTAAGCTGGGTATGGTAGCACCACTTTCTTACCGGGTGCAGAAAATACTGAAAAATACTGAAAATCGCCTGCAGTATGCAGACAAAAGTGATGAAAAGTATATAATAGATTCTAACAATAAATTCAAAAAAAATGAGCAAACGGTGGAACAAAAGACGCATGAATATGGTGATATACAGAGTGACAGCTACAAAAAAGTAGGTCTGTCAGAAAAACAAATCAAAAATCACAATCTCTTTACACTAGAGAATGTAAGCTATATTTACGGCCCAGGAACAGTGCATGAAAAGGTTGCTTTGGAGGATGTGAGTCTGTCGCTTAATAAAGGAGAGATTGTTGGACTTGCTGGACATACTGGCTCTGGAAAATCTACGTTAATTCAGTTGTTAAATGGACTGCTTAAACCAACGAGGGGCACGGTTTCTTTTTGTGGAAAAGATATTCATGAAAAGGGATATTCAGGAAAAAATTTGCGCGATAAGGTAGGGATGGTGTTTCAATATCCGGAACATCAGATGATATGCGATACTGTGTGGGATGATGTTTCATTTGGACCAGAAAGACAGAATTTATCAGAGGAAGAAAAAAAATCACGAGTGGAGGATGCACTCAGATTTGTGGAATTGCCAGAGAAATATTATAAAGCTTCGCCATTACAATTGTCTGGAGGGCAGAAGCGCCGTGTGGCGATTGCTGGTGTAATTGCAATGCATCCAGAATATATAATATTGGATGAGCCGGCAGCAGGACTTGACGCAGAGGGCAAGCGTGAAATATTTGGACGTTTTAAAAAGATGTGTAGAGAACAGAAAATTGGCGTTTTGCTTGTTTCCCATAGCATGGATGATTTAGCAGAGTATGCAGACCGAATTATTGTGTTAGAAGCTGGAAAGAAAATCTTAGATGATTGTCCATCCAAGGTATTTGCCAAGCACAAAATACTTTCTGCCTGTGGTCTGGATGTGCCAGAAACTGTAAAAATAGCGGAAAACCTGCGCGAAAGAGGCTACGAGATTCCACATAATATAATCCGCGAAGTACAACTGTTAGACACGCTGGCGCATGGGCGACAAGTAAAGGAGAAGAGCACTGATGTGCACGTAGGTCATCACGCTGACGCGTGACGACAAGGAAAGAGAGAGAACCTATGATTAGAGATATTACAATTGGACAATATTATCCGTCAGAATCTTTTATTCATCGTCTGGATCCGAGGGTGAAACTGTTTGCGACGTTTGTTTATATTATCAGTTTGTTTCTTAGTAAAAACCTAATTGGATTTGCTGTGGCAGGTGTGTTTTTGATTGGCTTTATTATGATATCTAGGGTGCCGTTTCACTATATGATAAAAGGGTTAAAACCAGTTTGGATTTTGCTTTTGTTTATCTGTATCGTGAATGTTTGCTTCGGGAAAGGGGAAGTGCTCTATTTTGAGTGGAATTTTATCCATGTGTATCGGGAAGGTATTATGCAGGCAACAATCCGGGTTATACGGTTGGTGGAGTTAATCTTGGGTTCGTCGCTTATGACTTACACTACAACTCCGACAGCGCTTACCGATGGCTTAGAGAAAGCATTTCATCCGCTTACAAAGCTCCATGTGCCTGTACACGAGATTGCACTGATGATGTCAATCACACTTCGGTTTATTCCCATTCTGATAGAAGAATTAGACCGGATTATGAAAGCACAGATGGCGCGAGGTGTGGATTTTGATGAGGGAAATATAATAAAGAAGCTGAAAAGAAACGGGAGAATTTTCATGCCACTTTTTGCCTCTGCAGTTGGGAGAGCCAGTGATTTAGCTCTTGCAATGGAAGCACGCTGCTATGAAGCAGGCAGACCGAGAACAAAGATGCATCCGCTTCAATACGCCCGTGTAGATGGTTGTGCGTATGTGTTTACAGTTGTTTATCTGGCAGGGATGATTGGGCTAATGATAAATTGCTAACCATAATAATGTAAGAATAATATTATAGTTAATAGTAGTGTAAGAAAAAAGGAGGAAGAAAGAAATGTATGAATTAATTGAATGAATAAATGATGCAGCTGATGTAAAGAAATTTAGATAATAATAGCATGCTTTTTTATGAAGCAATGGGATTTTGTATGGTGGGTACATTTCACAAAAATGGATATAAGTTTAACAAGTGGTACGATATGATTTGGATGGAAAAACTGATAGGAGAACACGTAATATCTCCTAGAGAAGTAACCTTGTTTGATAGTGGTAAGAGATAAAAATATAACGCAGATGTTTTAATATAAATAATTTTAAATATTTGTTTATACTCAGGATGGTGATATTTATGTTATGGATAGTTATGGCAGTTCTTTCTGCTTTGTTGGCAGGTATGACTTCTATACTAGCTAAATGTGGAATAAAAAATACAGATTCAGATATTGCAACTGCTTTACGAACAATTGTTGTATTAATATTTTCGTGGGCTATGGTGTTAATTGTTGGCTCAGCAAATACAATTTCTAATATTTCATTAAAATCTTTGATTTTTTTGGTGCTTTCTGGACTTGCAACTGGTGCATCGTGGATATGCTACTTTAAGGCTTTATCCTTAGGTGATGTAAACAAGGTGGTTTCAATAGATAAATCTAGTGTTATTATTTCAGTGTTATTGGCAATTATTATTTTTAGAGAATACAACCATCTTGCTGTAAAATTATTTGGCACTGTTTTACTTGCTGTTGGTGTTTTTTTGATGGTTGAACATAAAAAGAATGAAGAGAAAAATATAAAATCAACATGGATGCTTTATGCTATTGGTTCAGCTTTGTTTGCTGCTTTAACATCAATCCTTGCTAAAATTGGAATTAGCAAAGTGGAGTCTAATTTGGGAACGGCAATTCGTACAGTAGTTGTATTAATAATGGCATGGGTAGTTGTCTTTATGAAAGGTAAACAATGTCAATTGCGAAAAATAGATAGAAAAGAATTAGTTTTTATAATTCTTTCAGGTTTTGCCACTGGAGGAAGCTGGTTATGTTATTACTATGCAATACAAAATGGAATAGTAAGCGTTGTTGTCCCAATAGATAAGATGAGTATACTTATATCTGTAGGATTTGCGTATTTTGTATTTAAAGAAACTATAAGTAAAAAAGCTCTTTTAGGTCTTGTTCTTATGGTTTGTGGTACACTGGTAATGGCAATCTTAGGATAATATTATTTACAGGCTAAGACAAATTATATAAATATGCTATATTAAGTCAATTTCTTTGGAGTTGGTATGGTAGAAAATGATAGGGGAGAAAAAATATGACATTACAGCAGTTAACGCTTTTGTTGATTTGATAAAGGAATACGATGCAAAACAATATAGCTTTATTATTAGAGAGACCCAGACTGGTGAAATTGTTGATGATGTGGCAAATGGAAAAAGCGAGATAGGAGTTATAATCTTGCTCTTTTGGGAAAGCCAGAGGATATGGTTATTACTTCACATATATGTAGAGGAAATTATCATTCAACATATTTTACAAGTGGACCTTATGATTCTGTTGCAGATTATGTATTTGCAAAGGAAAATGTTGAGGCATTATATCTTGAATATGATGATGAGCGTTCAGGCGGTTTTAGTCCTTTAGCAAAGGTATCTGAGGATAAGAAGGTTGTTCTTGTACTTAAGCCCACAGTGTGGATTTGCTTCTTGTGAAATTGGAAATAAGCTTACAGAAGAACAGCAGTGGGCAAAGCTTAAGCTTGTTAAAGAGATTGCTGAAGAAGTATGGGGCAACTAATTTGAATGCATGTGGTAATTCTTTCGATATTCTGTTGGTGATACACCGTTAGTTTTTCGAAAGATTTCAGTGAAATAGCTAGAACCATGGAAACCACATTCTAAGGCTATTTCAGTAATATTTTGTTTGGTATGTTCTAGCAGGTATATTCCTTTTTGTATGCGATAATTAAGTAGATACTCAATTGGCGACTGACGTAAATTTTCCCTAAACAGTCGACAACACTTTGACTGACACATCATACCTGCTTGAGCAATATCATTAAGGGTAAGCTTTTTTTGATAGTTTGCCTGAATATATGACATCATTTTCTTTAATGGATTAAGAGGATCAATTGATGAATAATCATAACCGTTTTCTTTGATTGTATTCTCATAAAGATTTTTCCATAGTACAAAAAATTCACTTTGCGAGACTAGTTCGAAGCAAGGTGTTTTTTTTGTTACTGCGTTAAATATTTTGTAAATTGAATCTAACAAAAGAGAATGCCATTCTCTGCTATTATCAAGGTAAAATACAGCACTATTTATATCATAAAGTAATGGATTAATATATTTATCTTCCATTTTTTGATTGAAACGAAGACTATCAGGTTGTAAAAGTAAAACAAGATAACGACAATCGTGTTTTTCGGCTATAAATGTAGAATCCTTATGAGCTAAAACAGGTCCGCATAGGTGAAGACGATTGGAATTAACAATTATGCCATCGCCTTTTTTTAGATAGAAGGTCTGGTCATTAACGGAGTAATTTAGCTTGCCTTCTAGGACAACGATACATTCTAATTCCTTGTGCCAATGGCAAGGCATAGTGCCATTAGGGTAATCGTGAAGATAGGATATAGCTGCTTTTATTGGTGTTGTTGGTTCGTTATATGTAATTGTTTCCAGAAGATTATTATTTATTTCCATTGTGGGATGGAAGGTTGAAGTAACAATATTTGTTGAACTTTTCATATATTGTCTCCTTTGTAAAGTAAAATGAAAAATATTATTTTATGCAGGATTGTTATATAATTGTATCAAAAATTGATAGATGTATCAATATTTGTATAGTATTCTTATACTAACAACAAGAAATAGACAATTTCAAATATCAGCAGGTGCAGCTCCTTAGTGAGCTAAATACAGTAACCATCATATAGGTGTTTTTTAATTGAATATCTTAACTCCTTCTCAAAGCAATTAGAAAACACCTAAGGTGGGTGGTTAATATGATTGATATTTTATAAAATAAATTATAGAAACATTGTAGATAATAGTATTTTGAAGATAGAGGTATTACAGCTGATTGCATTATGGAATTATTATTCAAGCTTTAAACAGATGTAAATATGAAAAGGAGGGCGAAAAATGCAGAGAGAAAAGATTCAAGAATTAGTAAAAAGTATGACACTTGAGGAGAAGGTAGGTCTTTGTTCAGGAAGTGATTTCTGGCATACAAAGGCGGTTGAACGTTTAGGTATTCCAGACATTATGGTTTCAGATGGACCTCATGGACTTAGAAAGCAAGATGATAAAGCAGATCATTTAGGTGTAAATGACAGTATAAAGGCAGTTTGTTTTCCTACAGGATGTGGAGCGGCTACTTCATTTAATAGAGAATTAATTACTAGTATGGGTGAGGCACTTGGAAATCAATGTCAGGTGGAAGGTGTTAGCGTAATTCTTGGACCAGCTGTAAATATTAAGCGTTCTCCTTTATGTGGAAGAAATTTTGAATACTATTCAGAAGACCCATTTTTGGCAACAGAAATAGCAACTGCTCATATAAAGGGTGTTCAAAGCAAGAATGTAGGAACTAGTATAAAGCATTTTATGGCTAATAATCAGGAAACAAGAAGAATGACAGTTGAGGCTGTTATGGATGAGCGTTCAATGCATGAGATATATCTTGCAGCATTTGAAGGTGCTGTTCGAAATGCAAAACCATGGACAATTATGACTTCATATAATCGTGTAAATGGAGAGTATGTTGGCGAAAATAAAGAGCTTTTAACTGACATTGTTCGTGACAAATGGGGCTTTGATGGATTTTTTGTAAGTGATTGGGGAGCAGTAAATAATCGTGTTCGTGCCCTTAGTGCAGGTCTTGATTTGGAAATGCCTGCTTCTGCTGGTTATCGTGATAAGCAGATTAAGAAGGCAGTTGAGGATGGCATTATTAGTGAGAAGGTCGTTGATGATGCTTGTATTCGAATATTAGATGTAGCATATCGTTATCTAGATAGTATAGATAAGAACGCTGTTTGGGATTTAGATGCAGATCATAAGTTAGCAAGAGCTATTGCTGGAGAGTGTATTGTATTATTAAAGAATGAAGACGATATTCTTCCATTAAAGAAAGGTTCAAAGGTAGCATTTATTGGAAAATATGCTGATGTTCCTAGATATCAGGGTGGAGGAAGCTCACATATTAATTCAGCCTTGATTACTTCAGCTATGAAGGCAGTTAAGGATGCAGGAATTGAAAATGTTGTATATGCAAAGGGTTTTGATGATAAAGAGGATATTGTTAATGAAGCATTGGAGCTTGAAGCAATTAAAGCTGCTAAGGATGCAGAGGTTGCTGTTATCTTTGCAGGACTTCCAGATTTATTTGAGTCAGAAGGCTTTGATCGTGAGCATATGCGCATGCCAGATTGCCAGAACCACTTGATAGATGAGGTGCTTAAGGTTCAGCCAAATACAATTGTTGTGCTTCATAATGGTTCTCCTGTGGAGATGCCATGGGTAAATGAAGTAAAGGGTATTGTTGAGGCTTACCTTGGAGGCGAGGCAGTTGGTGGAGCTACAGTTGATATACTTTATGGAGAAGTTAATCCAAGTGCTCGATTAGCAGAAACTTTCCCATATCAGTTAGAGGATAATCCATCATATTTATCAGGCTTTGGTTCAGGCAATACTGTTAATTATTCAGAAGGAATATTTGTAGGCTATCGCTATTATGATAAGAAGAATATGCCAGTTATGTTCCCATTTGGACATGGTCTTTCTTACACAGAATTTGAGTATTCAAATCTGGTAGTTGATAAAAATTATACAGAAGGCGATACACTTAAGGTTTCTGTAGATATAACTAATAAGGGAGATAGAGCTGGTAAGGAGGTTGTACAGTTATATGTTGCTCCGCCAAAGAAAGAGGTAATTCGCCCACTTAAGGAGTTAAAGGGATTTGATAAGGTATTCCTTAATCCAGGAGATACAAAGACTGTAACATTTACATTGGACCGTCGTGCTTTTGCATATTATGAGCCAAGAATTAAGGATTGGTTTGTTGATTCAGGAGAATATGAAATTATTATTGCTAAGTCTTCTGAAAATCTTGTATTAGCAGAAACTGTAAGTGTAGAAGGAAAGGCTTCTATTCCATTTGTATTCTCACCTAATACAGTTATGTCAGAAATTCCAAATACACCAGAGGCAAGAGAAATAATTAAGCCACTTGATAATCAGGATGGCATGGGAGGCGCTTCTTCAGAAGATGGAAGTCCAGCATCAGAAGCAATTTCCAAAGAAATGGCTGATGCAATGGAGAGATACACACCTCTTCGTGCAATGATTACATTCTCTGATGGCTCGATTTCTCCAGAATTAATAGATGAAATCGTAGAAAAATTAAATGCATTGAAATAAGCATAATAAATCTGCTTAATAAATTTTTATAAAAATTAAAGATTTTTTACAAAGATGAAAGAATTACAATAGAAATTCTTTCATCTTTTTTGTATAATGAAATTTATTGGGTGGAAAATATAGGTTATTACTTGGATATTTCTTATATTTGTGTAATTATATATGTATTGTGATAAGGGGAAAGAGGATATATTACATATGAAAAAGTTTGTTATTGATTATCTTATTAGCGTTTTGTTGCTTGTGTTTGTAATATTTGTAAAAATAGGAGAATCGCCAATTAAGCTGTACTATTATTTTAGTGATAGCAATGCAGTAGAAGTGATTTTTGGAATAGTGTTTATTTTAGCCGCAACAGCTATGATTAAGATTAATTTTCATGGATTAATTCAAAGGACTCCAAGAAATAACTCTACATTAATTGCATTAGGAATAATTGCTCTTGTGACAATTGGATACATGGTAAGTTCATATAGAAAAATTGATACGTTCTTTGTAAAATCCTATATCGTATTAAGTGTTATTTGGGCAATAGCCTTAGTTTGGCCGATTATTTGCATCATAATCTTACTCATTAACAAAGGAAAAAGAAATATTGTTGCTATCATCAATTCTATAATATGTGCCGTATCAAGCATTATTTACATTAGATTAGCATATGAAGTGATTAAAAGAAGTATTCGATGCTTTGGTACAAAAAATCTATTAACTGAAAATGCTGTTAAGTACGAGCGTTTTATTAATCCAATTGGAGGAGGTTTAGTACTTATTGCACTTATTTTGGCAATTGCAACTACACTTAATAAAAGTAATTCAATAAAAATAAAAAGCTATATTCTTGTTGGAGTTATATTAATTTCAATGTTTACACCGATTTTTATGCAGAAAAGAAGTGGCGGAACTATGGAGCTTGATGAGAAAAGAAATGAATCGGTTGTTAATGTTATTATAAATAATCGCTATGTATTTGCTGATTTAGTTCAATCAACAATACATTCGGATACTAACGAAGTAAAAAATAAAATAGGTAAGTCTGACAAATAGCAGCAGCTTAGTTAACTACGGAAATGAAAACTGGAAAAACAGGGTTAGTAAGGATAATTATATGAATAAGCAAAATAAAAGTGTATTTTATCATCTTCCAGGATTATTTGAGTTCTATGAACTATATAAAGTATTTTTACCAATATATAAGGAGCATAGAGAGTATTTCTATGATTGGTGTGAAATCGGCTCTATATATGGCGCACCAGCAGATGCGTTATGGGGTGGAGGACGAGTTGGTTTTGGGGATGGAAATCCTTCAGAAGTACTTTCTTTGATGAAGAAATATAATATATCAGCCAGGTTAACCTTTAGCAACTCGTTGCTAACAGAAGCACACCTTAAGGATAAGAAATGTAATGCCTTATGTAACATGTTTTCATCAAAAACAAATCCCCAAAATGGAATAATAGTACATTCAGATCTATTATTAGAGTATTTAAAAACAAACTATCCAGATTATTATTTTGTTTCGTCAACTACTAAGGTTTTAACTGACACAAAGGATTTTTTAGATGAGTTAAATCGAAAAGATTTTACTTATGTGGTACCAGATTTTCGATTTAATAATAATTATGATATATTACAAATCCTTACAAATGAACAGAAGGATAAGGTAGAGCTTCTATGTAATGAATGCTGCTATATTGGATGCCAGGACAGAAAAAAATGTTATGAGGCAGTAAGTAGAAAAAGCTTAGGCGAAAACAACATTAATCATATATGCAAGGCACCTGATGCTTCTATTGGATATAAATTTTCAAAGGCAATGGATAATCCTAGCTTTATTGGAATAGAACAAATTCAAAATACTTATATTCCAATGGGATACTCTAACTTCAAAATTGAAGGCAGAAGTCTTGGAAGTGCATTAGTTCTTGAATTTTTATTATACTACATGACAAAGCCAAAGTATCAGCTTATTGTTCGAGAAGAGATATACCTAGATAACACATTAGATTTATTTTAGATAATGGATGGTGAAAAATGATTACTAGAGAAGATGTTTTAGCATATGCGCTTACACTACCAGATACATATCAGGATGCACCTTTTCATGATAACAATTGGCAGCTTGTAAGAGTTAAGGAAAGTAAAAAAGCATTTTTGTGGACATATGAGAGAAATGGCTATTTAAACTTAAATGTTAAAGTGGATCCAAGCTGGAGAGATTTTTGGAGAGATGTATACGAAGCAGTTATTCCTGGATATCATCAAAATAAAGAACATTGGAATACATTAATTATTGATGGCTCGATTAAGGAAGAAGATGTATATCAGATGATTGATGAAAGCTACAATGTAATAACAGATACTCCAAAGAGACGAATATATGAGGCAGTTAAAAAGATACCTGAAGGAAAGGTAGCTACATATGCTCAGGTAGCAGAGCTTGCTGGAAAAAGAAAAATGGCAAGGGCAGTTGGAAATGCTCTACACACTAATCCAGATCCATTAAATATACCCTGCTTTAGAGTTGTTAATTCAAAAGGAGAGTGCTCAGGCTCGTTTGCATTTGGTGGATTAAATGCACAAGAAAAAAGACTTATTGAAGATGGTGTAGAAGTAGTAAATGGCAAGGTGGATTTAGAAAAGTATGGAATAAAAATTTTAGATGGAGAAATAATAGATTTAAATTAGCTTCTAACGTATATAATACTTGACAATATGCTAATTTATTTTATAATGAACACATTAGGATACATAAGTGTGTACTTTTCTTATACGAGTACACGAATATGTAAACATATTATTTTAAGGGGAGCTTGCATTAAGCAGGCTGAGAGTAAGCTGAATTGCTTTGACCCGTAACCTGATTTGGATAATGCCAACGTAGGGAAATAAATGGTGCTATTAGTACACATATACCTTATTTTGGTGTATGTGTATTTTTTTGCTTACAGGAGGATAATAGAAATAACATGAGTAATTCATACTATATATGTAATAAGAAGGATATGCTTTTGTATGCAGTAACTGATAAAAGCTGGCTTAATGGAGAATCCCTTTATTGTAAGGTTGAGGAGGCCTTAAAGGGTGGGGCAACCTTTGTTCAGTATCGTGAGAAACACAAGGATAGAGAACAGTTCATTAAAGAAGCAATTGAGATAAAAGAGTTATGTAAAAAATATAACGTACCATTTGTTATAAATGACAACGTAGATATAGCAAAGGAAATAGATGCAGATGGTGTCCATGTTGGTCAGGATGATTTAGAAGTAAGCGAGGCAAGAAAAATACTTGGACCTGATAAAATAATTGGTGTATCTGCGCATAACCTTGAAGAAGCCCTTAATGCTCAGAAAAATGGAGCTTCTTATCTTGGAGTGGGAGCAGTATTTTCTACAAACACAAAGGATGATGCTACATGCATAAAACACGAAACTGTCAAGGAAATATGTGACACAGTTTCAATTCCGGTTGTAGCAATAGGAGGAATAAGCGCCCAAAACATCCTTAAATTAAAAGGAACAAACGTAAGTGGTGTTGCTGTAATAAGCGCCATTTTTGCACAACCAGATATTACAGAAGCTATAAAAAATCTAAAAAAATTATCTATTCAAATTACCTCTAATTACTAATTTTATGCATAATACCCCTTACGAAAGTGGGAATGTATCTGAAGCTAGTAATTGGAAAGAGCTATTGTTTAATGGAGGAAGAGGATGAAGAAGGCACTTTCAATTGCAGGGAGTGATTGCTCTGGTGGAGCAGGAATTCAAGCGGATATTAAGACTATGAGTGCTAATGGTGTTTATGCCATGAGTGTAATTAGTGCCCTTACTGCTCAGAATACAACTGGGATATTTGATGTTGTTGAGGTGAGTGCTGAGTTTATGGAAGAGCAGATGGATGCTGTGTTTCAGGATATATTTCCAGATGCTGTTAAGCTTGGAATGCTTCCTAATGATGAGATTATGAAAATAGTTGCTGGAAAATTAATAGAGTATAGAGCAAAAAATATTGTAATTGATCCTGTGATGATTTCTAGTAGTGGAACAAGATTGATGAAGGATGAGGCATTTAAGTATATTCAGGAGGAGCTATTTCCAATTGCTAGGGTTATTACACCGAATATACCAGAGACAGAGGCCCTTACAGGAGAGACAATTACATGCTTAGAGGATATGATTTTGGTTGGAAGAAAACTCTATAATACTATTGCTACTGGAAAGAACGAGTTGGTGAAAAAGCTATTAACTGAACCTGAAGGAGCTAATCAACATGAAATAATCGAAATGTATAAGGTTGATACAGGGGTTCTTGTAAAGGGTGGACATAGTATTGAGGGCGCAAATGACGTGTTGGTTACTAAGAATAAAGAGATTGTTTTTCAAGGTGAGAAGATAGATAATCCTAATACTCATGGAACTGGTTGTACGTTATCAAGTGCAATAGCTTCTAATTTGGCAAAGGACTATGATATAGAACAGGCTGTTCAAGAAGCAAAGAATTATTTGACAAAGATAATTAAGGCAGGTCTCAATCTTGGAAAGGGTTCAGGTCCACTTAACCATTTTATATAGAGGGCTTGTTTATTTTAGAGATAAAATATAGAATATAATATACGGTGAAAATGTAACTGGATATTTATTATATAAGGGATATATAACATAGAAAAGGAGATAAACATGAACAATTATACTACTCAGATGGATGCCGCAAGAAAAGGCATTGTAACTAAGGAAATGGAAATCGTTTCAAAAAAGGAAAATATGCCAATAGAAGAATTAATGCAATTAATGTCAGAGGGAAAAGTTGTTATTTGTGCTAATAAGAATCATAAATGCATCGATCCAGAAGGTGTAGGAAGCATGCTTCGTACAAAGATAAATGTAAACTTAGGCGTTTCAAGGGACTGCAAGGACTATAACATTGAGATGGAAAAGGTTATGAATGCAGTTAACATGGGCGCTGAAGCTATTATGGATTTATCAAGCCATGGTAATACTCAGCCATTTCGTCAGAAACTCACAAGTGAGTGTCCTGCTATGATTGGAACAGTACCAGTATATGATAGCGTAATTCATTATCAGCGTGATTTAAGCGAATTAACTGCAAAGGATTTCATTGATGTAATTCGTTTACATGCGGAGGATGGTGTTGATTTTGTTACTCTTCATTGTGGTATTACGCAAAAGACAATTGAGCAGATTCGTAAGCATAAACGTAAGATGAATATTGTTAGTCGTGGAGGAAGTCTTGTTTTTGCATGGATGAGTATGACAGGTCAGGAAAATCCATTTTATGAGTATTATGATGAAATACTAGATATATGTGAGCAGTATGATGTAACTATTTCTTTAGGCGATGCTTGCAGACCAGGTTGTCTTGCTGATGCAACTGATGTATGCCAGATTGAAGAGTTAGTTCGTCTTGGAGAACTTACTAAGCGTGCATGGGAGCATAATGTACAGGTAATGGTTGAGGGTCCAGGACATGTGCCTCTTAATCAGATAGCTGCTAATATGGAAGTTCAAAAGAGTATTTGTATGGGCGCTCCTTTCTATGTACTTGGACCACTTGTTACAGATATAGCTCCAGGCTATGATCATATTACTTCAGCAATTGGTGGAGCTGTTGCAGCAATGAGTGGAGCAGCATTCTTATGTTATGTTACTCCAGCTGAACATTTGGCACTTCCTAATGTAGATGACGTTAAGCAAGGAATTATTGCATCTAAGATTGCAGCTCATGCAGCAGATATAGCTAAGGGAATAAAGGGTGCAAGAGATATTGATGATAAAATGGCTGATGCGAGAAGAAATCTTGATTGGGAAGCACAGTATGCATGTGCTCTTGATCCAGAAACTGCTAGAAGCATTCGTGATAGTAGAGCACCAGAAGAAGACCATAGCGATACTTGTAGTATGTGTGGTAAGTTTTGCGCAGTTCGTAGCATGAACAAGGCACTTAATGGTGAGCATATTGATATTTTGTAATTATAAATAACTAAAATAATGTCATCTCTGTTTGAGGTGGCGGACAAAAGAAAAGTATAATCTGGGGCTGTCCCACTAAGAATGAGCATATCAGAATTAGTGTACAGCTCCTTTTTGTCGCAAAATATAAAACAATTGCTGCTGCAAAAAATAAATCAATTATTGCTGCAAAATATAAATTCCATGCTTCGAAAAAACTTAGATTTATGGTAAAATGTTAGTGCAATTTAATCAAAGGGACGCTCTTCGTGACAAAAGCAACGTCCCCATTTAGAGGGAAATTATGAGTTTTGATGAGAAAAAAACAAGAGAAAAATATAGAAAATTAACTAAGCTTTTAATAGAAAAGGAACTCACCATCACTACGATGGAAAGTGCTACTTCGGGACAGATTGCCTCTCTTATTACTGATACGGAAGGGGCATCTGCAATATTTAAAGGAGCATTTGTTACATATTGTAACGAAGCAAAAATATTGCAGGGAGTACCAAAGGAAGTTATTGATGAGTATACTGTATATTCAAAGGAAACTGCAACAGCAATGACTAGGGCGTGTGCTAAGGCATATGATGCAAATATATCTATTGGAGTTACAGGTACAATGGGGAATATCGATCCATCAAATGCAGAAGCATCAGTGCCTGGTCAGGTTTATTTTGCAATATGTTTTATGGATGAAACATATACATATCAGATAAATATACCAATACAAGAAAGTAGATTTGCTTACAAAATGATAGTAGCAGATATGATTGTTGATAAAATATTATCTATAATTAACAGTTAGATAAGAAATGTCATATTATTTGGTAAGTTAAACAAAACAACCCATTGGACTTTGAAAATAAAAGGAAAATAAATTGAGATAATGGTATAGCAACATGGAAAACATATTTAAGAATAAAAGATATAAATCAATACTGGCATTTTTTTGTGCATTAGGTTGGTCATTGGCATATCCATTAATTAAGCTTGGGTACCAACAATTTGAGATAGACGGAAGCGATGTAGGTGGAAAGATTATTTTTGCAGGAATACGTTTCTTTTTTGCAGGATTATTTGTATTGATTTTTTGTAGGATTAAGACAATAAAACTGGATAAAAAAGACAACAAAGACATATTATGGCTAGTTTTACTTGCAATAGTAAATACATCCCTTCATTATATGTTTGCTTATATTGGACTGGGGTACAATGCCAGTGCAAGGGCGACGATACTTGATTCAATGGGTGGATTTTTTCTAATTATTTTATCTGTGATTATTTTTTCTGATGACAAGTTTACTGTAAATAAGATAATAGGATGCGTACTTGGAATTACAGGTATTGTGGCTATTAATCTTGAACCAGGTGCAGATATGTTTGCCAATATTACATTTAGGGGAGATGGAATGATTCTCCTAAATGCATGCTGTGCAGCGCTAGGTGGGATTATTACAAGAATTGTGTCAAAGAAGATGAATATGATGAAGGCAACAGGGCAAAGTATGTTTATTGGTGGAGCATTGCTTTTAGTTGTAGGATTGCTTATGGGAACAAATAGTACGTGGAGAATAACGTTTAAAGGTATTGTTATATTATTTATTTTGATTATGATATCTGCAGTTTGTTTTGCAGTATACAATGAGCTTTTAGCGTATCATCCAATCAGTAAAGTAGCAATATATAATGCTCTTATTCCGGTGTTAGGGGTGTTTTTTGCAGCACTATTACTTCGTGAAACTATTAAGGTGCAGTATTTTATTGCAGTAGTTATGGTGGTGTGGGGAATATATTTTGTGAATAAACAAAATTAATATAATATTGGTAACATAATTTTATATTATATTAGTCTAGAATTGTTTATTGAGATTTGGACAATTTTGAGTTTAAGCTTATATAAAGTCATAGCATTTTTTGGTCGAAAACGATATAATGATGCTATGACTTTTATTTTATGAAATGTGAAAGGTAACCTAATGAAAGCAGATAGAAATAAGACTATTGATATTACAGTTGAAGAGGGAAGACACTATCTTGACAGATGCATAAAATTATCTGAGCAACAATCATTAGATGAGATAATAGATAAAACAATTAATGGAGATACTTTTGAGGTATTAAGCTTACTACCGAAGAATAGTATAGATTTACTGATTGTTGACCCACCCTATAATCTTGACAAGAATTATAATGGAAATAAATTCAAGAAAACATCAGATGATTTGTATGAAGAATATACAGAAAAATGGATATCTCTTGTTAAGCCTTTGTTGAAAGAAAATGCAACTATATATGTATGTTGCGATTGGAAATCAAGCATAATTATTGCCAATATATTAAAGGACCATTTTTATATTCAAAATAGAATTACCTGGCAAAGAGAAAAAGGTAGAGGTGCTTTATCTAATTGGAAAAATGGTATGGAGGATATATGGTTTGCCACTAATTCTAAGACCTACACATTTAATGTGGAGGATGTGAAGATTAGAAGAAGGGTTCTGGCAACCTATAAAGTGGATGGAATACCAAAGGATTGGGAAGAAACCAAACAGGGTAATTTTCGAAATACATATCCATCAAACTTTTGGGATGATATATCAATTCCTTATTGGTCTATGCCAGAAAATACTTCACATCCAACGCAAAAACCTGAGAAATTACTTGCCAAATTAATACTTGCAAGCTCTAACAAAGGTGACGTTATATTAGATCCGTTTCTAGGTTCAGGGACAACATCTGTTACGGCAAAAAAACTAGGCAGGCATTATATTGGAATTGAACAAAACGAGCAATATTGTGTATGGGCAGAAAAACGTTTAGAATTGGCTGAGGAAAATCCGACTATACAAGGATATGCTGATGGAATTTTTTGGGAAAGAAATGCAAAAGTGAAAAAGATTAATATGTAAAGACTGTAGGAGAAAACTAATATGGAAAGTTCCGATATGCTATAGTTAAAAGGATGTAGATATTGGTTATAAATTATAACAACCGATATTAAATAAATTAAAATAGTGAATGTAATATGCCTCGTAGAAATATGAGGCATATAATTATATATAATAAAAGAAGGAACATGAAATGAAGAATATTAAGGGAAGTATATTATTGCTTATTGCTGCTTTATTTTGGGGAACAACCTTTGTTGCTCAGGTAAGCGGTTCAAATCATATAGGAGTGTTTATATATAATGCTAGTCGAAGCTTTGTAGGCTGCATATTTTTGCTTTGTGCTGCACTTATTAAGGACGCAGCGAATAAATCAAAAAAAGATGAAGGTATAGTTAAAGAAAAATGGCCTATTGAAGGAGGAATACTATGTGGGCTTGTATTGTTTCTTGCAATGTCAGCACAGCAGGCAGGAATATCAATATATCCTGACAATGTGGCTGCAGCAGGAAGATCAGGCTTCCTTACAGCAATATATGTGGTAATTGTGGCAGTAATAGTATCAATTATTGGAAGAAAAATACACAAGCTTGTTTTACTTTCTGTGCTTGGTACAGTTATTGGAATGTATTTATTGTGTATGAAAGAGGGATTTTCGGGAATATATAAAGGTGACATTTTATGTCTTATATGTGCATTTTGTTTTGCAGGTCATATATTAGTTGTTGATAAATACAGAACAACAGATAGTATTAAGCTTTCGTGTATACAATTTTTGGTATCAGGAATTTTATCCCTTGTTGTAAGCTTGATAACAGAAACAATTGTATTTTCGGATATAATAGCGGCAGCAATTCCTATATTATATGCTGGTATTTTATCAAGTGGTGTTGCATATACCCTTCAAATGCTTGGACAAAAATATGCGGAGCCAGCTGTTGCATCAATTGTTATGAGTATGGAATCAGTAATTGCTGTTATTGCAGGGGCAGTAATCTTAGGAGAAATACTTGCAAAAAGAGAAATACTTGGATGTATTATCGTTTTTGCATCGGTGATTGTTGCGCAGATACCTGAATTTTTATCGGATAAAAAGAATAGTTAGAAGATAATATTTAGAAAGTAATTGTAGAAGAGTCGCAATAAAGTAATTGTAGAAACCTTTTTTGATTTGTCACTATAATAAAATAAAAAAAATGGTATAATGGTTATGTGTGCAATATAGATATCAAATATGGAGGCTTAGGATGACACTTTTTCCGTTTTTTGAAGATATAGAGAATAAAAACATATTGATTGTCGGTGGTGGAAAGGTTGCTTGTGAAAAATATGATAAGCTGAAAATGTTTACTAATCGAATTAAAGTAGTTGCACAGGAAACTCAGTTATCTGGAGACTTTGTATATAAGAAGAGCTTTGAAGACAGCGATTTAGAAGGTATTGACATATGTATTGTTGCAACTTCTGATAGAGAACTTAATAGAAATATTGCTTCACTTTGTAATGCAAAAGCAATTAAGGTGAATGTTGTTGACCACAAGGAATTGTGTAGCTTTATATTTCCAAGCTTGGTAAAAAAAGGAAATCTATGCATTGGAATATCCACTTCAGGCAGTAGTCCCATATATTCAAAAACTCTTCGTGAACAAATTGAACAATGTATTCCTGATGACATTGAGATGGTGTTAGATAGAATGGAAGGATTAAGAAAGAAAGTTCCTGAAGAAGTATCAAAACAAAGTGATAGAGCTAAGCTTTATAAAAATTTGTTACTAAAATTGCTAGATGGAACAGCGTGCTCTGATGAAGAACTAATTCATGAGCTTTTAGAAAAATAATACATATTGAAAAAAAGTACAAATATATAGATTGGAAATAAATTATGAAAAAAATAATTCTTGCCACAAGGGGAAGTGCATTAGCCCTTGCCCAATCAAATATAGTTGCCAGTGAACTTGAAGCACTCGGGGCAACAGTAGAATTGAAAATTGTAAAAACTGGTGGGGATAAGGATACCAAATCACCCCTTAGAATTATTGGTGGAAATGGCTTATTTGTAAAGGAAATAGAAAAGAAACTTTTAACTAAAGAGGCAGATATTGCAGTTCACAGTGGTAAGGACCTTCCTTATAATTTGGCAGAGGGACTTATGATTGGTGCAACACCTAAGGCAGCAGATTCAAGAGATTGCCTAATATTTAAGAAGGGTTGTATGGATAAGGATAACCTTGTTATTGGAACAGGAAGTCCAAGACGAGAAAAACAGTGTAAGAAATTCTATCCAAATGCAATATACAAAGAAATACGTGGCAACATAGATACAAGACTTCGCAAATGCAAAGAAGGGGAATATGATGCAATATTTCTTGCCAAGGCAGGAATTGATAGACTAGGATTGGACTTATCAGATTTTGATGTAAAAACATTTGATGTATGTGATATTGTTCCTGCGGCTTGCCAGGGCATATTAGCAGTAGAATGTAGAAATGATGATAAAGAAATAATAGAACTGTTAGATAAGATATCTGATACAAAAACAAGATTTAGATTTGAATTAGAGAGAAAATTTTTCTGCGATAATCAGGTGGACTGTTCAATGGCTGTTGGTGCCTACGCAGAGATATATGACGAAAAATATGATTTGTATACGTTGCTTGAAGATAACTATGATAAAAAATGTCTTAAAAAAGGTTTGGTAGTATTAGTAGGAGCAGGCTGTGGCAAGGGCCTAATAACTACAAGGGGATTAGACTTTCTTAAGAAGGCAGAGGTGGTTGTATATGATGATTTAATCAATATAGAATTGCTTAATGAAGTTAATGAAGATGCAAAGCTTATTTATGTGGGAAAAAGAATGAACTCCCATAGTATGAAACAGGAATTAATCAATGACATTTTAATAGATGAGGCAATGAAGGGCAAAAGAGTTGTTAGATTAAAGGGTGGAGATGGCTTTTTATTTGGAAGAGGTGGCGAGGAACTACTTGCATTAAAAAGACGAGGAATTACTTGCGATATAGTTCCAGGTGTAAGCTCTGCAATTGCAGTGCCGGAGCATGTCGGAATACCTGTAACACATCGTGGTGTGGCAAGCTCGGTAACTATTATAACTGGACATACCAATAACAGTAAAACTGAAAATTATGCAGCTCTTGCTAAGCTAGAGGGTACCCTTGTTTTTTTAATGGGGCTTCACGCCGCTTTGGAGATAAGCACTAAATTAATTGAAAATGGCAAATCAGAAAACACTCCAGTAAGCATTATAAGTGAAGGCTATAGAAGTAACGAACAAAGAATTAATGGAAGCTTAAAGACTCTTCCACTAATTGCCCAAAAGGCGACTACTCCTGCGATAATTGTTATAGGAGATGTGGCTTCCTATGAGTTGTGTAATAGAGAAAACAAAGCATTAAGTAACATAAGCGTAACAGTTATAGGAACTGAATATTTCAGCAACAAATTAGGTGCTTTATTAGAAGAAAAAGGTGCATTTGTAAATCGTGTAAAAACTATTACTCTGGATGAAAATATTTTAAATATACCTGATTCCTTTGAAAAATACACATGGATTGTATTTACAAGTGGAAATGGAATTAGAATTTTCTTCAAAGGCTTGCTTGAGAAAAAACTTGATATAAGAATGCTTTCTAATATGAAATTTGCCTGTATTGGAGCTGGGACTAAGAAGGCTCTTGCTGAATACGGAATAATTGCTGATTTCGTTCCTTCAGACTATACTGCAAAGGTTCTTGGAAGAGAATTAGCAAAGCTTCTTGTTCCAACGGACAAAGTACTTATTATGAGAGCTGAAAATGGCTCCAAATTATTGAATGAGGAGCTTGATAAAATGAAAATAGTATATGATGACAGAAGCATATACGATACAGTTTGTGTAACCCAAAGGATTGAAAATCAAGGTAAGACAAAAAGTGACTACATAGTATTTGGTAGCAGAAATGGTGCACTTGCTTATCTTGAAATGTATGGTGAGATAAACAATCAAAAGATTGTATGTATTGGAGAGGAAACTGGAAGTGTATTTGAAGGAAGAGATATCCAAGTACCTAAGGTGCATACTGCAGAGGCAATTGTTGAATTAATAATGGAGGATGTTTTTAATGAAAAGGTTTAGACGACTTAGAAGTAGTGATAAAATGAGAAGCTTTGTCAGAGAAAATGAAGTAGGGGTAAAGGACCTTATATATCCGTTATTTGTCATTGAAGGAAATAATATAAAAAATCCAGTTGATTCTATGCCAGGCATATATCAGTATTCAATTGATAGAATAGATGAGGAGCTTGACAAGGTAGATGAATTATCAATACCTGCAGTTTTGATATTTGGAATTCCAGACAAAAAAGACGAAATGGGAACAGAAGCTTACAATCCTAATGGAATTACGCAAAGAGCCATTCGTCATATAAAAGAAAAATATCCACGTTTGATTATTATTGCAGATGTTTGCTTGTGCGAATATACATCCCATGGTCATTGTGGTGTTGTTTGCGAGCATAAGATACTAAATGATGAGACCTTGCCACTTCTTGCTAAGATGGCTTTAACTCTTGCACAGGCTGGAGCAGATATAATTGCACCATCAGATATGATGGATGGTCGCGTTAATGCAATTAGAGAAATGCTAGATGCAAATGGATTTATTGATATACCAATACTAAGCTATAGTGCAAAATATGCGTCTGGATATTATGGCCCATTTCGAGATGCTGCTGGTTCAGCACCACATTTTGGAGATAGAAGGTCTTATCAGATGGATACAGCCAATGCCAGAGAAGCTATCCGTGAGATATATGATGATATAGATGAGGGCGCAGACATGATTATTGTGAAACCAGCTCTTGCATATCTTGATATATTAAAGACTGCAAGAGAAAAAATATTACAGCCTATTGTTTGCTATAATGTTAGTGGCGAATATTCTATGGTTAAAGCTGCAGCTATGAATGGATGGATTGACGAAAAGAGAATAGTCATGGAAAACCTTATTGCAATGAAGAGAGCAGGTGCAGATAGAATCATTACTTATCATGCAATTGATGTTGCAAAATGGTTAAGACAGTAGGATATATAAGTATTAACTTTTGATGTCAGGGTGATGGATAAGACGCTTGAAATAATTGGATACTTGATAAACAGGGAAGAATAGTGAGATATTCTTCCCTGTTTTACTGTTAATATATTCATCATTTTGTTGTTAGAAATAACGTATTAGAGTATAATATATGAGGAAAATACTGTGGAAAATGTATGCGAAATTGGTGATTTTGAAAATTC
>JAQYAV010000064.1 GCA_029338675.1 Lachnospiraceae bacterium
CTTTAATCTCTTTCTGAGGAGTAGCAGCAGCGAATAAAGCTGCAATGTCTTCAGGCGAGAGTTGTTTATTTGGATCATAATCAGGAGCTTCAGTGATGGCATCTAAGCTACTAGAAGTCTCGTTATTAGTGTTTTCAGCAACCTTATCAGTAACCTTATCAGTGACATTATCAATAGTAGCTTCAGTAGTATCTTCGACTTTAATCTCTTTCTGAGGAGTAGCAGCAGCGAATAAAGCTGCAATGTCTTCAGGCGAGAGTTGTTTATTTGGATCATAATCAGGAGCTTCAGTAATAGCATCTAAGCTACTAGAAGTCTCGTTATTAGTGTTTTCAGCAATAGCATCAGCGACCTCATCAGTAACCTCATCAGCGACCTCATCAGAAGTGTTTTCTGGTGCTTTATCTGTAAAATCATTATAAGCTTCGACTGGTTTAATAAATTCATCAAGCATATTAGCTATGTTTATATCATCTACAGGTTGTTCTTCAGAAGCATTATTCTCAAATATATCCATATTAGATGGAATATTATCGACAGGTGCTTGGGAGGCTTGATATGCTGGAAGCTGTAATGCTTTATCAATTGCTGCTTCTAAGCTTGATAAAGCTTGTACAGACATATTAACCTCTGCAATTTGCATTGCAATATTATCAAAGGTTTTTTCATATGAAGTAATATTTTTTATAATAGAATCTGCATCTTTTTTGTTGTATTTTGCGATAATTGTTGCATATTTTTTTATCATATCATCAAAAGTTTCAATTGATGCTTGATTGTTTCTGGCAAGCTCGGAAATGAGAGTCTTAAATGTCACATCATTGGCATCATTAGCAGCAGATAATGTAGAGTTAATTTTTCTGACTTGAACGTATGAAGCCTTTAATAGACGTTCTAGTTCAAGATTTTTATTATCGTTGTTTAGTTTATTTATAGTATTATTGACTGCATCATCAATTAATGACTTCATTTGTTCGTCTTTTCGTGCCTTGACATCAAGATAAGCGTTAAGCAAAGCATAAACCGAAGCAACAAATGCCAAAGACATTACAACGATTAGTATAGGGTTGTTTTTAATGGAAAATATACAGTAAATCCATGCTAGTAAAGTAGATATACTTACCATGCATAGTGTAACAATTCGTTTATATAAAATGTTCATATGCACCCTCCAAATCCCAAGTATATATCAAATCCAAAGTTTATATATTGTTATATTTAAATCTAAAAACACATAAATACTCTTTGATTTTATCATAAAAACCATATATTTTCTATAAAAAAGATGGAATAAGTTTCTGTCGATTGTAACTCTACACTACGAAGAATACAACAAACCTTGCGTTCTTGAAATTTTAGTATGTTGGTGCAATATTTTATAGGATTTTTTTGAAATAAATTTAGGAGAATAAAGAAGAATTAAAAATGCAAAGATATTAACATGTTAAAATTTAAAAACATAGTATAATACTACTCATTATGATATAATTAATATATATAAATCCTTGATTTATGATGCAGCTATTAACCAGATTTTATATGGCATAATTTTGATTTATTGCTTTCTGTTAGGGGTGATTGACATGGAACGGGTTCGCGTACTTGTTGAATTATTTTCAGAGGAACCACTAGAAAATGTAATGGCGCTTATAAAATATCGTCCAGAGAAGATAATATTTTTAGGTCATAAGGATAACATGATTACCAAGAAAGAAAAGGATATTATTCAGTTTAAGGATGAGCATTGTCCAAAGACGGATATAGAGTTTATAGAGGTTCCAAAGGATGATCTTGACAAAGCAATTAAGATGATTTCTGGGATAATTGAGGAGTATCCTGATGTAAGATTTGAGCTTACAGGTGGAAGTGAATTAATATTAATTGCCATAGGCTGTGTAGCTGCTAAGATGGATATAAGCAAGCTAAGAATTGATCCTTTTACTGGAAAGGAAATCGACATTAAAGGAACTAATGTTACAACATCCGATTATCATTTTAATATTCCTATTGCAGATGATATTATCTTACATGGAGGAGTGCTTACAAGCCAGACAGGAAGTTATTCAGAATGGAAGTTTACTGATGAATTTAGAAATGATATTAGAATAATGTGGGATCTTTGTAGCAGATATCGTGGAAGCTGGAACAAATACTGCGCTACAATAGATGAGCTTAGAAAAAACACGCCTAATCAGCATGAAGGCTATGAGGAATTATTTCTTAAGCCTTTGGGTGATGCAATACATTTACTTAGAGATTTGAACGAGATAGGGATGCTTAAGGATTATCAAGAGACTCCTAAGAAGGTTGTATTTAGATTTAAGAATAATATGATTAGGAAGATAATTGGTAAGGCAGGTAATATGCTTGAGCTTCATGTATATGAGGTCGCAACAAGAGATAATTATCTGTTTTCAGATGCCATAATCGGAGCAAATATTGACTGGGATGGAGAGATTCATAATAGTGAGCATCCTGGATATGACACCATGAATGAGATAGATGTTATATTGATGAAGAATGTATGCCCAATTTTTATTTCCTGCAAGAGTGGAAAGGCAGGAGGAAATGCCCTTCATGAGCTAGAAACTGTTTCCCGTAAATTTGGTGGGAAATATGCTAGAAAAGCTCTGGTGCTTGCCAAGGCATGTGATAATACAACTGGAACACAGTATTTCCTTCAAAGAGCAAGAGATATGCACATTTGGGTAATCGATGATGTATTTAGGTTAAGCGATGAGCAGCTACTCAATAAGCTAAAGAGAATATAATATATGTATTTTATAGCAGTGAGAATTGATTATTGGTCAGTTTTCACTGCTTTTTGCATATATTGTATAGATACAAA
Source organism: Lachnospiraceae bacterium (assembly GCA_029338675.1). GTDB lineage: Bacteria > Bacillota > Clostridia > Lachnospirales > Lachnospiraceae > Coprococcus_C. The sequence continues at coordinate 2,849 of JAQYAV010000064.1, forward strand.
AAGGACTTTTTGCATATGGATTTTATTGATAAGGACGGCTGCCAAGAATATATTTATTCTGAGGAGTATTTGAATTTAATATTAAAATACAACGATAGAATTGGGATATACGATTATATTGAACCAGATTGCATTAATGTTCTGGATAATTTCATTTTGATTGCTTACAAACAAAATAGTCAGGCGAACTTTGATAATTTGTATGATTATGAATATAATTCTATTCCCAAATGTTTTGGTTTAATGGATGAATCTGTTTTGGCTGAAACAGGTGTGGAAAGGGTTCGGAATTTAGCGGGGCTAGAGTTAACTGGACGAGGCACATTAATTGGTTTTGTTGATACAGGTATTGATTATACAAACCCTCTTTTTAGAAGGAAAGATGGTGCAACACGAATAAAGGCAATTTGGGATCAAAATATGGAGGCTCTTGGAACAGGAAATACAGTATATGGATACGGGGCAGAATATACACAAGAGGATATAAATTATGCTCTGCAAAATGATAACCCTTATGATGTGATTCCTCAAAAAGATGAAAATGGACATGGAACATTTCTGGCATCTATCTGTGCTGCAAATAATGATACGGAGAACCAATTTTCAGGAATAGCATATAATAGCGAAATACTTGTGGTTAAGCTAAAACAGGCAAAGAATAATCTAAAGGATTATTATTTAATTAATAAACAGGCAGTATGCTATGGTGAAGATGATATTATGCTTGGAATAAAATATCTCGTTGAAAAGGCTCTTTCACTTGGTAAACCCTTAGTAATTTGCCTTGGATTAGGTACTAATCAAGGTGATCATAATGGAAATATTCCTCTTGAATGGTACATTGACAGTGTTTGTAGCATTAAAGGCATAAGTGTTGTTGGAGCAGGGGGAAATGAGTATGGTTATAGCTTACATTTTACTAATAACTCAAGCTATATTAATAGTAGCAATATTAACAATATTGAAATAAATGTTGGAGAAAATGACAGAGGCTTTTGCATGGAAATATGGGGGAATTCTCCAAGTATACTAAATATAAGTATTGTATCTCCTTCTGGAGAAAGGTTTAACAAAATTGTTCCACAAATAAATGATAGAGCAATTGCTAATTTTTTATTTGAAGGAAGTAAGGTTTCTATTACTAATATAGCTGTAGAAGCTGCTTCAGGAGATCAGCTTATATTTTTGCGATTCGAAAATCCAGCAAGTGGAATATGGGCTATTGAGGTTTCAGATGATTATATTTCAGGCTTCGATGCATGGCTTCCAATTAAGGAATTTCTTAATGGGTCTACATCATTTTTAACACCTGATTCAAATGTCACCTTATGTTCTCCTGCAAATGGTCGAAGTATAATAACTACGTCAGGGTACAATCACTATAATAATGCAATCTACGTTAATTCCAGTAGAGGATATACCAGAAAAAATCGTATAAAACCTGATATTTGTGCACCTGCGGTAGAGGTTTATGGTGCTTTTGCTGTAAATAATGCAAATAGCGAGGTATTGTTCACAAGAAAAACTGGAACCAGCGTTTCGGCAGCAGTTACAGCAGGTATAATCAGCCTTATTTTAGAATGGGCAATAGTAAAGGGAAATAACCCAATAATTAAGAATGAAAATATAAAACAAATGCTTATTAGAGGGTCAAAAAAGAAATATGGAATTGAATATCCTAATCCGATTTGGGGGTGGGGTAATATAGATGTTTTAGGTGTTTTTGAGGCAATGAGATATGGTTTATGATGTAAAAAGAATTGATTTGATACTATGAGACATGGTTTATGATGTAAAAAAGTATTAACTTGACACTATATTAAAATTAAGTATATATTTAATATAATAACGTTTTATCTTATATGTATTGCAAAAATTTGCAAAGAAAGCTGTTAGAAAAATAGACACATTTCCCGCAGCTAAAACGCCAAGTTGTACTTAAATTTATTAAAAAATGGAGGAAATATTATGATTTGTAAAGCATGCAATAGCGAAAATGAATCAGGCTCAAAATTTTGTGGTATATGTGGTTCGCCTCTTCTTGTTGAGGAAGTTGTAGAACCTGCTGCAAATCCGGAGAATAACATAGACAAAGAGATAAGTCAGGTGGAGAAAGTAAAGGAAGCTACTCCAGAAGCTAATCCAAATAGTAAGGATAATGCAGAGCTTAGCACAACTGTACTTACTGCTGACATGAATCCAACAAGCGCCCCTTTAACAAATATGGCTAATCAGGATAATTTGAGTTTTACTCAAAATGATTCAGTGCAACAGGAGGCACCATTTACTAATGGTCAGCCAATGCAGCAGGAGGCACCATTTACTAATGGTCAGCCAATGCAACAGGAGGCACCATTTATTAATGGTCAGCCAATGCAGCAAGGGGAACCATTTACTAATGGTCAGCCAATGCAGCAAGGGGCACCATTTACTAATGGTCAGCCAATGCAGCAAGGGACACCATTTACTAATGGTCAGCCAATGCAGCAAGGGGCACCATTTATGAACGGCAAATTTAATCAGGAATTTACATTTTCGAAACAAGGTCTTACTGGCACCTCGAATGATTCAGAAACCCTTTATGAAACAGATTCTTTGAATCAGACAGAGGTTCTTGAGAAGAATAAAGTAACTCCTTATCAGGTTGAAACTAAGTCGAAGAAGGGCTCAAAGATATATCTTGCAGTTTCAATAGTTATTATGGTGTTAATGGCTGGTGGGCTTGGATATGGATATTATCATTTTAGCAATAAGGTTAAGGATTTAGAGAAGGAAAAAGAGGCAGTTACTAAACAGATGGCTACTGTTGAGAGCACTTTGAACGGTGAAAAGACATCTTTACAAAATGAAATTGATTTATTAAAGAGTGCAGCAACTAATTCTGAAGCAAAGATTGCTGATTATGAAACACGTATTGCTGATTATGAGCAACAACTTCAGGATGCGCAGAGCAAGAGTGAACAGTATGCAGCATATGATAAGATTATTGAATATGCAAAGAGTGCAAAGGGCAATGATTATACTGACTTCTTCTGTAGCAGCAATATTGTTCATATCAAAGCAGGGGAGAAGGCTAACGTTTCAGTATTCTTTAATTACGATGCGGGTAATGTCATATACACTAATCCTGATACAAACATTGCTTCATGTGAAGCTGAAAAGGAATGGACGGGTAATGTAATTAAGCTGAATATTGAGGGTAAAAATGTTGGCTTTACCAAGATTACTATTAGCAATGATGTTAATGATGAGAATGTTGATCTTTTTGTAATAGTTGATTAGTTAGATTTTTGGACATTTGAATAATATAAAATAAGGCTTCTAAATTATGATAAGTAGCTGTACAATTTACAGCTTACTATCATATTTAGAGGCCTTTTTTATTGAATATCATATAGTTAATTGGCATCTTCTAGTATTATTGCCATTTTATACATTTGGTTATATATTTCCTCAAAGGTATCATAATCTCTTGTCACAATGCCATCGATTGGGTCATAAACAGTGACTGTTTTGTTGTCTAAGTCATACCCCGCAAGCACAACACAGTGTTCCATATAGTCCCAATAGTATGTGTTTCCATTATATTCAGTTGCTTCATAGCTTTTTTCGCTAGGCGATAAACCAATTGTAGTCCATACAAGAACTGGCGTATCCTCTGAGACATATTTAATCAATTCAGAAAAATCCGTTCCAGTTATATCTTTAGCAACTTTTGTGGAGTTCACATCTGATAGATAGGCATTGGCTGTTGAAACCATACCAGGAGCAAAGCATCCTCCACCCACATAGCTACTATATGGATCACCGCAGAAACCAGTTACATAGTCATAGGAATAAACCAGATATTTGTCGACTAACTCGGTTTTGGTTATGCTATAACCATAGTAATTAAGAAGCATTGTAAGTGAGACAGCTTCGCAACCAGAAGGTAATTCTGGAAGCTGATATAAATGGTTCATAGATATATCGTATTTTCTAGGAAAAGGCTTTTTATATGCGTTTGTGTTTGTAGCAACGGAATTTGAAGAAGATTTTTCTGTAATAGCATCAGAAACTGTTGCTACAGTATTGCTTGTAGAAAAATTTTTATTATTAGCAAATGTTTTAGTTTTCTCTTCTTTTCGCTTAATTATTTCCATACCTATGATTAATATATATAATATGATTAAAAAAATTACTATTGCTAATACTAAATGTGATTTTTTTTGTTTTTTCATAGCATCCTCGAATTATAAATATAAAGTGTACATCGAATAGTATATATGGATTAATATATTATTGCAATGAACAATATTATGATTTTGTAATAAATATAAATATTATCAAAATTGAGTGATAAGTTTTTGGGTTGCTAAGTAATAATTATGTTCATTAATGATTTTTTATGTTATTAAAATGCGTTATTGATTTAATAAAATATATATTTTATAATAACTCTTTGAATGAATTTGTAAAAAATAAGAAGGTGAGTTTTGTGAACAAAAAAGGAACAGGGAGTAACATTTTAGGGGAAAAGCCAGTAGGTCAATTGCTTAGAACATTTGCAATTCCAAGTATTGTGGCTATGCTTGTTAGTGCCCTTTATAATATAGTCGACCAGTTTTTTATTGGAAGAAATGTTGGTACACTTGGAAATGCAGCTACTAATATTGCATTTCCACTTTCGATTTCGTGTACAGCATTAGCTTTGTTCTTTGGTATTGGTGGTGCTTCTGCATTTAATCTTACTATGGGCAAGGGCGATAAGGAGGATGCATCAAATTATATTGGAAATTCAATAGTTATGATGGTTGCATCTGGTTTAATCCTTACTTTGATAACTCAGATTTTTTTAGGACCGATGCTCAAATTTTTTGGTGCGCCTGAAAATGTGTTTCCTTATGCAAAGGAATATACAAGAATTACCTCTATTGGTTTTGCTTTTTTAATAGTTGGAACTGGCGGAGGACACTTGATTAGAGCAGATGGAAGTCCGAGAATGACTATGATTTGCAATATGATAGGCGCAGTAATTAATACAGTTCTTGATTATTTATTTGTTAGTTGTCTCGGATTTGGAATGGCAGGAGCTGCATATGCAACAATTATTGGCCAATTTGTAAGTGCGTCAATTGTATTTTGGTATTTAGCTCATTATAAGACAGTAAAATTATCTTTTGCTAATTTGATGATTAAGGCAAAATATATTGTAAGGGTAATGTCTCTTGGAATGGCACCTTGTACTAATCAGCTTTCAATGATGGTAGTTCAGATTGTAATGAACAATTCTCTAAAATATTATGGAAGCATGACAATATATGGTGAAGATATACCAATTGCATGTGTTGGAGTTATTTCAAAGGTAAGTATGGTGTTCTTTTCCTTTATAATAGGAATTTCCCAGGGACTCCAGCCAATAGTAAGTTTTAATTATGGGGCAAAGAAATATGACAGAGTAAAGAAAGCGTATAAGCTGGCGCTTTGTGCAGGCTTTGCAATATCGGTAGTAGCATTTGTTATGTTCCAGGTATTTCCTAGAAAGCTTATTTCTATTTTTGGAAAGGGTTCAGAGGATTATTTTAGATTTGCAACGAAATATTTTAGAGTATTTATGTTTTTCATAATTGTAAACTTTATTCAGCCTATTACATCAAACTTTTTTACTGCTATTGGTAAGCCAATAAAAGGTGTTTTTCTATCTTTAACAAGACAGATTATATTTTTACTTCCGTTGATATTAATATTACCAATTTTCCTAAAGTTAGATGGAATACTTTATGCTGGCGCAATTGCAGATTTCCTTGCCGTTGTAACAGCTGTGATTATGGCAATATATGAATTAAATAAACCAGAATTTAAAACAAGATAAAAGCTTATTATAGAAGATACGTGTAAAAAAGGATGTAAGGGAATACCATTAGCGATATTCCTTTACATCCTTTTTGAATTGTAGCCATGCGTCTTCGTGCCTTACATAGTATATAGGGCATTCCTTTTCGGTTACGTCATAATGTCTTATAATATGTTGGTTAGTCAGATAACCATAATCAGTTAACCAGGCAACAAGTTTCACAAGGGATAGATATGTTTTCTTGTTAAATATTCCTGTTTCATCGGGATGACATACCTCAATAGAAATTGTGTCGTGATTACGCCAGTTGCTGGCAGCAGATTGTTCATCAAGTGGTATGCACTGGATTATTTCACCCTCTAAGCCAACAATAAAATGTGAGCTTACTTCTGATTCAGGATTGCAATAAAAGTCATGATTTTGTTGAGCAGTAGTACCGGGGTTTCCTACGTAATGTACAACTACGTCATTAAATCCATCAAGCTTTGAACCATCTCTAGATACTCCATCCATTGGGATAATCTGAACATCAATCCAATCAGGAAGCTTTGGATTTTCAAGCTTGTGTAATACATATTTGGGAAGTAAATTATTATACGCATAGTACGATGAAAAACAAAGTGCGACAATTACTAAAAGTGCGAATATATTTCTTGCTTTATGGGATTTATTATCACTGCTACCTCGATTGCCAGAGTTGTATGATGATTTACTATTCTTTGCACTATTTCGATTGCCAGAGTTGTATGACGATTTACTATTCCTTGCACTATTTCGATTGCCAGAGTTGTATGATGATTTACTATTCTTTGCACTACCTCGATTACTGGAATTATACGTTGATTTACTGTTTTTATTTGCTGTTTTATTATTCTGTACCATATTAATTTCCTTGTGTATTTTAAAATATATATGTAAAAAAAGTTACAAGTATTATACAATATACAACTATAATAATATAGTGCATAATTTTGATTTTTTTGTGAAGTCATAAATGAGAGGACTTGTAATATTCTGAAAAATGTTAATAAAATACTACTGGCTTTAGAAGGCGTGTTAAAGTAGCCAAAAGAAGATAATTGTTATATACTTTCGGTATGAGAATATGAAAATAAAAAGGAGATAAGGAGGCTGTTATGATTAAGATTCTTGTTGTAGATGATGAGTTTCCAATAGCTAATTTAATTAAGGATACTCTCGAGAATGTTGGATATAAATGTAATTGCGTATATGATGGTGAGTCTGCAGCTAATGAGATTGAAGAAAATGCTTACGATCTTGTATTGTTAGATGTCATGCTTCCTATAATTGATGGCTTTGAGCTAATTGAGTATGTAAAACAGTACAAAATTCCAGTTATATTTATTACAGCAAAAACAGATGTTGATGACAGGGTAAAGGGTCTTAATCTTGGCGCTGAGGATTACATTGTTAAGCCATTTTCTGTAAAGGAATTAATTGCAAGAGTTGATGTTGTTTTAAGAAGATACGAGAAAACATCTGCAATTATAAAGGATGGTTGTATTGAGATAGACACATCTATGAGAATTGTTAAGAAGAACGGTGAAGCAATTGAACTAACATATAAAGAGTATGAGCTTTTACTTTTGCTTATGACCAATAAAGGCATAGCTCTTTATCGTGAAACGATTTACGAGAAGGTTTGGAATGATCCGTTTTATGATGATACAAGAACTGTTGATTTACATATTCAGCGATTAAGAAAGAAGCTTGGGATGGAGAAGAATATTCAAACGGTATTTAAGGTTGGATACAGATATATTAGCGAAGATGAGTAGGATTATAGTATGAAAATATCAATAAAATTATTTTTTTATACATATATGATTATGATATGTGTTCTTTCCTTTGCTGGCTTTCAAATAATTAAGTATTTATATAGTACGGAGCTTAATAATGCTTATAATGATTCCTTGGAGGATTGCAAAAATATATATAATTATGTGTGGATAGAATACAATTTAAAAAGTGACGATGAAAAAAATACGGTTATGAAAACATATAGAAAATTGTCTCTAGAAAGTGACATAATCGGAGAGTTTTATTTGTACGATTACGACGGTTGGCTTAAAGAATCCCAGTTCAAAAATTGTGTAAACATAACTGAAAAGGAAATTTTATATAAAGTAATTGACAGGAATGAAAAAAAATATATTCAGCTCACTTGTAGAACAGGAGACAAATATATAATTTTATATAAAGATATTCAATATGTGTTTGATAATAGAGACAAAAATTATACGGTGTTAAAGCAAATTATTATTTTGATTTCGGCATTTACATCAGTAGTTTTATTTGTATTCGCTCGTTATATTACAAGGCCAATTGTTGAGTTAACAAAGGGTGCGCAGAGAATGTCAAATGGTGATTATACTGCGAGAATAAAATCAAACTATGGAGAAATGAAATCCATAGAAGCAATAACATTAGGTAAGACACTTAACATGCTTGCGGAGAATACTGAAAAGCATATTGAAGAACTAGAGGACGCCGCAGAAAAGCAAAATAGATTTGTAGGAAGCTTCACACATGAGATTAAAACGCCTCTTACTTCAATAATAGGATACTCTGATTTGTTAAGAACCTATGAGCTAGATTTAGAAAAACAACACACTTATAGTGAGTTTATTTACAAAGAAGGTAAGCGATTAGAGCAGCTGTCACACAATCTGTTACAGCTTTTGGTAGTAGAAAAAAATGATTTTCCGAGAATGTCTATTCACATGGAGAATTTCTTGAAGGATATTGACAATTCAGTTAGATTTTTGTCGGAAAAATATAACATAAAAATTGAATTTGACTATGAAGATGCCATATGTAAAATTGAGCCTACGTTACTTAAGACAACAGTAACTAATCTTATTGATAATGCATGTAAGGCATCAGATGAAGAACAAATTGTACATGTAAAAGGTGAGAAAATTTCAAATCTATATAGGATTTCTGTAATAGATGAGGGGATAGGAATTGACGAATCTGAGATAGAAAAGATTACAGAGCCATTTTATATGGTTGATAAATCTAGATCTAGAAAGCAAGGTGGCGCAGGCCTTGGGCTGGCATTATGTAGTGCCATAGTTCAAGTTCACGAGTCAAGGCTTAACATTAATAGTACTTTAGGCAAGGGAACAACAATTTATTTTGACATAGAAATATGTGGCGAGGTATGTGAAGATGAAGAATAACAAAAAACAATTCATTATAAACCACGGACCTAAATTTCATATAATTCCCTTGGTAATAATTATGATTTTGTCTACAATGTATTTGCTCTATCTTCCAGAGAAATATTTTAAGAAAAATGACAAAACAATCGGTAATACAACTATGCGGGAGCCATACGAATTAGGTTCTGTTGCCTATGAAGCAGCCTTTGCAAATAAGCTTGAATGTATAGAAAAATACCAATGTGTTGTAAATGGAATATCAAAAGTAGAACAAAGAAGCTTTGAAAAGTATTCTTGCGCTGTTAATTTATCAAGAGAGTGTTCTAAGGTTATGACAGGCTTTTGGATGAATCAGGTAGAAGATATTTTTGATACTTGCTGGAAAACAATAGAAGTATATGATATTGATGTTGCTTTTGTTGCATATGGAACAGTTAGTACATTTACAATTTCTTTATGTAAGGCGTTCAATCCACAAACGATGACATATGTGCATTGTTTTTATGAAAAGGGTTCATACAAATTATTTATGTTTGATGTTGGAACTAACTATCCAGGAGGATTGTTTTGGTTAGAAGCAAGAGATAAAGAGGGGAAAAAGATTAATTCAGCTGAAGATTATGCAAAATCAATCAAATTAATGGAAGAGTATTATGGCGATATGTTTGATTATAAGAATGGATACTTTGAAATTAATTCTCAGTATGGTCAAGACACCGTTGGCGCTTTAGTTTGCCCATTTTCTACTAATGGTATGGCTGGAGATGCATTAGAAACTATATTGCAAAAGCTCGAAGCAATGTCAATTGAATATTAATGTAATCAGAAGTACAAATAATAAAAAGTAATGGGGAATCTTTTAGCTTAGTGTTTGGTGCATAATAGTTTAACAAATTACATACCTTATACAAAGAACATAATAAGGTGTGTTTATGAAGGATTATATTGAGAAAAGAACAATACAGGTTGGAGAATATATTGTAAAAAATAGGGCTACTGTTAGACAGGCAGCAAAAAACTTTGGAATTTCAAAATCAACTATACATATGGTTGTAACAATATGGAACGGTTAAGTGGTAGGGTTGTTTGGGTGGTGGAGTAGGGGAATTTAGCTGTCAGAGGAGAGAATTTTGATAAAGAAATCGAAAATGGTATGGCTGATGTAAAGGCTGGCAGAGTTTACTAATCAGATGCCTGCGAAGACGAAATGAAAAGAGAATTTGGAATTTACGGAGGAATATATGGAGTACGATTGTGGTTTTGAAAAAGGGAACAACTGGTTTAGATATCGCACAGGTGCAATCTTAATTCACGATAATAAAATGCTTTTTGTCAAGAGTGCTATTGGCGATTACTATTACATGATTGGTGGTGGAGTTCATATGGGCGAAACATCCGAGTCGTGTATAGAAAGAGAAATTTTTGAGGAAGCAGGTATAAAGGCACGCGTTGATTATCTTGCAGTTGTATGTGAAAATTTCTTCAAAGGCAAAGGTGGTAAAATTGATGGACTTAACTGCCATACAATAGAGTTTTATTATTACATGAATATTTTGGATAATGGCTTGGATGTCTGTAAAAATATGACAGATGAAGGCGAAGAATTGGTGTGGCTACCAATAGATGAAATAAAAGAAAATAAAATTAAACCAAGATTTATAAGAGAATACATAGATAGGATTATCGGTGAAGGGCAAATGATACATGTTATTGAAGAGAGAGATAAATAAAATATGAAGCTTTGTTGCTTATGCCGATTTATATGACAATGTGCTTATAATATAGGGATATGACGGAAGAATTCATGTGAAAGATGTAAGTACATCTGTAAATGATGGAGTGAGAGCATTTTTTGGAGCGATTGAAAAAATCGGGGTGTTGCCATGTCATAATTCTACTATATCGACACACATATCCTTATGAAAAAAAGAAATTCTACAATTGAGGCTAGTATAGCAATTACTGTTATCTTTGACCTTGTTAATGCAAAACCAATAAAAGAGGTAATAATACTTGTCAAAGCCGATCCTGCTATGATAAAGAATGCAATAATAAGTGGTATTACTCCTACAAAACTATCTGTTGGCGGATTTATACATAGAATATATGCCAATGCCAAAAGACAAGTTACCAAATTAACAGCAAATCCAACAAGTGAAATGATACCATATTTATTTCCTTTTTTTATTTTATTATTCATACTTCTTTCCAATCTATTTATACAAACAAAACGAAACAATGCTTATTATAACATAATATGATGGTAGATACCAACTATTTAAGAAAAGTAGAATGTGAATTTATATCATAGAAGAGGGCGAACAGTCAGGTACTGCGCCGTCAAAATATGAGAATGGTATATATGTTTTTCCATCTCTAAACCTGTCATCAATAAATGAAATCTCCTGATTTGAAAGTGGACTTGGTCCCTTTAACCAGTTAAGCATCTCAATACCAATCTGTTTA
>JAQYAV010000065.1 GCA_029338675.1 Lachnospiraceae bacterium
AACAACTGATATTACAGGTGTATGTAACTTACCAGCTGGTACAGAAATGTGCATGCCTGGTCATAACGTAGAAATGACTATCGAGTTAATTCACCCAGTAGCTATGGAGCAGGGTCTTACATTCGCTATCCGTGAAGGTGGTAGAACAGTAGGTTCTGGTAGAGTTGCTACAATCATTGAGTAATCACTTGCTGATTGTGTGAATATCTAGTAAATTCAAGGCTTTCCGAGTTTTCTCGGGAAGCCTTTTTACTTGCCGTGAAATAAAATTTTTATGGTTAATTTTAGTGATTGGCAACAATTTTTCACTATTGAATAAAAAATAGCTTGATTTCATCTAAGATTTCGCAGGATTTTATATAAAAATAGATCCAATAATGAGTCAAGGAATATGCCTGAATATGTTGGCAACACATTGGCAACCTTCATCTTGATAATGATAAAAATGATGTGATATGTGAAACATAATATGTAATATAAACAAAGTGAAAAACACGATAAAATGCAGTAAATATCTTATCATTGTCAGAGAAGGTGGTAGAACTGTAGGATCAGGAAGAGTAGCAACAATTATCGAATATTTATAATTGCTATTGATAAGTAAAGTAAATATAAGGGTTTCAGAAATTATGTCTCTGGAACCCTTTTTCTGTAGAAAAATAAAATTGCCACCAACACAGGGTTAGTGGCAACAATTTGACAACAAAAATATTGCATATGATGTATAGTAACGAATAAAAATTAACCTAATTAGGTTGACAATGCTATATATAGATTGTTATATTATAATTAACCAAAAGAGGTTAACTAGGCTGCGCAATGAAGAAGGAGGCTGATTTTATGAGAACAAGCATAGGCGAATTCTTAAGAAATCTGAGAATGACAAAAAATCAAAGGTTAAAAGATATGGCAGATATTTTAGAGGTATCCTCTGCGTTTTTATCTGCAGTTGAAAATGGTAAGAAGAGTATGCCAGATGTTTGGGTGAAAAAGATACAAACAGAATATGGAATATCTAATGAACAATGTGAAGAAATGAAACAGGCGGCAATGGAGTCACAGAATACGATATCTCTTAATATGAGGAATGTTTCATCAGTTAATAGGGAATTGGCTGTATCATTTGCAAGACAATTTGATGATATGGACGAAGAAACTAGTAAGAAGATTCTATCCATGTTAAAGAACAGAAAGAAAGGTGGTAAATAATGGTTGAATATGTTGTAGAGCCCAAGTCAAGAAATGATTTAAGAATGTTGGCAAGGCTATTGCGGTACAAGTTAGGACTTGAAGATGAGTTATATTTTCCAATTGTTGAGTTGCTAGATGTTCTTTGTGAATTATTTCCAAAGTTTTCTTATGAAATAGTAGATGATACATTGTTACCATCAAATGTACATGCTGATACAGATGTAATGCATCATCATATTAGAATAAAAGAAAGCGTATATGAAGGAGCTGCTAATGGTAATGGAAGAGATAGAATGACTATTGCACATGAAATTGGTCATTATTTCACGCTATGTTTTTGTGGCTTCAAGTTTCAAAGAAACTTTAAGAAAGAAGAGGTTCCGCCATTTAAATCACCTGAATGGCAAGCAAAATGTTTTGCAGGGGAATTATTAGTAGATTATCAGTTGGCTAAGAATATGAAACCTTTCGAAATTATGGAATCATGTGGAGTTTCAATTGATGCAGCTAATTATCAATATAAAAAGATGCATGAAAGAAGAAGTGCATAAGAGAGTTAAATGAAAGGCGGTGATTATTATGGATGTATTAAAAAGGGTAAAAGAAAAGCACTATATTTGTAGCTGGAACTACAGATACAGTGCTACTCGAGTACTTCAACTCGAATCTGAACACTCTTACTCTAACACGATTTGCTTAAAATAGCAAGAAAAATTAATTTGAGTAACTTGGATTTATCTGGAAAATAAATCCTTTAAATTGCCTACGGGTACTTCAACTCGAATCTGAACAATTCATAAGAAGTACCTGTAGGTATGCCTCTAGGAGTAGTTTGTCTATTTTTAGAGAGTATAATTACAGGAGTAAAATATTATGAATAAAAATTTACAATTAAATAATGATGAAATACAAGTTAGATCTGGCTGTAAAGATGTATGGAATGCGTTTATGGCTAAAAATGCTGTTTTTGGAAAGTATGATATACCATATTGTCCTACGACAGCTAAGCAGATTCCAAAAGATCAGGTAACCTGGGAAGAAGCAAAACAAATCCATAGAAAGAGCATTGCAAAAGGTGAAAAGGAATATTTTGTAGATGCTTTTATAAATTGGAATGTAGATGATTATAAGTTTGATGGACCACATGGTATATGGCATGATTGGAAAAATGCATTGAATATTATAAAACATTTTGCAGGTATAATAACACCAGATTTTAGTACTTATCAGGACTTCCCAGAGACTATTAAAATTCATAACACATATAGAATGCGTTTGTATGGATATTGGCTTGGGAAAGAGGGAATAGCCGTAATAAATAATGTTCGATGGGGAACAGTAGAATCGTTCGATTATTGTTTTGAAGGGATACCAGTTAATAGTATTGTTGCTATTGGAACTGTTGGTGGTGGACCAAGAAAGCTTGTCGATAGACCTAGATTTGAAACAGGCTTATATACAATGGTTAAAGTGCTTAAGCCGCATACAATCTTGGTATATGGTTCTGCAAATGGAGCATGTTTTGATGAGTTAAAGAAGCAAGGTATTAATATTGTTTCCTACCAAAGTAAAACGTCGAAAGACTTTGAAAGGAGGAAGCAGCATGAGTAAAGGAAATAGCGGATTATTCCATGAAACCTTGGGGACAACTCATATTAACAGTTCACAAAAGGATACATCATATGCCGATCGAGGTGTAGATATTCCAGAGCATATTAAGCAGACTCTTTCAAAGTTAAAAAGCAAAGGGGATATTGTAACAGGCAGTAGAGACAGTTTCTCGATGAAAGATGTAAGCGTGATGTCAAAGGAAACAGGCGTTGAATTTGCAAAAGTCACAATAGGGGATAAAACATATCTTGTTCGTGGTGATAAAAATGGAGCAGTTGTTCCGGAAGCTTTAATGAAGAAGATGGCTAAAAGAGGAGGAACTCTTGATTTTCATAGTCATCCACATGACAATGATTGTGTTCCATCAAGAGCGGACAGAGAAATGGTAAAAAGATTGAAAAGCAAGACTGGGCAATCAACAAGCCAAATCGTTACTCCAAATGGAAGAACTGTGACATTTAATGAACACGGAGTAATATCGACAGGAATCGTTCCAAATTTGATTGATGAAAGCTTGAAGCAAGCATATTTAGATTTATGGAGGTAGTTAACATGTGGAATAAAGATGAAGCAAAAGTCGCTGCGTTATTGTTTATTGCAGATAGTTTTGGCAAGGATTATGTGAAAGCGCATATTTCAGATTCGTGTGAATCATATCCAACTGATGATTATGATGATGTTGAATATGAATATTTTCTTGGATTTGAGGGAGATGATACAACTAATCTTTGGACAGTATTTGCAAGAGTTTTGGTAGATCGAGAAAAAAAAGAATGCAAATTTCTTGATTATAAAACTCCTGATGGTGTGCGCATGGAGAATCCAATAAAACCAACAAGTTTTGCTTAATAATTGCAGTAATTATTGTAGTTACAAAAGGGTTTCAGAGATTATGTCTCCGGAACCCTTTTTCTGTAGAGAATAGAAAATGCCACCAACACAGGGTTAGTGGCAACAATTTGACAACATTGAGGAATATCAGAAAGCATCTGAAGATAAGACGCAGGATGATCCGAAAGAAAAGGAAAGTGTTTTGTCCAAGCTTAAGGCTTATGAAGAGGATGAAATAGAACACCAATTATGTACTGTATGAATAAAACAGTAAATAACTGTAAGAATACTCTTTATGTTAGCGAAGATGAGCAGGTGATTGTTAACACAAGAAATTCGTTCGAATTGGCTCTTGTATTATTAAATAAAAGGAATAAGTCTATAAGGTTGCGGGAACAGATAAAGAATCGTATATAGCCCTACAAAAAAGATTCAGCAAATCTTTATTATAATACGACTAAGGAATTGTTGAATAAAATAGATGAAGACATAGTCTAACCAAAGATTTTTTATGATAATCAACCGCAAGTATTCTGAGAAAAATAATGGTTATATCTAGTAAAATAAAAAGACTGATGTTATAAGCCCTTGAATTTTATATCTTAAATGCATGAATCGACAGAAGATGTTCGATAAAAAGAAAATCTTTCCGCTGTATTCAAGAGAAAAAATTGTTTTTGTTCAGAAAAAAATGCGCTGATTGTCAAAGGACGAGTATATTAATCTGGGCTATGTTCCAAAGGCAGAATACAAAAAGTGGTCTGAGGAAGCGTTTGATATAAGATTCTGTACGGAAAATAGCGACCAATATAAAAACATTTTATAAACTTTTTATAAAAAAACAAATTTATTCTATAAATTTGTTTTTTTTTATCGTATAATGTATATAAATATATTTACGAATTGGGAGGATTTAAAATGAAGAGAGTTGTTTCATTGTGGAATATTGTTGCAGGTAGTATATGGGCAATTATTTCATTGATTTTCTTAGTGGGAGTGTTTAAAACAAAAGATGCATTAAGTTTAACTAGTCAAAGTGGTGCTGTAGCTTTAGTAATTATTATTTATTTAGCAATTTTTGTAGGGTATGTTTTATGTACCATAGGAATATTTATAAATAATTATAATTTATTAAATATAGGTGCACTGATTACTTCTATAGTATATAGTATTTTATTTTTCTTTTTGTTTATCGGTATTGCTTCGCAAATGGATTTGTATGTAGAATATGTTGGTGGTGCATATGTATTTTTTATTTTTATTGGACTTATAGTTCAGGCAATGGCATATTTTTCATTATGGAGATTGGCAAAGAGAAAGCTTAATAATAGAGAAGTAGATAAATATTGGTTTAGACCAGCTATGTATTTTGCAATATGCTTAGTAATTACTATATTAGCTTTAGCTTCTTTTAAGAATAATTACTTAGGAGTTACTCTTGATTTTGGTACATTTAATAACTGGCTTATTAATATTTTATGGATAGCAGCTTTGGGATTTACAGGTTATGCTATTAAAAATCCAGATGCTAATCCTATTGGTGGAAAAAGCTTTGTTCAACCTGGTGGATTTGTTAATCAGAATATGTACGGTCAGCAGAATGGATATCCTCAGCAGAATATGTATAATCAGCAGGCAAATCCTTATGTAGAGCAAAATGCATATAATCAGCAGCAGAGTGGATATCCTCAGCAGAATATGTACAATCAGCAGGCAAATCCGTATGCAGATCCTAATGCATACAATCAGCAACAAGCAGGATATCCTCAGCAGAATATGTATAATCAGCAGGCAAATCCGTATACAGATCCTAATGCATACAATCAGCAGCAGGGTGGATACCCTCAGCAGAATATGTATGGACAGCAGAATGGGTATGTAGATCCTAATGGTCAGTTTAATAATCAGCAGTAATTAGTTACTGAATACAAAAAAGATTGCAAAAGCAAGTTGCCTTTGCAATCTTTTTTTTAATCTCTACGGAATAAATCTCTTGTATATACTTTGTTCTCTACATCGTCTAAGCAATTGTCATATCTATTAGCTATGATACTGTCACAAGACTTCTTGAATAAATCTAAATCATTAATTATCTTGCTACCGAAGAATGTTGCTCCATTTTCAAGGGTTGGTTCATATATAACGATAGTAGCACCTTTGGCTTTTACTCGTTTCATTACACCTTGTATAGAGCTTTGTCTAAAGTTATCTGAGTTACTCTTCATTGTAAGTCTATATATTCCTATTACAACATCCTTTTCCATAGCTGGATTGTATTCACCGTTTTCATAAGAGTAGGCTCCAGCAAGCTCGAGGACTCTGTCTGCTATGAAGTCTTTTCTTGTTCTGTTACTTTCTACGATAGCACTCATCATATTTTGAGGAACATTCTCGAAGTTAGCAAGTAACTGTTTTGTATCCTTAGGTAAGCAATAACCACCATAACCAAATGATGGATTGTTGTAGTGTGAGCCAATTCTTGGGTCGAGACATACACCGTTTATAATATCCTGTGTATTTAGTCCTTTCATTTCTGCATAAGTATCAAGCTCGTTGAAGTAAGATACTCTAAGTGCGAGATAGGTATTAGCAAATAATTTTACTGCCTCAGCCTCAGTGAAACCCATGAATAATGTGTCTATATTCTCTTTTTCTGCTCCCTGCTGTAGGAGAGATGCGAAGATTTCAGCTTTTTCTCTTGTGTTATCATCGCAGCTAACAATTATTCTTGATGGATAGAGGTTATCATATAATGCTTTTGATTCTCTAAGGAACTCTGGGCTGAAGATTATATTGTCTGTGTTATATTTTGCTCGTACGCTTTCTGTATATCCTACAGGGATAGTTGATTTAATAACCATTGTAGCCTTAGGATTAGCCTTAAGTACTAATTCCATTACAGCTTCAACAGCTGATGTATCAAAGAAGTTCTTCTTGCTATCGTAGTTAGTAGGGGCAGCTATAACAACATAGTCTGCGTTCTTATATGCTTCCTCTCCATCAAGAGTAGCAGTAAGATCTAACTTCTTTTCTGCAAGATACATTTCGATATAATCGTCCTGGATAGGCGACTTTTTGTTGTTGATTAAATCTACTTTCTCTTGAATGATATCTACAGCTGTTACCTTATTATGCTGTGCAAGTAATGTTGCTATTGATAATCCAACGTAGCCTGTACCTGCAACTGCAATGTTATACTTCTTATCTAGAGTATTAGCTGTAGCCACACTTTCTTCCTGGAATAAATCTATTATGTCAAAATCTAATTCCTTAGCTAATTCCTCTAGCTGTGGGATAGTAGGAGTATAGTCTTCGTGCTCTATACGTCCAATCATTGTTCTGTGAATTCCTGTTATATCTGCAAGCTGTGCTTGGGTTATTCCCTTTTGTTTTCTAGCTTCTTGTATTGTTTTTGCAAGAAGAGCTGATGATAATTTTCTCATATATTCATATCTCCTTTTATAATTGCATTG
>JAQYAV010000066.1 GCA_029338675.1 Lachnospiraceae bacterium
GCTGTGCCATGTTCGTCAACAACTCTGGCTACCTTTGAAAAATTCTGATTCGCTTCTGTTATAGAAATCATTGTGTTTGTATCTACTGTCATAATCTACACCTCTCTTTCATTTATATTATATGTAAATTATAGAATGAAAACAGCCTATTTTTATAGCTATTTTTTCTTATATATATTCATAACGCAAATATCTACAGAGAATTCGTTAGCGTGTTCCTATGACGCGCAAGCCAAAAAAAATGGTCTTCTGACTCTGTCAGAAGACCGTTTTTCCAATTCTATTCAATTCCTATCGCATTCTAGTTCTCATTCATATTTGCAAGCTTCTTCGCCTGATCGGAGGCAGAGCAGGTGTACGAGTTTGTTTCAAGCTGTATGCGTGTGCG
The DNA here is from genome assembly GCA_029338675.1 of Lachnospiraceae bacterium. Lineage (GTDB taxonomy): Bacteria > Bacillota > Clostridia > Lachnospirales > Lachnospiraceae > Coprococcus_C. The sequence goes on from JAQYAV010000066.1 coordinate 389, forward strand.
GGGTTACAACAAATTAAGGCTGTACACATGTGCGAGTTTACAAATTTTGTTCGGCTGGGCTGTGTAGATGTGCTAGTTTAAACATTTTGATAACACACGCTCTACAGGTACGCATCTTTATGCCTACCTCTCTCTTTTGGTCGGATACTTTTCTTCTAACAACTGTAAAGCAGTGACATACTCATCATTACTAAGCATCCGCTGCTCATACAACTTTTTCAAGAACATTCCGATTATTACTTTTCTTGAAACAAGTCGCCTATCTGATTTGCTGAATTTCATCTGATACCACACCTCCCTTGTCATAAAGTATGTGGTATGTTGGCATGGGATTTTGAATTTTGCAAATTAGAAGTTTTCGCTTTATTCAGCATCCTCAATATCATAAAAATTGGAGGCCATCCCCATCGAATGCAAATACGAAATAAAGTTCTGTATGCCTGTTTCCATTTCATGCTTATTCTGGCAGATTTCGAGTAATTCGCTTGTCTTTTTAGGATTATTCGCTTTGATATATGTATAAATACATTCTAGTAACAATCTTGCCTCTGATTTTGCACTCTCTTCAAAATACTCTGCCCATCTTTTCCGCAACAGCTATTGAGCCTTTATTACAATCTACACATAACCACTCTATTTGCTTATATCCCTTTTGTCCGCATAAACGAATGACCTCATTTACTACTATTTTGCGAAGCCCTTTTTCCTATAATTCTCATCAGTCGTTACTCCAATGGCTATTTTTTCTTTATTGGCGCAATCACTTATAGACCAGCTTACAATTGTATCCCGATTTCTTATATAGGCGCCGACTCCATATGTAGCGAAATTATCATCCTTTCCCCAGTTACCTATCCATTCCAAAAGTTCATCTGCATTCTTATATCCACAGGTTCTTAATCTATCAGGATCTGCCTGTTCTAAGACATAACCCTTCGGGAGAAAAACATTCATGCTGTGATAATTGCTAATATCTAACACATAGCGGCGTCTCTGGTATTTTCTAATGAATTTGTCCTCGTGAACTTGAGGTATAATGCCACACCATTCCTCTGAATCTGGAGTAATGGTGTCCCAAAAGTCTAAAATATCTGTAATACCTTCATTAAATCTGAAATCGCCAGTATCGCCAGCAATTAAGTTGCACTCACTTGTCTGTATTAGCACAGCTGTTGGAAGTGATGTATCGTTTACAAAAATTTTGCCATTCATTATGCCGTTAATAACAGAAAAAACTGACAACTCATTATCCGACTTTAATAACGGTAATACCTTCTTGTAATTCTGTTGTTCCAATTCATATATCAAATGCTATCTCCTCCGTAAATTCTAAGTTTTCTTACATCCCCACAACTTGGAATCTGTCGTTATCTTTTGCTTAGATAAAAATTCAATTTCCTTTGCTACTTTGTAACAGAAAACCAAACAAGTCCTCGACAGCCTCCAAACTTCGGAGCTATACGAGGACTCTATCGACCTTATCTTTATTCATACAAATGTGCCTCAGGAAAGCTTGCAGTTAATAAACGCATTTATTATATTGATTAGTCAAAACCTGCAGCCTCCCCGTCTATCACATAATTATTAATCTAATGTAAAGCGACCGACCACCTCATTTAAATCTCTGACGATAACTTCTTGTTCATCAGACATTTCTGAAATGTCATTAACATTGCCTGACAGCATATTAATTGACTCCATAATATTTGAGCTTAAATCAGTCGTTTCCTGCGTTGCTTCTGCGATACTTTGAATTGCATCGGTTACTTCTTGCATAATATTTTTAATTGCATCAGTCATATTAGAAATCCTATCTGAAGACTCATCAATTGACTGTGCATCGTTTCCATACTGCTCCGCAACCTTAACAAAATTACTATAATCAGGTGCAACTGTATTTTGTACAAATCCAAGCATATCTTGTGCATCCTTTGCAAGTCCAGTGAACGCATGCTTTACATCTGCAATAGTATTCTGAATCTGGCCAACCGCTTCCGCCGTGTTTCCTGCAAGTGAGCCAATCTCTGTAGCAACTACAGCAAAACCACGTCCTGCTTCTCCAGCTCTAGCAGCTTCAATAGAAGCGTTAAGAGAAAGAAGATTAATCTGTTCCGCAATCTGAGAAATAACATCTGCAAGTTCTCCAATGCTTTCAACAACTGCAGAATTCTCAATGCTAATTTGAAGCCTCTTCTCAAACTGAGCAGACAACTCTGTAGCTTTAGTAAAGGAATTCCTACTATTATCTCCGACTTCTGATGCTCGTTCGTGAATTTCTCTTGCCATCTGCATACTTACTTCAGTTTCCTCTGTCAATAAATTGACATTAGATAATACTTCCTCTGTAGAAGCATTTACCTCTTCGGTTGCTGCACTAGTAGATAGCATTGCTTCATTTACATCATGCATATATTTTTGGATTTCGCTATACTTCTCAGATAATACAATTGCTGCATCACGAAGTTTATTGCTTGCATCATCAATTTCAATAGAATGCGCTTTGATATTTGTGATTACGCCTTTATTACTATCATACATCTGATTCAATGATGAACCCATAGTTCCCAACTCATCCTGAGACTTTACCGCAATTGGATCAATTGTAAAGTCGCCCCCTGCGAGAGATCCTGCAAACAGCTGCACGCGTCCAATACTCTTAGCAATTGAACGTACCTGTAGCATTACACTTATTGTCGAAACTATAATTGCAATTAATGAGATAACGATAAGCATAATCATTAATCTGTTCATTGGACCATTCAGTTCCTTTTGAGTCATTTGAACAATCAGCTTCCATCCAGTGCTTGCTAATGTTGAATAATAAAGTCTTACTACCCCATTTTTTTCATAGGTTGTTGAACCTGTTTCATTTGCAATAATATTCTTTCCAGCTTCAGCTAAAGATTTGTTTTCATCTTCTGTAATATAATTTACAGTTTTTATTTTTTCTTCATCAACTCCGGCAAGGTAAACTCCCGAATTTGTTACAAGCATTGCGCTTCCAGTCTCTCCTACCTTGATTTCGTTGATTAAGTTTGTGATGGATGTTAGTTCGATATCAACAGTTACACACCCTAAAAACTTTCCATCGACAATAATTGGACAAGCGCATGAGGACATTATAGTTCCTGAGGTTTCGTCATAATACGGATCCGTAAACTGTGCCTCTGTCACATCCTTGCACATCGTATAATATTCCTGGCTAAAATAGTCATACTCCGCATTACTATAATCATATGTAGTTACCACACTACTACTATCCTTATATACATATGGTCCCATATATTTTTCATTAGCATCATAAACATATGGTTCAAACCAAAGTCCACTTCCTAAAACAATATCATTATCAAGAATCATATTTCCAAGAATCTTTTCATACTCAGACATTGACTCCGTTTGATAATTCATCTCGACCATATCTGCAATCATGGTTGCCATGTTAGAAACAGAGTCTAAATATTCATCTATATTTCCTTCCTGCGCTTCCAATTCTGCTGTCATTGCATGCTCATTCTGCTCTGATATTAAAGCCTTGCTTCTATCCATACTGATATAAGATAACACGAGCATAGCAATAATAATTACTGGCAAAATAGAAAATAGCATTTTTGAACTTATTCTTTTAAACTTCATATCCTCACCTCGTGCAATAGATAATATAAAAATATTATACTTTACCCCCCCCTAAAAATCAAGGCTAAAGTACTATGCGCAATACCATGTCAACCGAATGTACTTCGAACAGAAAGGGAAAATCACCAGCGAAAACTCAGGAATATTCTATCCCTTTTGAGCATGAAATAGCTGAAATCGGCGATGTTACACGTTTCACTCACAAAGGTGCCATTACTGCATTTGCTGGTGTAGATCCGGGTGTAAATGAGTCAGGTACTTATGAACAGAAAAGTGTACCTACATCCAAACGTGGCTCCGCAGAACTTAGAAAAACACTTTTTCAAGTCATGGACTGTCTTATTAAAACAATGCCACAGGATGACCCTGTATATTTGTTTATGGATAAAAAACGTGCCCAGGGAAAGCCTTACTACGTTTACATGACCGCCGGTGCCAATAAATTCTTACGAATCTACTATGGAAGAGTGAAAGAATATCTCGCATCACTTCCAACGTCAGAATAACTTTTACATATACCCTTACCAGACCAGCACTATGTGGTGGTCTTATTTTGATACCTATTTTTCAACCTGTATAAAATTTTCAAAGTTCTTTAATTTAGCCTTGACTTTTTATTTGCAGGCTGCTTTATATATTTGCAGAAAGAATCAATTGTCCATTCGTACTTTAAAAGTAATGATGGTATCTTCTCTAGGAAGTCTAAACATATATTGAATATATATCATACAAATGACACATATTAAAACTTCAAACCATATATTAT
>JAQYAV010000067.1 GCA_029338675.1 Lachnospiraceae bacterium
GTTTTTACCATATTGTTTAATATCAACTTCACCAATATTTAATATTTCCTCAGTCCTGTATCTCCTTTTTCTAGGTGCTGATAACTTATCTAATGGATTTACAGGAAAATGAATTGTTGTATTGCTGAATTCTTCAATTAAGTATATATCTATGTTAAACAGCTCCCTTCTAAAACTTCAATCGCTTGGAATTTTGCATAAAGAAAAAGCACTCAGCCAATTAAACTAAGTGCTCTTAATATATTATCTATTAATTCTTACTGTATTAATTATAACATTAATTATATTGTTTAATTTCTCATGTTTTTCTCATTTTTTTATCATATCTTCTCCAGTTATAGATTTATAAACTGAATTTGCTTTATTGAAACTTGAATCACATTTACTTTTTATTATATTACGATAATTAACACATTCTTTGTATGCTTTCTCATCACGTATATCGCATCTATGTTCATTTTGGAGTGCTATGTTTAATTCTTTTTGATTTTCCATAGATTCTATCATATAATCAACATATTCTTCCAAACCTTTTGTTATAATTTTTTTAGAATGTTTTTCGGATTCTAATTTTGAAATTAAATCATCTATTGCTTTATTTTGAAGTGTAATATTATCATCAAATGTTATATCTTTTCTAGCGTTGATTTCTTTAAACGCCTGATTTTCTGATACTATATTACGTATTATTTTAGCCTCATGCTTTTCAAAAACATTTATACATATTATTAAAACTGATAAAAATAAAGCTACTAACACTCCAAATATTGCCATTTTCTTTTTCACATTAACTCCCCCTTTTTTATACCATATTATACCTTATTTTTTAATATTTGAAAATGCTTGTCTTAATGTATTTCCAAATTGAAGCATAGCTTGATTTATCATAGCTTCTACATTTTGATTTCCATCTACATTTATATTAATTCCACCCATATCTATATTACCTCCACCTGCAATTTGTACTTGCGGTTGTGCTACTTGATATGTTCCATGTGGTACTTGTTTTGATACTTCTTCTTTTACTGCTGTTCTCATATCATTCATAGAATCCATATGGCTTCGTATTTTTGTACCACTTTGTAAATTTACCAAAGGATTATTATTATAACCGCCAATTATTGGAACAGTTCTATCTGAAAGTTCCCATCCTCTTTCATTTACTGTACTTAATCCTGATGTTGCATAATCTGTACCACTTGCATTTTCTGCAACGGATCCTGAATCATCACTAGAACTGAATTTTTCTGCTACATTCTTTGTTATATTAACTATACCGCTCCATACATGACCACCTATTTCTCGAAGAGAACTTAATAAGCTATCTACTACACCTTTTTGTTCTCCAGCATTTGTTGATACATTAGCAGGTGTGTCTGGTGGAATAGCATTTGCTGATTCCGTAACACCATCTAGTTGTTGAGATGCATCTGCTGCATTAGTATCAACATTAGCGGTAGTATCTGTAGGAACAGATTCTGCTGCTTCTGTAACAGCTTGAATGTTTTGTATAGCTCCACTAGCATCACATGTAATTTGATATGGAGTATTATTAATTTCCATTATTCCAGTGATAACTCCATCACTTGCTGTAGTGATATCAGTCAAAGCTTGTATCACAGAGCCACCAGCAGTGACCATGTTACCAGTCTCAGTGTTCAGTCTAGCATGGCTTTGGATAAGATAATCAATTTCTTGTCCTACTCCAGAAAAAGAATCTTTAACAGAGTTTAAAGTTTCTTTTTCGGCATCTGAATATGAGCCTGTTGCATTTAATGTCGCATTGTATATACCCATAATTTCATTTGAATTTTCATCTACACTTACATATAATTCATCAAGGTTTCCTGTTACATTATTTTTAAGTGCATACACTCCACTTTCTGTAATATCTGATAAACCACTATGTGTATCTTCTTGCTTCTGCATAACACCTTGTGATTTTAGTTCAGGTTTACTAAATATTTCTCCTGTTTTTTCATTTATTCTTCCTTCGTATTCCCCATTGCTTTCATAGAAAGTCTCTAAATCAGATTTATAACTATCCATAGCCTGTTGAATTGACTCATCTCTTGTTTTCTGCAAATCATTCATTGTTTTTTCGTAATTAGCTTTGTCTGTTTCATTTGTTGTGTGATCCATT
>JAQYAV010000068.1 GCA_029338675.1 Lachnospiraceae bacterium
TGTTACTTACTCAGGCACCAATTACCTATATATTCATTTTCCGTGGTATTATAACACTAAAGAAAATACTAATCAAACTATTTTTGAATAATTTTTCTTATATTTTTTTATAATTTCTTACACACAGGTTAAATAGTTAATTAAAAAACATTCTTCTGAATCAATAATTATTGTTTATCATAATATGCTTTTCCTTTTGATGGCTTGAAATACGATCTAATATATCCACTTTTAGAAACAAAAACTATTTCATTAGTTTCTTCAAGATAATATATATCATCTCCATCTTCTTTCTCCAATTTATGCAACGAATTATTTGATAAAATAACTCTGTTAGCCCCCTTCTCATATTCCTCCTTATTGGCATAATTAAACTCTGCATTATGTTTTTTAAAATGAGAAATAAGTGTCTCAGCATTTTTAAATGTATATTTTGCTTTTTCTAATGTATTATATGAATTAGAAGCATCAGGTTCTATTTTATTGTCATTTTTACTTGAGGAATCAATTATTCCTTCATTATAATCTGCATCACCATTGCCATGTTCTTCTGCTTCATATGTATGCTCCTGATAAGCATTATTATTTTCTTGGTCGTCGTTATTGTAGTCGTATCCAAGATAAGAACATATAGCCAATACAATAATAAAAAGAATTGCCGTTATTTTTCCTTTGAATCCATTTTTGAATTTTTCAATATCGTTATTACTCATAAATCAACTAAAAGCCTTTCTATATATTTTCGCAAGAAAAAATGTAATAATGAAATAAAGGGAGGTCTACGCCTCCCTCATAATTAATTCATTGAATATTCATCATCATCATCATCATCCATATAATCATAATCATCATGATTACAGTTCTCATTATCCTCAAGAATTTCTCCTACTCTTATTCTCTTTTTATCCTTCATTGCCTCAACTTTTTCATGGAAAATCTCTTTTACCTTCCTTGGATCCTTAACATTCTTAAGCTCGAGAATAGGATTTGTTTTATCAGATGAAGTCAACGTAATAGAACCTACGCCAAAAATCTTTTGACCTAAAGTAATCTTCACAGAAATATCTCTAATTCTATATAATAAAATCTCATCAATATTAGTTGTAAAGAAGCCAGACTCAACAAAAAATCTATCTCCATCAATATAATACTTTGTAAAGCTTAATGGTAACCCTAAATGTCTTTTTCTATCATACCAAACTAAATCTTCTTTATTCATATGTACGTTCTCCAATCCATTCACATTATATTAATGCTACAATTACATCTCGCATTTATTATAATATACAACAAACGCCATAACAAAACAATGCCTAAATCAAGCACATATTATTAAGGTTTCATATCCTTTTTCTCTAAGTGCCTTTTGTTCCTTTTTAGCATCCTCTACACAATAAAATTTTCCAATTTGAATTTGAAATAAACCATCTTTTTCGTACATTTGCGCATCAACTCCATCAAATTTCAAACTATTCATATAATAATCAGCTGAGCTTGCTGTTTTAAATAAGCCTACTAAAATACTGTATGTACATTTTCTTTTATATATATCATTTCTATCTAAATTATCTCTATTATATTCCGTATCATTTCTATCCAAATAATCTCTATTATATTCTACATTATTTCTATCTAAATCATCTCTATTATATTCTGCATTATTTCTATCTAAATCATCTCTATTATATTCTGCATTATTTCTATCTAAATCATCTCTATTATATTCCGTATCATTTCTATTCAAATAATCTCCATTATATTCTATGTGTTTTTTATATGTATTTTGTGTAGCATACTGTTCATTATATTCTTCGTTAATAAAATTCTTATCAGAAGTATTTCTTTTATTTATATTATTTCCAGTTTGCCCAACGTCTTCATATAAATTTTTATTAGCAATAAATTTTTTATTTTCTCCATCTTGGTGTTTTTTTCTATTATTTATCCCTGCATTATTTATTTCAGTAGAAGCATATGTACTTTCAGTTATTGTATCATTTATACCGTCCGCAATGCCTCTTGCAATTGCATCTAGATTTTCATCAAATAATTTATTATCAATGTAACTATTAATAAATCCTGCTTCAACCAAAACTGCAGGCATTTTTGTTCTCCTTAGTACAGCCAAATCTGGTCTTATATCAACATTTATATTTCTAAAGCCTACATCTTCTAAATTACTATTTATATTTTTTGCCATTGTTTTTTTTATTCCATAATCATTATATATCAGTGTTTGAACACCATTATACTGATTAGAATTAGGCGAGGAATTTCTATGAATAGATACAAAATAATCCGCACCTACTTCATTTGCAATCCTCGCCTTTTGTACTGGGGAATCATATACATCTGTTGTTCTCGTATAAACAACATCGTACCCCATCTGTTCTAATATTTCTCCTACTTTAAGGGCTAGTTTTAAAGTATCATCTTTTTCTTTTCTTCCATTATATGATGCCCCATTGTCATAACCACCATGTCCAGCATCTATTACAATTTTTACAGCCATAATCCACCTCTACACACATATATCTTTATAATATGTAAAAGCGAAATTATTGTTACACCTATTGTGAAAAACTACAGTTTTTCATACACAATCCATTACTATAATCAAGAAGTATTGTATCTCCAGAACAAAGTTCATTTGACAATATTGCTCTTGCTACTAATGTCTCAACGTTCTTTTGAATGAATCTTCTAAGAGGTCTCGCACCATAAATCGGATCATAGCCTTCTTCGATAATGTAATCCTTTGCAGTTTTTGACAATTTGATGCATATTCCCTTATCAACAACTCTCTCATTAAGCTCATTAACAAGTAAATCAACAATATTTCCAATAGCATCTTTGCTTAATGGCTTAAACATTATTATCTCGTCTAGTCGATTCAAAAATTCAGGTCTGAAATGACTCTTTAATCTATCCATAACAAGTTTTTCTGATTCTTTTTTTATCTCACCATGCTGATCAATGCCCTCTAACAGATAATCCGATCCAATATTTGAAGTAAGAATAATTATTGTGTTTTTAAAATCAACAGTTTTACCTTTTGAATCTGTAATTCTTCCATCATCAAGAACCTGCAATAATACATTAAATACATCTGAATGTGCTTTTTCAATTTCATCAAACAAAATTACAGAATATGGCTTTCTTCTTACTGCCTCTGTTAATTGTCCACCTTCATCATAACCTACATATCCTGGAGGAGCTCCAATAAGTCTAGCCACACTATGCTTTTCCATATACTCACTCATATCAATTCGTACCATATTAGCTTCATTATCAAACAAAGCAGCTGCAATTGTTTTAGCTAATTCTGTTTTACCTACTCCTGTTGGTCCTAAAAATAGAAACGAACCAATAGGTTTAGTTGGATCCTTTATCCCTGCCTTAGATCTAATAATAGAATCACTAACTAAGGATACTGCATTATCTTGTCCAATTACTCTTTTCTTAAGTATTCCTTCTAGATTAAGTGTTTTATTTCTTTCGCTTTCAGTAAGCTTTGACACTGGTATTCCAGTCCATTTTGATACTATTTTTGCAATTTCTTCCTCTGTAACACATTCATGAAGCATTTTTGTTTCTTCGTGATTCTTCTTATTCTCAAGCTCCTCTAATTCTCTTTTAATTTGTGGAAGCTTTCCATACTGAAGCTCTGCTGCCTTTTCAAGATCATAATTTCTTTGAGAAATTTGTATTTGATTTTGTACCTCCTCTAAATCTTCTCTTAATTGTCTTATTTTCTCTACTTCTGACTTCTCGCTTTCCCATACTGCTTTCATCTGCTTAGATTGTTCCTTAAGCTCAATTAATTCAGATTTAATGTTTTCTAATCGCTCTTTACTTAGATTGTCATCTTCATTTCTTAATGCTGCCTCTTCTATTTCTAACTGCATTATTCTTCGTGATATTTCGTCTAATTCAGCTGGCATTGAATCTAATTCTGTTTTAATCATTGCACATGCTTCATCAACTAAATCAATTGCTTTATCTGGTAAAAATCTGTCCGTAATGTATCTGTTTGATAAAGTTGCAGCTGAAACAAGAGCTGCATCACTTATTTTTACACCATGGAATACTTCGTATCTATTCTTTATTCCTCTTAATATAGAAATCGTATCTTCAACTGTTGGCTCATCTACAGAAACCGGCTGAAATCTTCTTTCTAGTGCAGCATCTGTTTCTATATACTTTCTATATTCGTCAATTGTTGTTGCACCTATACAATGAAGTTCTCCTCTTGCAAGCATTGGCTTTAACATATTTCCTGCATCTAAAGAACCCTCTGTTTTGCCTGCTCCAACAATTGTGTGAAGCTCATCAATAAAAAGAATTATCTGACCATCAGACTCCTTTACTTCATCTAAAACAGCTTTAAGCCTTTCCTCAAATTCACCTCTATATTTTGCCCCTGCAAGCATAGCCCCCATATCGAGAGCAAATATATCTTTATCTTTAAGTGAATCAGGTACATCACCTCTTACGATTCTTTGTGCAAGACCTTCAATAGCAGCAGTTTTACCTACTCCAGGTTCACCAATCAAAACAGGGTTATTCTTTGTTTTTCTTGATAAAATTCTAATGATGTTTCTAATTTCATTGTCTCTTCCAATTACTGGATCTAGCTTTTGATTTCTAGCCCTATCAACAAGATTGTATCCATACTTTTCTAATACATCATATGTTGCTTCTGGATTATCACTTTCTACTTTTTTGTTTCCTCTAATCTTGGCAAGTTCTTCCAAAAATTTATTTCGTGTAATTCCATAGCCCATAATAAGACCTTTTACAGCCTTATTCATTTTCTCAAGAATTCCAAGAAAAATATGCTCAACTGAAACAAATTCATCTCCCATATTTTTAGCTTCTTTTTCTGCTTGCATTAACGCTTTTGTAAAATCTTGACTAGTAAATAGCTTTCCGCCAGAAACCTTTGGCTTATATGCCACAAGCTTCTCTGCTTCCTTTGAAAAGCTTGTTATATCTATTCCCATATTCTCAATTAACTTGGCGATCATACTATCATCAATAGAAATAATGCTATATAGCAAATGCTCTTGATCTATCTCCTGATTGTTATATTCATATGCAAGTCTTTCACAATTTTCAATTACCTCTAACGACTTCTTTGTATAATTATCAATCGACATATCGATTCCTCCTTTTTTAAATACTTCAAATACCCACTCTTTCATTTGTTCTATCACAAGTATAACACCAACTTGTTTTTTGTCAAGTAAAAAAAAGGACTTTATCATTTTGAGATAACATCTCATTTATGATAATAGTCCTTAATTTTTTTAATCATTTGTTTAGCTTAACTTACCAATTGATAAGAATCCGTTCTCATTAGACTGTAATAAGAATGTAAGTCCAATATTTCTCTTTGAACCTTCCTTAGCAACATAAATCTCTCCTGTTTCAACAAGCGATTTTGCCACTTCTAATACCTTATCCTTAAATAACATCATTTCACGACGGTCTCTTGAACTAAGCTTAAATAAATACTGGTTCTTAGAACTAATAAGAAGAATATTATATGTATGAATATTATTCTTAGTACTTCTCATACCCGAACCAATCATTCTTGAGTTTGCAATAATAATCTCTGCACTCTCATCTGGAAGATACTCAGATAATATTAACTTATAAATCTTCAAATAGTTTTCTTCATCCTCAGCACTTACAGGCATTTCTGCAACAGCAAATTCAACAACCGAATCTGCAAATTTGATTGTACCACCTTCATCATTAATAACAGCTGTACATTCCTTTGGAACCGAAAGTCTAAAGAACTTATTCTCAATAACCTTCTGACCATTAGCCGGTTGCTTAATAACTAACTCATGGAATTTTCTCTCTAATTTATTCATTGAAATAATTGCTGAATCGTCTCCTGTTTCTGCAATCTCCACAAGTTCTTTGTAAAGTGCATATATCTCATCTGTAATTGATGGAACAATCTCAACAATTCTCTCAACTGCTGGTACATGTGCCATAACAGCACTCTTCATATAAAGAGCAACCTTCTCATCCACTGTACCAACCTTGCTTGCCTTATACTCAATTACGCGGAATAAATTTTCTTTATCAAATCCGTCATAACCATTGTCATATGCCTGTTCAAAGAAAGATAAACTCTTTATCTCACCCTTATAGTTCTCATCCTGCTCTTGAATAGTGTATATTCTACCTAATTCATATGCCGCCTGATAGCTTCCTAAATTAAGTGCCTCTAAAAATGCCTTTTCAATTTCGTATGAATTAGCAATATAAAATACCTGGCTTTGCTTAAACAGCGCAACCTTAAGAGCCGCTGCTCCACTACCAGCTACAACAGATCTTTCCCATTTGTCTACTGCTGTCTGTAAGTCTTCGCCACCAAGCTCTCTTATATCCTTAATATATGCTTCGGCCTCTAATATACCATTTTCCTGTGCTTCCTTGAAATAGCTCAATGCCTTTTCGCCATCTCGTTTAGTTTTAAGAACGCCATAGTAATAAAGTCTTCCAAGATAGAAAGCAACACGCTTATGACCTAATCTATGAGCACTTTCATACCAGTTAAGTGCCTTTGCATAATCCTTAAGCTGCTGATCATATATATTTCCTAATAAGAACGCCAAATCAGAATCCTTTGTTGCTTCAAAAAGCTGTTTAGCATAGCTTATTGTTTTTTCTATGTCCTTATAAGGTGAATCATCATCAAAATAAAGCTCAATTAATAAATAACTTGCTTTGATACTTCCTAACTTAAGTGCCTGCTTTGCAGCAGCCATTGCTCCTTCATAATCTTCAAGGTAGTAACAATATACAGCCTCACTGTAATACTGGTTATCCTTTCTATTTAAGCTCTGATCACTTACTAGAGTAGGATCAACAAAAGCAAATGAGTTAGCAGTTTCAAAGATAATCTCTTCGTATTGCTCAATAATCTCCATAGAAGCACAAACAAACTTCAAACATGCTAATCTCTTACCTTGATAAAAGGCAAAGGTTACAACGCCCTTTTCCATTTCTTTGTGATAGAATGTAGTACATATACCATCTGCATATTCAGTAATATATGCCTTAAGCTGAAGTTCTTCATCAAATGCATCGTTGCAATATCTCAAATAATTCTCAAGTGTTTTCTTAGAATCTCTTGGAATACTATCATATGATACATACATCTCAAAGTCTTTGTATGTAAGACTAGGAGCATAATATTCTTCATCTGTATTCTCATTGATTGTTTTAACCCAATCCTTAGGAAGCTTATGAATATAACCATCAACCTGATTATGAACATAAGTGTATTGGTACTGAAGTCTTGAAGCTTCAATTGCCTTATATCTTGGTTCCTTGCCTTTAGCTCTACGAGCTTCAGCAATCTCAGTATAAAGCTTATCCTTTTCCTCAAACTCGATGCTGTCAGTATGGCTACTAGCATACTCTACACGCTCGTATGCCATTCTCGCCTTACTATCACCTGTATCAGCAAGCTTCTTATACCACATCATAGCCTTTTCATAATCAATAGGAACTACAAAATCACTCTTGTTTCCATATTGATCTACTCTATTAAGACCATTCTCATATATGCTTCCTAAATTCATATATGCTGGTTTAATTCCACATTCTGTTGCTTTTTCAAAATATGTTATTGCTTTGGCAAAATTCTGGACCTCCAAAAACATCTTTGCAAGCTTATATATCATTTCGCCATCTTTATTAAATCCTATATACTTCTCATAGTAACCAATAGCACGTACCTTGTCCTCTTCAACTGTACAATTACTATGCTTACCAAATTCAAACAAATGACCAAGTATCTTTAATGAATCAATACCAAAGTCCTTATATACCGGATCCATAACTGCGATGTCAACAATCTGTTCGAGTATCTCAACTGCCTCTTCAGCATTACCGTTCTCCATAAGATTTCGAGCCTTATCATACTGAAGTTCAACATTACTCTTCTTAGTTTTTTTGTTGGAACCAATTGACGCTAAAAACGGAATTTTCCCTAAGAAATCGCTAAGCTTTCCCATTAGTAGTCCTCCTTAGTTTAAATTGTAACTCAACAGATATTTTATCATATTTTCTTGATTTACACAATAATTCTACTCATTAGATTGTATATAATTCGCAAGCTCTTCTATTGCAGTTGACTCATCTAATCCATCCGCTTCGATTTCTAATGAATCACCCTTTGCAAATCCCAAACTCATCATTCCCATTATGCTCTTCGCATTAATTCTTTTATCTTTAGATAAGAAATAAATTTTGCTATCAAACTTGCTTGCAATCTGTACTAAAACTGCAACTGGTCTTGATTCAGCATCACCTGATAAATTTACGTTTACTCTCTTTGTTATCACCTTTAATTCCTCCTTAGTTCATCCGCTATTTCGCTAATTTTTCTCAATCTATGATTCACTCCTGATTTTCCAAGAGGCGGATTCAAATTATTACCAATTTCTTTAAGTGGCATCTCTGGTTCTGCCATTCTTAGCTCTGCCACAGCTCTAAGATTATGTGGCAAATATGAAAGACCTTTAACACTTTCAATGTATCTTATATCTTCCATTTGTTTTACAGCCGCATTAACAGTTTTGTTTATATTTGCAGCCTCACAATTCACTTTGCGATTAACAGAATTACGCATTTCCTTTAAGATTCTAACATTTTCCATATCCATTAAAGATATATACGCCCCCATGATATTTAGGATATCAACTATCATTGATGCATCCTTAATATACACAACATGATATTTTTTTCTTAATATATATCTAGGCTCTATGCCAAAATCTTTTAATATATTCATCAACACTTCAACCTGTTCAAGATTATCGCAAGTTATTTCAAAATGATAACCTTTCTGCGGGTCGGTTATTGAACCTGAAGCAATAAATGCCCCTCGAATAAATGCCTGTTTGCAACAACTACGTTCAATTAATATTGTATTAATACAATATCCATCCTTAAGCTTAATTAATTTAAGAGTTTTCTGATCTTCATCACTAGCTAAATCAATATTAAGTGAACTAATCATCTTAGCATATCTATTTATAGCAAAATCATTTTGCTCTTTATCTGTAGTAATTTTGTTATCAAATCCATTTAACATTACAAATGCAGATAATTCAGCACATTTGCAATGTCTAGAGCTAACATTTATAGTGCACAGCTCTTCTTTTACCTTTAGAGAAAACGACATAATATGTTATTCTCCTTTAACAATTTTATCCTTTCCAATATCTCTATGGAATAATCTTACAGAATATGGAAGTTTAGACAATTCATTATATAGTCCGTTGGCTACTGTAACTGATCTATGCTTTCCACCTGTGCATCCTATTGATACCACTAACTGATTCTTGCCCTCCTTCTTATAATTAGGCAACAAAAATTCAATTATAGAAGAAAGTTTATTCATAAATTCTTTATATTCATCGCATGAACTTACCATATCTGAAACAGGTTTGTCATTACCAGTCATTGGACGTAATTCCAAATTATAATATGGATTAGGTAAAAATCTAACGTCAAATACTAAATCTGAATCTCTTGGTATTCCATATTTATAGCCAAAAGACATTATAGTAACTATCATATTGTTATAGTTAACACCATCAACAAAAATCTTCTCAATCTCTCTCTTAAGTTCCCTCGTTAAAAGAGTGCTTGTATCTATAATATAATCAGCCTTAAGTCTAAGAAAATCAATTTTTTCTCGTTCAGCTCTTATTCCATCATTAATTCTTTTACCATTAGATAATGGGTGCTTTCTTCTAGTTTCCTTATATCTTTTTACCAAAGATTCCTCAGATGCATCCAAAAATAATATCTCGTAATTGTAATTATTTTTTTTCATGTCTTCTAGACATAATGTAAGTTCACCAAGTGCCTCTCCACTTCTAATGTCTATTCCAATTGCAACATCATCAACCTCTAATTGATCATCATGTGCTATTTCGGCAAACTTTTTAATAAGCATTACTGGCAAATTATCTACACAAAAAAAGCCATTATCCTCAAGCATTTTTAGAGCTGTAGATTTCCCTGCCCCACTCATACCTGTAACAATTACGAATCTCATAATATAATTTTTACCTCCGGTTCAAGAACAACACCAAATTTATCATTAACAATCTTTTTTACATCATTAATTAATGCTATCACATCTTTACTAGTGGCATTATCATAATTAATTACAAAGCCACAATGCTTATCAGATACCATTGCTCCACCAATTCGATAGCCTCTAAGTCCACAGTCATCAATAAGCTTAGCAGCAAAATATCCTTCTGGTCTTTTAAATGTAGAACCTGCACTTGGATATTCTAATGGTTGCTTTGATACCCTAGCTTCTTTAAGCTCCTGCATCTTTTGCTCAATCAAGGCTACATCGCCTTTTTCAAGCTTCAAACCAACACCAATAACAATCTTATCTTCATCAACGATACTCTTTCTATATGCAAATTCCATATCTTCACATAAGTATCTTTTTATCGAACCAAACTCTAGTATATCAACATACTCAACAATATCCTTCATCTCGCCACCATAAGCACCTGCGTTCATTACGATTGCACCACCTATAGTACCCGGAATACCAGCGGCAAATTCCATACCCTTTAGTCCATTATCCTTGGCAACAGAAGAAACCTTAGAAAGCATAGCTCCTGCACTTGCATAAATTCGGTTTTCATCCACATAAACACTATTCATATCATTTGTTTTAATAATATAGCCATCAAAGCCTTCATCTGAAAAAAGCAAATTACTACCGTTACCAATGACAAGATAACGTTCACCATTTTCTTTGCAGTAATTAACCAGTAAACTAAGTTCCGATGCATCCTTAGGCATGAATATACGCTTTGCAGCTCCACCAATACGAAATGTACTATAATAGCAAAGCTTTTCATTATCTTTATGCTTTATTTCTTCAATCACACTAATCATTCTCATTTCTAAATTATTTTATTCAAAAAAAATGGAATCCATAACACTAACTTATCATACATTATAGACTCCATTAATTCAATATATAATTATATAGATTTTTTCGCAAAAAAATCACTTTTCAAGTGCATTTTTACTCATCAATGCCAAGAACAGCACATGCACCACCATAAATTCCAGCATCATTTCCAAGTGTTGCCAATGTAAATTTTGTTTTTCTACAAGCATGAAATACACTATCTACATAATACTTTTCAACTGTTTTAGTAATAATATCTCCTGCCTTTGAAACACCACCGCCAATTACAAAAACTTCAGGATCAACTACACATGAAATCTGAGCCAAAGCTTTTCCTAAATATTTTCCATGTTCTTCAACTAAAGAAACTGCAAGCTCGTCTCCATTTTTTGCAGCATCAAATATTTCTTTTGCTGAAATGTATTGCACATTTCTTAAGCTTGATGGTTTATCGGTATTATTTAATGCATTATTTGCTAATCTAACTATTCCTGTTGCAGAAGTATATTGCTCAAGACATCCTTTTCTTCCACATCCACATTCATCTGTCTCAGAATCATTTACCTGAAGATGACCAATCTCTCCACCTGCTCCATTAAACCCTGCTAACATCTTTCCGCCAATAATTATTCCACCACCTACTCCTGTTCCAAGAGTAACCATGATTATATCCTTGTAGCCCTTTCCGCCACCTTGCCACATCTCGCCAAGAGCTGCCATATTAGCATCATTTCCTGCTTTTACCTTAAGTGCTGTAAGTTTTTCTAACTCTTCAGCAACATTAAATATTCCCCATCCAAGATTAACACAGCGAAGAACTGTACCGTCTTCTTTAACCGGGCCTGGAACTCCCATTCCTATACCAGCAACAGATTCCTTATCGATAAGCTTTTCAGCCATTACATCCTTAATAAACTCAGCAATATCAGATAAAATATACTTTCCGCCTTCATTTGTTCTAGTTGGGATTTCTGATTTGTATAATAATTCTCCATCTATAGAAAAAAGACCTATTTTAACAGTTGTTCCACCTATATCTACTCCAAATACATACTTTACCATGTTAATCCTCCTAAATCTGATTTATGAATTCTTAGTCATATTATTTGTTATGTTGTTATAGAATTCCTGCGCTGCATTATAGCCCATCTTTTTCTGTCTATGATTTACCGCTGCCGACTCAACGATAATTGCAATATTTCTACCTGGTCTAACTGGAACAGAATAGCTTACTACCTTGTTACCGAGGAACTCTGTATAATGATCCTCTAAGCCTAATCGATCATAATTTGCCTCTTTGTCCCACTCTTCTAAATGAACAACCAAATCAATTGTCTGAGTATCCTTTACACACTCAATACCAAACAATGTTTTAACATTAATTATTCCAATTCCTCGAAGTTCTATGAAATGCTTCAATATCTCAGGTGCCGAACCTACTAATGTCTCATCACTTACTTTTTTTATTTCAACAACATCATCAGAAACCAATCGATGACCTCTCTTTATTAGCTCAATAGCAGCTTCGCTCTTACCGATTCCGCTATCGCCCATAATAAGAACACCCTCACCATAAACATCAACTAATACTGCATGAATTGATACACGTGGTGCCAACTGCACATGTAACCATCTTACAACTTCATGAACAAATTCTGATGTAGTAGCTGATTTATCAGTCAAAATAGGTACACCATGTCTTTTTCCTGCTTCAATAATAAAATCATAAGGTTTAATATTTCTACAAAATATCATACAAGGTATCTTATACGAGAAGATTTTGTCAAATATTTCAATATTCTCTTCCTCGGTATGCATATTAGCAATATATGCATGCTCTACATTTCCACATATCTGTATACGTGCTGAATCAAAGTGTTCAAAGAAACCTGTCAACTGAACTGCAGGTCTATTCATATTAGGATCTTTAATTAATATTTTATCTGTGTCAATGTCAGGAGTATGATTAATAAGATTCATTTTATTAATCAAATCTGTGACGGTTACACTATATTCTTCATCTTCCATATATATCCTCCGTACAAATAATTTTAGCAAGCAACATTATACCACAAGTCCCCTATAAAATAAAGAAACAAAGTGTCCATGTTTAGATAATATAACGTCTTAACAAAGAAAAAGAGACTGTCGCACAAAATGTGCGACAGCCCCTAAATAAAATTTACTCTTCAGTTTCAGAAGCAGTCTCCATATACTTTTCAAGTATCAACGACTGTATTCTATCTCTTGTTTCAGAATTAATTGGATGCGCAATATCTCTATACTCTCCATCCGCAGATTTACGACTAGGCATTGCAATAAACAATCCCTTATCTCCCTCAATAACCTTAATATCATGAACAACGAATTCGTTATCTATTGTAATAGAAACAACCGCTCTCATCTTGCCATCTTTTGCTACCTTTCTTACTCTCACATCTGTAATCTGCATAATAATCCCCCTTATTAAATCGTAATATGTCTATAATGCGTATCTAAAATTTTTCTCAACAACCACTTTAATTTCACCATTTTCACCTTTGTGAATTGTATTTGCTCTTAACGTGTCCCTACTTTCAACAATACAGTTCTCAATGTATGAATTGTCACCGATATGTACATCGTTAAGAATAATAGAATTCTTAATTACACAATTATTGCCAATGTAAACCTTCTTAAACAAGATAGAATTCTCAACAGTACCATTAATAATACTTCCACTTGCAACTAAACTATTATTTACTACTGCAGTTTCATTATACTTTGCAGGTGGTAAATCTTCTACCTTTGAGAAAATATCCGGATGCTCTCTAAAGAAATAATCTCTTATATCTTTATGAAGGAAATCCATATTAGTTTTATAGTACGATTCAATTGTACTTATGTTTCTCCAGTAAGACTCAAGCTTGTAAGCATAAATTTTCTTCACATTCTTATATCTTACTAAAATATCACTTACAAAATCAGTTCTTCCTTCAGCTGCACAAGCTTCAAGAAGTTCAATAAGTTGTCTTCTTCTAACAACATAAACACCAATAGATGCTGTATTTGTTTCTGCAACAAGAGGTTTTTCCTCAAAATCAAGAATTCGCTTATCAGGTCCAATCTTAACAACACCAAATCTGTTAATGTCATCGTCATTAGCCTGTATATCCTTACAAACAACAGTTATATCTGCTCCTGTTGCAATATGCTCCTCAAGTACTTTATTGTAGTCTAACTTATAAACACCATCACCAGATGCAATTACAACATAAGGCTCATGTGCATTCTTCAAGAAATTAATATTCTGATAAAGAGCATCAGCTGTACCCTTATACCAAAAACTATTTGTTGAAGTAATTGTTGGAGTAAACAAGTAAAGACCACCTTGTTTTCTACCAAAATCCCACCACTTAGATGAATTAAGATGTTCATTAAGCGAACGCGAATTATATTGGGTAAATACTGCAACCTTCTGAATATGTGAGTTAGTCATATTAGAAAGTGTAAAATCAATAGCTCTGTAGCTTCCAACAATAGGCATAGCCGCTATAGCTCTCTTTGCCGACAAATCGCCCATTCTAGTATTGTTTCCACCAGCTAAAATAATACCTATAGCTCTCATATTATTCACCTACCTTTATTATACTAGCACCACTCTTAAGTAGGCCATCTGGATACTCATCAATAGTTGTCTCGCCGAAAATAGCAACATTCTTGCCAATTTTCACTCCATCAGGTATTACAGAATTTTCTCCAATTGTAACAAGACCATATGAATAAATATGTGGAGCTAGCTCATTAGGAGCTTCTTCTCCTACGCCGAGCTCAGCATTATTACCAATAACAACTCCTTCAGCAATTATTGCTTTATCAATTACTGTTCCATCACCAATAACTGCACCATTCATAATGATTGAGTTTTTAACCTTAGCACCCTTACCAATCACTACACCTGATCCAATTACAGAGCAGTCGATATCACCATAAATTTCTGTTCCTTCACCAACAATGCTCTTTGTCACTGAGCTTCCTTCAGCAATATACTGTGGTGGTAAAACATCACTTTTAGTGTAGATTCTCCAAAACTCTTCATATAAGTTAAATTCTGGAATAATATCAATTAACTCCATATTAGCCTCCCAATATGAGCCTAATGTTCCAACATCTTTCCAGTATCCCTTATAATCATAAGCACAAATCTTCTTGCCATTTTCATGACAATATGGAATGATATGTTTACCAAAGTCGCACGAAGGCTGATCCTTCATTAATGTAAGTGCTTCCTTTAATAACTTCCAATTGAATATGTAAATTCCCATTGAAGCTTTATCACTTCTTGGATGTTCAGGTTTTTCCTCGAATTCCAAAATTCTACCTGTCTCATCTGTAATTACAACACCAAATCTACTTGCTTCCTCAATAGGAACCTGATATGTTGCAATTGTAATATCTGCTTTACTAGTCTTATGATAGTCAAGCATCATCTCATAATCCATCTTATATATATGGTCTCCTGAAAGAATCAAAACATAATCAGGGTTATAATAGTCAATATATTCAATATTCTGATAAATAGCATTAGCAGTACCAGTATACCACTGGCTATTAGTGCTTTTCTCATATGGTGGAAGTACCGTAACTCCTCCTATGTTACGATCCAAATCCCAAGGCATTCCGATACCAATATGTTGATTTAACCTAAGAGGTCTATACTGAGTAAGTACACCAACAGTATCGATGCCCGAGTTAATACAGTTACTTAACGGAAAATCTATTATTTTATATTTTCCACCAAACGCAACTGCTGGTTTAGCAAGCTTGGAAGTAAGAACACCTAATCTACTACCTTGTCCACCTGCCAAAAGCATAGCTATCATTTCTTTCTTAATCATAGTGTCACCCCTTTTAGCATATTATGGTTACATTATATCATTTTTATCGTAAATTTCAAATACTTTTAGGCATTTTTTATATTTTTTTACGCAAAGTATACTACAATGTGGTTATTTTTTACAATTATTTTTCTTTTATAAACATTTTTTGACATTTTTTATACAAAACTTGGTTCATTTTCTTCTTCGCACAATAAACTATCACCTTTTTTAATGGTAAATTTCCTTATTTTATACTAATACACTTTCTTATTTTACGGTAATATACTTTCTTCTTGTATGCCAATGTATTTCTACCTTTTGTACTAATACTCTTTCTTGTTTTACGGTAATATACTTTCTTCTTGTATGCCAATATACTTTCTGCTTTTACATTAATAAATATAAAAGAGTCCACATTAAAATGCGGACTCGTATAAATTAACTTTATGCTGTCATTAACTGATTAGCTGCTTTATCCATTGTCTCTAAAAATGGAAGGAAATCATCCTGTAAGCAATTAGCTATTTTTTTGTCATCTTTTTGGCGTAATACCTCTTGCAATCGAGTAACTGCTGCTGACATTCCATTCTTATCAACAACATTATCTTTTTCGTTAATTCTTTTTTCACAAGCATTAAAAACTTCAATTACCCAATTTATGCCTTTAATTACTAAACCAAAAAGAGCATCTGTATCCTCTTGTCTATTATCTTTAAGTTCGCCAATTAACTCTTTAGTTCCATATATTATTTTGGGACTATAATCAACCAACTCATTAAGTACATCATTTTGTAGTTCTAATTTTGTCTTCATAATACGTAAAATCCTCCAAAATATAATTTTTCAGTATAATGTATTATTCAGATTTTTCCTTTGATGTTTCAATTATTTCTGTTACTGAAGAAGCAAGACCTGCAATGCTTGCAATTTCTGATGGAATGATAATCTTTGTAGCTTTTCCATCAGCAGCCTTCTGAAATGCTTCTAAGCTCTTAAGTGTAAGAACTGATTTGTCTGGAGCTGATTCATTGAGGAATCTTATACCTTCAGCATGAGCTCTTTGAACTGTACGAATTGCTTCTGCCTCACCTTCAGCCTTCTTAATTGTAGCTTCTCTAGCAGCTTCTGCTTTTAAGATTGCTGACTGTTTTTCGGCTTCTGCAGAAAGAATAAGTGATTCCTTCTGACCTTCTGCTCTTAAGATTGCTGATTTCTTTTCACCTTCTGCAATAAGTATTTGCTCACGTCTTTCACGCTCAGCCTTCATCTGCTTCTCCATTGCATCCTGAATTGCAGCTGGAGGAATAATATTCTTAAGCTCAACACGATTAACTTTTATTCCCCATGGATCAGTAGCCTCATCTAATGTAGCTCTCATCTTAGTATTAATTGTTTCTCTTGAAGTAAGAGTCTGGTCAAGTTCCATATCACCAATGATATTTCTAAGTGTTGTTGCAGTAAGGTTTTCAATAGCCATAATTGGTTTTTCAACACCATACGCAAATAATTTTGGGTCTGTTATCTGGAAGAATACTACCGTATCAATTCTCATTGTAACATTATCCTTAGTAATAACTGGCTGTGGTGCAAAATCCACAACCTGTTCCTTAAGTGAAATCTTCTGTGCTACCTTATCAATAAATGGCAACTTAAAATTAATACCAGCGCCCCATGTAGTCTTATATGTTCCAAGGCTTTCAATAACATATGCATGGGCCTGTGGGACAACCTTTACCATTCCAGCAATTGCAAATACTACTATTATTACAATAAAAATAAATATTTCCATATTTCACATCTCCTTTAATAATTTAAATACTTTTTGTTACACATTAAAAATAATATTTGAGAATCATAAATTATTGTTGTCGTCTTGTTTTAGTTCCTCAACAATAAGCTTAACGCCACTGATTGATTGAACAACAACCACCTTGCCTTCAGCAATCTCATATGAAGTTGATCTTGCACTCCATTCTAAACCGTCTAATTTTACTACACCCTTATTTTTAGCATTGTCTATTTTTTCTATTACTACACCCTGCTTACCAACAATTGCATCAATATTTGTTTTTTCTTTTTTCGTAAATATATATTTAACCGCTATCGGTCTTGTGAAAATAAGAAGTAAAACAGATACTATAACAAATGCAAGTAACTGCGCCATAAGCCCTCCACCAATAAATGATACTATCGCCGCTACAAAAGCACCTGCGGCAAACCAAATTGATGTTAGGCCAACAGTAATAATTTCAAAAATAATCAAAGCAAGCGCAATTCCTAACCACGTTACAAACCACATATAAACACCTCCTTAAAAATACACAGCAGCTACAACTTGTAAACTACTTTTACAAATCATAGCATACTGTATTTCTTAATCAATATCATTAAGTGAATAATAGTTATTAAATGGCTTTAAATCATATAAAAAACCCGATTTTAGTTTTCCTTGTAGTAATTTATCAAACAGCCAGCCAATATAATATCTCTTTCATCGTCTGTCATATCGCCTAATGTAAGACTGATTTCTTTCATTCCGTTATTTACTACATAGGCTTTTATTATTTCGTCTTTATTTTTAATTGCATCAACAATTCCTGGAACAAATACATAATCACCATTATTAAATGCATAATCCTCATTCATTACAAATGGAAGCATTCCCCAATTAATAAGGTTAGATCTATATCTCTTTGTTGCATATTCTTTAGCAATATTAGCCCATCCGCCTAATACCTTCTGACATGAGGCAGCCTGTTCTCTTGCTGAGCCATCTCCTGGTTTAACAGCGAAAATAGTACTTCCATATCCCATGTCTTTTCCATTTACATCTGCAAATTTTGTTTTGATTGTATCAATAACACCCTTAAGTTCAGCATCACCTTCACATAAACAATTACCTGCTTCTCTTACTCTTTCAACCTTCTGAACAGACTTTGCTCTTCCAACATATTCTGGGTCCTTTCTTGATAATGTGAACTCAGCAAGACCAAGTGGATTAGATCTAAATGATGATGTTTCACCTGAAGGGATAAGCTCATCTGTTGTAGTAACTGGATCATTAATTACTGAAGCTACCTTTAATAATAAATTATCAGTAAGTGCAATCATTTCAGGCCAATCCTTGATATTTGGACCAAATTTAATCTCTACTGTTGGATCTGCTTTTCCAACACCATCATATACTCTATTCTCATAAATTGACTTATCAAAGAAATACTTTGGTGAAGTATATTCTACGTCAATCTCAGTTGCTGGAGTTAAATATCCTTTATTAACAGCTGTTGCAGCAATTGATCTAGCATCCATAAGTGCAACAGATGATATCTGACCATTCTGAATCTTTGAGCCTTCTCTGTTAGGGAAGTTTCTTGTTGAATGTCTAATACTAAATGCATTATTTGCAGGAGTATCACCAGCACCAAAGCATGGACCACAGAATGCTGTCTTAACAACTGCTCCAGTCTTAATTAAATCAGCAAGTCTGCCATTTTTAGCAAGTTCCATGTAAATTGGAGTACTTGCAGGATAAACACTAAGTGTAAACTCATCTGCACCAATATATTTGTCTCTTAAAATATCAGCAGCATCTACGATATTCTCGTATCCACCACCAGCACAGCCAGCAATGATTCCCTGCTCTACGTAAAGCTTACCATTTCTAACCTTATCCTTTAATGTAAAGTCTACCTTACCGTCAAGAGAAACAAGTGCCTTCTTTTCCACATCCTCTAATATATCCATCAAATTAGCATTAAGTTCATCAATTGTATATACATTACTTGGATGGAATGGCATAGCAATCATAGGCTTAATCTTTGATAAATTCACATAAACAACACCATCATAGTATGCAACTGCACCAGGATTCATTTCCTTATAATCCTGTGGTCTATAATGTGTTTCATACCAATCCTTAACCTTGTCATCAGTCTTCCAAATTGAAGAAAGACAAGTTGTCTCTGTTGTCATAACATCGATTCCAATTCTGAAATCAGCAGATAACTTATCTACACCAGGTCCAACGAACTCCATTACTTTGTTCTTAACATAGCCACAGTTAAATGTAGCTCCAATAATTGCAAGAGCAACATCCTGAGGTCCAACACCCTTTGTAACCTCACCATCTAGATAAATTGCAACAACACCTGGTTTAGCCACATCATATGTTCTATTTAGAAGCTGTTTAGCAAGCTCTCCTCCACCTTCTCCAATTGCCATAGTACCAAGTGCACCATAACGTGTATGACTATCAGAACCTAAAATCATAGCACCACATGACGCAAGCATTTCTCTTGCATACTGATGAATAACAGCCTGATGAGGTGGCACATATACTCCACCATATTTTTTAGCGCAAGAAAGGCCAAACATATGATCATCTTCATTTATTGTTCCACCTACTGCACAAAGAGAGTTATGACAGTTAGTAAGTACATAAGGAATAGGAAATTCCTTTAATCCTGAAGCTCTTGCTGTCTGAATAATACCAACAAAAGTGATATCATGTGATGTCATCTTATCAAATTTTATTTTAAGCTGTTCCATGTTACCTGACGTATTATGTGCTTCTAAAATGCCATACGCCATAGTTGCCTTTGCTGCGTCCTCCTTAGTTATCGAAATGCCTTTTTGAGCAAGAACAGCGGCAGAATCCTTATCATCTGGAATTAATTCTCTTCCATTTAATAAATAAGCGCCTGTTTCAAATAATTTAATCATTTTCTTTCCTCCATTTTATGTTACTTATATGATAATACACAATTCTCAGCATCTTCATATGGCTGCATCTTCAAGTCACTTACGCGTTTTCCATTTGAATGGTCCATTATAGAACTTTTTGTTTTTAAGTAATCAACATCATTAGTCTGGCTACCATTAACGTAATATTGGTCATCTTTCGACTCACACATACTATCCTGAACATATGTATTACTATCTAACTTATTCAAAATACAAATGCTATCATCATTTCCTGAATAAAGTGGTCTTGTAATCAAATAACCATCATCACATAAATTCATTATATTGTGACATCCAAGAAAACATAACTCATCTTCTTTGACAGTAAAGATAAAACAAATGCTATCTTCATTGTCAATATTCTTTAAGAATAATTCAGGAACCCCATCACTGTCAACATCATATAGTGCTAAACCATTAGGTTTATATGAATCATATTGAGAGACAATTTCCTTATATATTGACTCCTCGTCAGTACCAAGATTTTTCTTAATCTCTTCATCTGGATTTTTTAATAAATCCAAATATCTTTCCTGCCACTTGTCGGCCATTGCTAATTTATACTTTGAATAGTCAAAATCATCGCCATAGTACTTTACTATCTCATCAAGCATTTTTAATACTGTTTCATTATTTCCAGAAACAACTTCTTTGTTTAGTATTTCAGAATAATAAAGCTTTCCACAAGTATATGCGGAATTATATAATTCCTCGAATTTTTGCTTATATAATGTATCGTTAGGATCAAGTTCAACACTATTACATATTTCCAACACAGTAATACACTTATTATTTTTATTTAACTCAACTGCTTCTGAATATAATTTTCTGTAAGCTTCAACACTAGCAACATTGTTAAGAACAATTTTTATGTAATCCTCAGCATCACCAAGTGCAAATTCAGAAACAATTGGGAAAAATTTACCTATTTCTTCTTCACTTATTTCTTCTTCCAAATAAGAAATATATTTGGAATTCATCATCTCAATAAGACGCTGGTCTCTATCTTCACTATTCAAACGATTCATAACTGAAGCGACATTTTTCTTTGCCTCAAAACTTTCCTTTGAGTCAAATTTAACTTCCGCCTTATATACATTATCAATTTGAGTCATATATTCATAATTGTTAATGTCTTTCATATATTTTTCAGTTAATTCTTTTGTATTATCAAGGCAACCAATAGCATCAAAGGAAGCTGCTACCTCGTAATATGTTTTTTTACCTTCTATATATTCTGTACATAGCTCACTTGCATAGCCATCTAATTCAGCCATTAATTTTTCTTTATCCGACTCTCTTAGATGTACAAAATCATTCTTTACACTCTCATATTTTCCTTTGTTAATATCATTATATATCTTATGAAATCTATAATGTGGCAAAAGCAATATCACACCTGCCACTGCTTCTATTACTATAATGATAGAAAAAATTATAAGAATTCTATTCCATGTCTTTTTCATTTTTTCCTCCATATAAATATGCAAAAACTCATTTATAAAAATCATTCATAAAAACTAGCAAACCGTAATCTATTCCTCAACATTATTATCTGCTTCAGTTATTTATTCATAGTTTGTTGTTTCACTTGTTGTTTCTGCTGTTTCTGCATTATTATCTACATCTGTTGTATCTTCATATTCTTCATATTCTTCATTTACATTTTCACTAGTTGCATCTGTGTTTGTTGCTTCTTTTACTGAAAATACTTCATCTGCATCAGTATATGTTGCAACAATTTTCAAAATACCCTGAAGATGTTTAAGCTCATCCTCTGAACGA
Source organism: Lachnospiraceae bacterium (assembly GCA_029338675.1). GTDB lineage: Bacteria > Bacillota > Clostridia > Lachnospirales > Lachnospiraceae > Coprococcus_C. The sequence continues at coordinate 22,375 of JAQYAV010000068.1, forward strand.
TTCTCATACGAAGGATATTCAACCGCTTTCTTATTCTGATACGAAAGATGATTCTCAGCAAAATAACTCATATATATTCCAACACCAACAATTGCAGTAGCACAAATTGTAAGAATAATCATCGAAGCTCCAAAGAATTTCTTTACACCTGATGCCTTCAAGTCATCTTCATCTTCTAAATCTCTATCTTCTGATTCTCCATCTTCTGATTCTCCATCTTCTGATTCTCCATCTTCTGATTCTTCACCATCTGATTCTTTGCTATCTGTTTCATCTTTCTCATGATTATCATATTCTAACTCTTCTGCATCTTCCTCGTACGAATCAGCATCATGTTCATCAACCTCTGGTTCTTTATTATTGTCCTCTAAATCAGAGCTTTTATTATTTGCATTCTCATCATCTCTATTCATAGACTGTTTATCTAGTACATCAGTCTCTTTAATCTCTTCTTCATCTGATTCTATATCAGCTGATTCATCATATTCTGCGCTATAACCACTTTGAACATTTGAATAATCAAAAAGATCAACATCATTTTGATTACCATCACCACCAAATATATCTGCTACAGAATCGCCTAAATACTTTCCACACACCTTACAATATGTATCAGAATCGGAATAAGTAATTTTGCAACACTTTTTACTCATAACGTAAATTGTATCCTTTCATATAATAGTGTAAATTAATAATGTAAATCATCAAAAACAAAATTTGACTTATAAATTATAACAATATCCACTTATTAATTCAAGAAATATGTATATTTTGATAATATATGGCAAAAATCGCTTTACATTTCATTATATAATGGTATAATTAGAAAAGTTTTTCATTTTGGAATATTTTTTTATACTTCATTGATATAGCACAATTATTTTTTTATTTTATAATATTATTCCAAAATTTTTATCGTTGCTTCACAAAATTCAACATATTTTTTTGTTCAAGAAGCAATCACTAAAAATATAAGCTAGGATTCGAACTAAAACCATATGGCATTTTAAGTGTTTGACACCTTCGAACTCTATGCTCTTATGAAATATTAGCAAGGAGAAATGAAATGAAAAAGAACATTGAAATCAGATGGCATGGTCGTGGTGGCCAGGGCGCTAAAACTGCCGCTCTTTTGTTAGCAGACGTGGCATTTAACACTGGTATGCATGTTCAGGGATTTCCTGAGTATGGTCCTGAACGTATGGGTGCTCCTATTACAGCATACAACAGAATCGGTGAAGCACCTATTCGTGTTCATTCTAACATCTATAATCCAGATTACGTTGTAGTTGTTGATGAAACATTATTATCAGCTGTTGATGTAACAAACGGCTTAAGCAAAGAGGGTGCAATTGTTATTAATACAGCTAGACCAAAAGAGGAAATAATTCCGTTACTTAATGGATATTCTGGACAAGTATTTACAATAGATGCAAGAAAAGTATCAATGGCTACTTTAGGAAAGTACTTTCCTAACTCGCCAATGCTTGCTTCAATCGTAAAGGTTGCAAACATTATGAATCAAGATATTTTCTTATCTCAGATGGAGGCTTCATATAAGCATAAATTTGCCAAGAAGCCTGAAGTAATTGAAGGAAATATGAATGCTCTTAAGATGGCATTCGAGGAGGTGCAATAATGGCAAAAGCTACTGATTTATCAAAAATAAATGAGCATAGCCCTTACTATGATTTAACAAGAGGTAACCAAATCTACGGTGGTGGGGGTTCTAAAAATTTCAAAACAGGTGAATGGAGAACTCAAACTCCAATTGTAAACTGGGATAAATGTACACACTGCTTATTATGTACTCCTGTTTGTCCTGACAGTTCAATCCCTGTTTCAAATGGAAAACGTGAAGATTTTGATTATGACCACTGCAAAGGCTGCGGAATATGTGAACGTGTTTGCAGCTTTGGTGCTATTACAATGAAGGAGGGAATTTAATATGTCTATTCGTGAAAGAATGTCAGGAAACGAAGCAGTTGCTTACGCAATAAAGCAGATTAACCCTGATGTAATGCCAGCATTCCCTATTACTCCATCAACAGAGATTCCTCAGATGGTTTCAACATTTATTGCTAATGGCGAAATTGATACAGAATTTATTCCTGTTGAGTCAGAGCACAGTTCAATGAGTGCTACAATGGGTGCAAGCGCAGCTGGAGCAAGAGCATTAACTGCTACTTCTTCTTGTGGTTTAGCATATATGTGGGAGCTTCTTTATGTTGCTGCTTCTGACAGATTGCCTGTTGTTTTAGCATTAGTTAACAGAGCATTGACTGGACCTATCAACATTAACTGCGATCATTCAGATAGTATGGGTGCAAGAGACGCAGGCTGGATTCAGGTATATGCTGAGAACAACCAGGAAGCTTATGATAACTTCATCCAGTCCTTTAAGATTGCTGAACATCCAGATGTAATGCTTCCATTTATGGCATGTCAGGATGGTTTCATCACAAGTCATGCTGTAGAAAACATCGAATTAATTGAAACAGATAAGGTAAAGAATTTTGTCGGAGCATACGAGCCTGACAATTTCCTTCTTAATTCAGAAATGCCAATGGCTGTTGGTCCATATGCTAACTCTCCATTCTACATGGAGACAAAAATGAACCAAAGAATTGCAATGCAAAATGCTAAGAAAGTAATTCTCCAGGTTGCTGAAGAATTCGAAAAGATTTCTGGTAGAAAATATGGTTTCTTTGAAGAGTATCGTCTTGATGATGCTGAAGTAGCAATTGTTATTATGGGTTCTGCTGCTGGTACTACTAAAGATGCTGTAGATGCTTTAAGAGAGAATGGAATAAAGGCTGGTCTTCTTAAGCTTCGTGTATATAGACCATTTCCTGGTGAAGAAATTGCAGAAGCACTAAAGAATGTTAAAGCTATTGCAATTATGGATCGTGCAGAAAGCTTCTCTGCTTACGGTGGTCCTTTAGGTTCCGATATAAAATCTGCTTTATTTGATGCAAAATCAACTGCTTGTGCTGTAAACTACTTCTACGGAATTGGTGGTCGTGATTACACAACTGACAGTGCAACATCTGTATATAATGATTTACTTGATATTGTAAGTGGAAAATCAGAGCCATGTAACTTCAAGTATATTGGTTTAAGAAAGTAACGGAGGTAAGCGTAATGTCATTTAATTTTAAAGAAGTAATGAATAAACCGGAACGTCTTGCTCCGGGTCATAGAATGTGTGCTGGTTGTGGTGGTACTATCGCTGTTCGTACAGTACTTAGAGCCTTAAAGGAAGGCGATAAAGCAGTAATCGGCAATGCAACTGGATGTTTAGAGGTTTCTTCTTTCATGTATCCATATACTGCATGGGAAGATAGTTATATGCATAACACTTTCGAAAACGCTGGTGCAACAATGGCTGGTATAGAAACTGCATATAATGCCTTAAAGAAAAAGGGAAAAGTTAAGGATAATTATAAATTTATTACCTTTGGTGGTGACGGAGGTACATACGATATTGGTTTCCAGTCTTTATCTGGTGCAATGGAACGTAATCACGATATGGTATATGTTTGCTATGATAACGGAGCTTATATGAATACTGGTATCCAGCGTTCTTCTGCAACTCCTATGTATGCTGACACAACAACTACTCCTGTTGGTAAAGTATCAAATGGTAAAATGCAAAATCGTAAAGATTTAGCTTCAATAATAGCTAACCACGATATTCCATACGTGGCACAGTCTACTTTTATCGGAACTATGAAGGATTTATATGAGAAGTCAGAAAAAGCAATCTACACTCCTGGTGCAGCATTCCTTAATATTATGGCTCCATGTCCAAGAGGTTGGAGATACGATACTCCTGATATTATGAAAATATGTAAGTTAGCAGTTGAAACCTGCTATTGGCCTTTATTTGAGGTTGTAGAAGGCAAATGGATTCTTAATTACGAGCCAAAGAAAAAGCTTCCAATTGAAGACTTCTTACGTCCACAAGGAAGATTCAAGCATTTATTTAAGCCTGAGAACGAACACCTTCTTGTTCAATATCAGGAAGAGGTTGATAGACGCTGGGAAGATTTATTATTTAGATGTTCTAGATAAGAGACTATTTCATATAGATTTCCAAGTAAAAAAGTCGTGAAATGGCAATGTCATTAAGTTGATAATTGTGACACAATTATATAAACCAAAAAAAGTCGCGAAAGCGACTTTTTTATTTGGCGTAAATAGCTTTAATGTAATAAATTGATAATGAGTGTTTCAACAGCTAATGCATCTCTCATTCGGCCACTTTTTATATCACTGTCCGCTTCCTGACACAAATTCACTTTTTCAACAAGCTCATCATATGTATATCCATTACAAAATCCAATATATTTTTTTACTGCAAAAGGTGGAACCTTAATTACAGAAGCAATCTTACTATTATCATAATTACTTTGAAGAGCTAACTTGGTTTTCAAGCACAAATTAAATTGTCTTGCTATTAAAAACAAAATTCTCATAGCCGGTTCTCTTAGAAGTACTAAATCATTATATAAATCAATGGTTTTCTTTTTATCTTTTCTAGACAAAGCATCCATCATATCGAATATTTTGCCTTCGATTTGATTTACACATAAAACATCAACGTCTTCATCATTGACTATTTTTTTGTCATAGCAATAGGATTTAAGTTTCTCAACCTCGTTAAACAGCGTATTCATATCAGTTCCAACGCCTTCAATAAGTTTATATAAGGTTTTATCATTAATTGATATCCCATCTTTCGAAAACAATGACTTAAGCCAAACAAGTAATGTTCTTTCATCTGGTGTTGAAAAGAATGCTGTAACTCCTTTTTTGACCACTGCTTTATATAGTTTACTTCTTTTATCTATATTATCCTCTGAAAAAACAATAATCGTAGTTTCAGGTATGTCCTCAAATAATTTTTCAATAGTTTCATTTCCCTTTTTAAAGAAATCACTACCTTCAACTAATACTACTCTTCTATCTGCAAAAAATGGCATAGTAGTAGCAAAAGAATATATCTCATCACTATTAATGTTACTTCCCTTAAAGGCACAAAAATTCATAGTATCATTAACATCAGTTATCGCTCCAAGCAGTTTATTTTTATATTGATTCAATAAATACTTTTCATCACCGCCAAGTAAGTAAATATTCGAATAGCTATTATTCTCAATATGCGAATTAATAATATTCATGCCATTTTCTTCTGCCATATCCTACACCTCTACAAAACTTCTTATAGCATTAATATAATATCACAAATATGTCCATTTGGGGATTTTATTTCTCAGTTATTTGAATATAACCTTCATAATCTGTTCTAAATACTTTTATTTTCTTTTCTTCCATTAAACTAAGTATTTCTTTATTCGGATGACCATATCTATTATTTTTTCCGCAAGAAATAATACCAAGACTCGTTACATACTTCTCATAAAAGCTTTCACATAGGGAATTTTTAGAACCATGATGCGGAAGCTTAATCACATCAATGGTATATTGGTTTTCGTTTTCTTTCACAATATTCTCCATTGCTTCTATTCCTATATCTCCAGTAAATAGCGCGCTTATTTTATTTGTTTTATATAATACACAAAGTGACATATCGTTTTTATCTTCACTCGTATAATTATTTTTAGGATGAATAATATCAATAAGGAAGCCCTCTTCTTTTATGCAATACGTATCATCCACGTGCAAAACATTTATTTTATTGTCCTTTGCTAGCATTATAAGCTCATTATACTTTTCATCAACCATAGTATTACTTGCCAAAACAATATTGTCGATTCGTATACCGCTCAAAAAATATTCCTCCATGATTTGCAGCAATCCATTTATATGATCATTATCTAGATGTGTTACAAACCAATAATTCACATGTGCCATTTTATTATATTTTAGGCTTGGCACTATTACTTTATCTGAAATTTGATTTACACTTGACGAACCACCATCAATTACAATATTTATACCATTTTGATTTTTAATCAAAATACAGTCTCCTTGTCCCACATCTAAAAATATAATGCTACTTTTGTTAAAGGCTGACGGTGCAAAAACCACTAAAAACTGAAGCAAAAACAAGCACATAAGCATAGTAAAAGTAATTAACTTATATTGTTTTTTATTCAACCATAATCTTTTGTGCTTATATATTAACTCACGTATTTTTCTATTTATTTGCTGATTAAATATAGATATTAGTGCAAGCAATATCATATAGTATACGATAATCTGCCACACATATAGCTTTCCTATATTAAGCCTAGCTAATGGAAGGAGCAGAATTTTCTTTGAAATTATCTCAAAGGAAGCCAAAATTGTTTTACCAGGCCAAATCACTATCTTAGCTAAATTAATCGAAAAAAATGAAATGCATACGGAAGCTAGTCCACTTATTATTACATAAAACATAAGAGGCACTACAAATAAATTAAGAGCAAAAGAATATATGGAATATTCATAATATGAACTAACTGTTATAGGAAATGTTATTAAGCTTATTGACATTGAAAATATCAAACTAGACACCATTTTTCTTATTATTTTACTTTTTGATTTCGTTTTTTTCACAAAAATGGATTTAGTTATATAATTTGCTGCTACTATTGCAAACATTGCCGAAAAACTAAGCAAAAGGCCATTATTACATATCATTTTAGAATTAAACGATATAATTACTGCCGCAGCAATAGACATTGATGTAAGAGTATCACAATTGGTTCCGACTATTTCTGTTATTAAAAAATAGCAAAGCATAATTACTGCTCTAATTGTGGCGACTGAATTACTTGTCATAATTCCATATAAACTAATTATAATAATCGATGTTCCACCTGCAAAAACAAACTTTACTCCAAGATTTCTTAACCATTTATATATTAATCCACCAATAACAGAAATATGTAACCCCGAGATAGCTAAAATATGAGCTATTCCAGCAGCCTTATATAAGTCCCTCCTGCTGTCTTCTATTTGATTTTTATCTCCAAACAAAATCCCGTAATATAAAGAACTTGCATCATTATCTGTTATATTACTCAATTGTTTTTCTAATATTTTTTTTATTTTATTCAATGTATTTTTAATGGAATAATATATTTTTTGAAAAATAGACTTCTTATATGACCTACAATATGAAATACTAATTTCTTTATCATTAGAAAAAAATGCTACATTTATATCCTCATAATAGTTTCTTGCTGAAAACTGACCTTGATTAGTAGAATCCTTAAAAGAATTAACTCTTCCTGAAATATTCAAAGTATCCCCTATTGTCATATTGCATTCTTGCTCAAAGTAGATATACATAAAATATCCACCGCAATAGATTTTTCCATCTAAGGTCGATTCTATTAATTTTACTTTACATGTTTTATCTGTTATAGAATCAATTATTCCTATTGCATTTATTTCTTTGCTATATTCATTTTTAAAGTACTTTCCTTTAACAATATAATTATTATTTTCATATAGCATTTTATCATTATTTGATATTTTTACATTCCCTAATAAATAAGGCCATATATTTCCAATGCAAAACATCAATACGTATATTAGTAATATTTTTGTTTTTTTATTTTTCTTATATAGCAACGCACAACAAATAAGCATAATAAAGATTATGCTTATTTGTGTTATTCCTTTGGTATAAAAATATGTCACCTCTCCAAGTGCAAATCCTACAACCGTCCAGAATAATGGTCTTTTCATTCTGTTTCATCCTATGAGATTTTATTTTACCAGATCCTGGTTAAACTGAAGTGGTTTAGAAACATCCACTGTTTTCTTATAATTATCAATTAAAGAGCCTTCTTCAGTAATAACGACTTTATCAATATCATCTAATGAAGTTAATGTATTTACTATGGAATAAATGATTAATGAGCTTTTCACATTGGAAGAACTCTCAAATTCCTTGTTAAAATCAACATAACAAATCTTATTATCGACAATAACCGAATTAATTACCGTCTTAGCTGGAATAACCTTTACCTCAACTAAATAATTCACAATTCTCTTGTAGAAGGAATCATTTGCAACAGAATATAGCTTCACTTTACTTTTTACCAATCCATCTCCTGCTTCATTAGGTAAATAAAAAACGGTATCATTATAGTTATATCCATAATCCTTTGAATAACCATACAAATAAAATGTACTTCTATCTACTAAAAGAGAATACATAACATTATCATCCATATCATATAATTCAATATCAATCTTATTTATTCCATCTAAAGCAAACAAAGTGTTTGTTATTGCTGCAATAATAAGCTTGTTATCTTTCATATAATACACATTATTCAATGTTACCTTAATAGATAAAGTATTTTCTTCATCCATCATATAATTATACTTTACTAACTTACCATCATAAACATCAATAAGAGCATCCATCATTTCTTCTATACATGCGTTAATAGAATCCGGTTGTTTTAGCTGATATTTAGTTTCCGATTTATTAATTCCATATTCATCTGGAATAAATAAATCAACTAAATTTGCTTCAACATTTGCATCTTTAAAGTTTTTCTCATTGTTACTATTTTCTCCACAACTACACATGAAGATGCAACAAATAAGTAATATAACACACAAATATCGTCTCATTATCATTCTCCAATCAATTCAACAAAAAACATTAATGCTATTTATTTATTGGAATCTTAATTGTAAAGGTTGTACCTTCACCTGATTCACTATATAACTTAATGCTTCCATTATGCAATAATATAACATTTTTAGTTATGGCAAGACCAAGACCTGTTCCTCCTGTATCTCTACTACGGGCCTTGTCAACTCTGTAAAATCTTTCAAACACCTTGTCCTTACAATCCTCTGGTATACCTACTCCAGAGTCTGCAACCTTAATGTGAAAGAATTTGTGATCAGCGTTTAATGTTACCTTAACCCAACCATTATCAACATTATATTTAACAGCATTTTCAATTATATTTGTAAGAGCTAACCCAAGTTTTACTTCATCAACAATTGCAACTACATCTCTATAGCTTTCATATGTTATTTCAATACCTCTGCTCTTTGCAATAGGTGTAACTCTCTTTAGTGTTATTTCAAGTAAACTATTAATACTTACCTCTTCCAAATTCATCTCAGCCGATTGTTTGTCAAACTTAACCAAAGTAAGTAAATCGTTAATAATCTGACTCTCCCTATCAATCTCATCAACAATATCAGTCATAAAATCCTTATACATGGCAAGATCAGCTTCTTCATTTTGCACAAGTGAATCTGCTAATACCTTCATTGATGTAATCGGTGTCTTAAGCTCATGTGATACATTTGAAACAAATTCCTGTCTTGTTGAATCAATCTCCTTAAGCTTACTAATTGTATCATTATAACTCTGTGAAATATCTTGTATCTCCTTGAAGCCTCTAACAGGAATCTTTTCTTCTAAATGGCCATCCCCAACAATTTGCATTCGTTTATTAACCATTCTAACCCCTCTTGAGCAGGCTGTGCCAAAAATTAATGCAAAAATAACTCCTACTAATATAATTAAACCAAAGAATAGGGCATTTTTGCCATATATTACATTTGTAAAATTTTCAAGACCTTTTAAAGATGCAGTAATCACAATAGCACCTACTACATTCTCTTCTATTTCCACTGGTCGAACATATTGAATAAAGCCATCTTTTTCATTTAGCTCTGATTCTTCTCCTGTATCAATGGCAGTAATCACATCTTTGTTAATCATTATTGAGCCTTTATTAATGGAATTGGAATCTCCAATAACTACGTACTCAGAATTAATTATCATAACACGACCTTCAACATGATTAGCTAGTGAATACATACTATGCTCAACATTTCCACCTTTTTTCACATTAAAGTTCTCTTCCTTAAGACAGGTTTCAAGTACATTGCACTCTGATTTTATTCGTTCTACAACTTCACTTCTGTACTTATCATGGTACATTCTGTTTACACCATATGAATAAATAAGCATAACAATTGTGCATGCAATAATCATATAAACAAATGCAAATGTCTTAATACTTATTGCAGGCAAAATTTTATTAAACTTCTTCACAATTCTTCCTCATTTCGTTATATAAACTATTAGCTATAATACTAAATCATAATATCACACACCATGTGCATCGTAAAGCACGCATTTGTAATAATAATCATTGTAAGACTTATTATTATTTTATATAATTGTACTATAGGAATATTAGAAACATAGATATAAAGTGGCAGTAAAATATGATACGTATTATGCGAAAATATAATATCATAAATATTATGTAACAATACAATACCATACATATTATGTAACAACACAATATCACACATATTATGTAACAACACAATATCACACATATTATGTAACAACACAATATCACACATATTATGTAACAACACAATATCACACATATTATGTAACAAC
>JAQYAV010000069.1 GCA_029338675.1 Lachnospiraceae bacterium
TGATATCAAGTATGATTCTGCAACTAATCTTATAACAATAAGAGTGCTTTATCCTAATATGGATAAGGCAAATGATATAGCAAATTTTGTAGTGAAAAAATTCAAACTAATAAAAGAAAAATACGATTATTTCAATGATTATGAGATTCAAACTACTGAAACAATGCTTACTAAAGTTAATGGTGATGAGATTTCGTTGTCACAAAACAATAGAATTACTGATTACAAGAATCAGTATAAAGCAATAACAGATAGAAAAAGTGAATTAAGTAAGCTTAAGGAACCTAATCCACCTAAAATGGAATCGATATCTAGGAAAAATGAGGCAAAAAATGCTATGTTAGCGGGTGTTGGTGTATTCCTTATTGTATGGATTATTTATCTTATATTAAGATATTTGCATATGTCAAGCAAAGGAGTTTTAGTAACAGCGAGTGATTTATGTAAGGCTTCAATGTTGTATGCATTGGCTGATTTTACTAATTCAGACAAAGAATATGCTTATGAGAGATTACAGGCATTTATCCCTCTAGTAGCTAAGGAGAGTAAAAAGATAATGTTCCTTGGTAAAGTCGATGATACAATGATTCAAGAGTTGGTTAACATAACTAAAAAGAGCATGAATGATTACAGTATCAAGGGTGGAGTTGATATTGAGAAGAATTCAGCTGTATTAAAGGATACAATAGATTCAGATGTTGTAGTTCTTGTTATGCAGAGAGAATATACTTTATTTAGGGATATTAAAAGACAACAAAAAATACTTAAAGATTTAGGAAAAAAAGTTATTGGTTGTGTTGTCTGCTAAGCGAGAGATTATTACACAAAAACAGTTGTTTTACAAATGTATAACAACTGTTTTTTGTATAGATAATTGCTTTCGAATTGAAATAATAAGTATGAGGAGATGTTATAGTGAATAAGCGTTTGTCATATATAAGTTACTTGAGGATTTTTGCAACTATTTCTGTTGTATGGTTGCATACATGTAGTACACTATCTGATAATAAAGAGTTGTTTGGATTGAATACTTCGCAATTCAAATTTTTTAGTGCATTATATCAAGTTATGTATTGGGCTGTTCCTGTTTTTTTATGATAACTGGTGTTTTGTTGTTAGATAGACAAGTTACATATAAGAATATTATTAATAAATATGTAAAGAGAATAGTTTTAGCAATATTAATATTTGGTATACCTTTTGCAATTCTAAAAATAGTAGGGGAGTCTAAGAATATATCTATAGACTTGGTTAAGAAAACTATTTTTGCAATTTTGGAAAATGATAGTTTTGCACATTTATGGTATCTATATGCATTAATTGGAATATACTTAGTATTACCACTTTTACATTCATTTACAGAATTAGGTGAAGAAACACAAAAAGGAATATTAGTTTCTTTATTTATTTTAGCATTTGTTGTACCTACTATTAATTCGGTTGCAGGAATTCGAATTGCATTTAATATACCTTTTTCATATCCAATATTCTATGTGTTGTTAGGAAATTATATTAGCAAAAAGATAAATATTAACAGGAATACAAAAATTGTAGCGTTAATAGCAATTGCAATAGCAGTGGTGATTATAATAAGTGCTAACATTTTAGAGATACATCCAAAAGAAATATCAGCTTATTATAGCCCAGTTATTGTTATATTAGCAATAAGTATATTCATCTTATTTATGGGGATATCGAAGGAGTGTAGTGATAAAGTCTGGAAGCTAGACAGACTGTGCTTTTCTATATATTTAATACATCCGCTTTTTATACAGTTTGTATATAGATTTGCAAAATTGACACCAGTTAGATTTGGCGCGTATTACATTGTAATAATAGGATTTTTTGTATTTTATCTTGTTTGTTCTGTTATTTCTGCAATCGTTATGAATATGATTGGTCCATTAAAGAAAAATGTATTATAGGTTAGAGGTAATTTAGAATATAAAATTTGATATTAAAGATTAAAGAGGTTATTTGTTAATATTAACAGATAACCTCTTTGGCATGATATTAATATACAATTATTTTTCTTTGGAAGATATTTTTTCTTTTATTACGTAAACAGGTCTGTTTTTAGTTTCTGTATAATTCTTAGCAATATATTGTCCCAATATTCCCATACATAATAACTGAACTCCTGATAATAACAGGATAAGAGAAACAATAGTAGGATAACCAGCTACTGCTTCGCCAAAACATACAGTTTTTATTATTGTGTATATCATCATAATTAATGCAAGAATAAAAAGAATAATACCTGCAACAGAGGCCATTAAGAGAGGCTTTACAGAAAATGCAACTATTCCGTCGACTGCATAGGAAAATAATTTCCAAAAACTCCATTTAGAGGTTCCTGATGCACGTTCTTCTACCGTATATGGCATATAAAATGTGTTAAAACCAACCCATGAAAAAATACCTTTTGAAAATCTACATTTTTCAGGAAGAGAGATGATTGCATCTACTACGCATCGTTTTAATAACCTAAAATCGCTTGCAGAACGCATTAAATCTATTTCAGACATCTTATTGATCAACCCATAAAATGTATCTTTAAAGAAGGTTAATATTTTGCCTTCTTTTCGAATATCTTGATATGCTGCAACTGCATCGTACTCTTTATTTTTGCATAGTATTTCATACATATCTAATATATATTTAGGCCTTTGCTGTAAATCTGCATCTATAATAGCCACATATTCACCATTAGCTTCGGTAAGACCAGCTAATAAACCGGCCTCTTTTCCAAAATTTCTTGAAAAATTAATTGTTTTAACGCAATATTTTGTATTTTGGCACAGTTCCTTTAATCTCTCGAAGGTTTTGTCTGTGCTACCATCATTGACAAAAATAAATTCAGTATCGTCTATGATAGAAGAGAGCTCAGATACGGCAGTTGAGAAAAATAATTCCACATTATCTTCTTCGTTATAACAAGGAACAACTACTGAAAATTTCATTCTTTTTTTTCTCCTTTGAAAACAAAAAATTTGCTGATTATATAGTTTGTTATTAGAACTATTATTTGAGTTTCTAGTTTTGCAATAAATGAGTGCTGGCCTAAGATACTATATAAGAAAAATACACCACCAACCTCCAATATCATAGTAAATAATCGCCCGCCAACAAATTTTGACATTTCTTTAATTAATTCACTATGTTTATTTGTTTTTGATTTAAAGACAAATATTTTATTTGTTATATAAGCAAATACAATGGAAGCTATAATGGAAACTACGTTACTAACATTGACATTTATATGTATAATATAGCATAGTAATCCATAAAAAATAAAGTTAACTAATGTTGTGCAACCTCCAATTATAATGTATCTAAACCATTCGGTGTTAATTATATTTCTTATTTTATCAAACTTATTGGAATTCCATCTTTTTTGAATGTATAAACAAGCTAATAAAGCAAAAACGCCGATGATTGAAACACATATTCCAAGATTTAATCCAGGAGTTTTATATTTCATTATTATATCGTTGTTTCCTTCTGTTAGTGGTATAGATATAAAACAGCCGCCAAACATATTTGGCTCAATGCATTCATTATTTAGCTGAACTGACCAACCTTTTGTATAAGGAACTGATATAATTAAACTTTCTCCATTCTTGGCAGTTGTTGTACATTTTATTATATTATTATCAATTATAAAATCCTTTGCTTCATGGGCTTTGATTTCGTCTGTAACGGATTTTAGTAAATCTAAATCAACATAATAGAACTGCTCTTCGCTAATACTTAAATTATTATCTGCGTGAATTAAAACCTTAGTGGTTTCGGTACTAAAAGGAATATAAAATACGCTTGGAGTTCCCCATGATGAATAGACAAGTTTTTCCCCATTTTCGAATGTTATTGTTTCTTTTGTGGTCTTTTTCCAAGGTAAATTACCATATAGTGAGAAGTTTCCGTTAGGTATATTTATAATATATTCTCTTGTTTTGTCATCAAGTTCGTTCTTTTCGAACTCTGCCTTCTTGAAAATGGCAATATCTTTACCAACCAATTCACTATATAGACAATTTTGATACTCAAAAGGGTTTTTGTCAGTCCAATTATATACGCCACTAGATGTATATAAATATGACATTGGAAGAAAATAAGGATTTTCGTATATTCCTTTGCCATCAAACGTGTCCTCTGATACTCTTTTTAATCCTTTTATCTTGTGTTTGGACAAAATATATTTTACATTTAAAAATGAATCTGCTGGAATAATGGAGGTTTTATCTATATTAGTACAATGTCCAGTAAGTCTATAGCCAAGATTATCTAGTAAACTTAACTGATTGTTATCTGGGCAGGATGTATAGCTTTGGGTGGACCAATAATTATAGGATAAAGCTTCGTTTAAATTAAATGCTCCATAGCGAGCACTAGTTTGTTTTATTCTATAATTTGATTTTTCTATTGAAGAAATTAATTCCTGTTGATTTACAACATATTCCTTATATGAATCAACGTCATCAAGAGAATATTCATTAAGAAGAAGTTTGCTGTTATAGCCTAATTCGATACACGATAATATAAGTAAGCTTAAGCTTAAGAATATTATTTTTTGTTTATTATTCATATATAGAAAAATACATATGCTTGTTAAAACTAATATGGTACAGGTATCATATACGGTTTTTAAATCATATTTATTATTTGTATATTGAAATAGTAATAGAATAAAGCTCCAAATCAGTGAGAAACCTATTACTTTATTTGCGTTTTTTACTCTTGCATACCCCATACCTGCGATAAAAAGTAGAAAAGCAACCATAATATAGGAGTACCTGCACCAATAGCTTGTTACTAATTTTAATAAGGAAAATAAAAAGTCTGCTGGTCGCCAGTATGCCAAGGATAATATTAGTACTCCAAATAAACCAACGATAATTCTGTTAGTAGCATTAATTTTTTTGTTAGTGAAGTATAAAAACACCCCTAAAAGAATTAGTGAACCACAAAAAATACTTATGTCAGCTTTATTACTTATTCCACCAATAACATTATTTTCTACTAAGGATAAAATATTTCCATCAAAAATGTTTTTTAAATAATTAGTATCAAATTTACTACCTTTACCGCCTAATAAGGCTAGTGCAGATGGTAAAAATAGAACAGCACTGATCATTAAGCCTAAAAACATGGAAACACCAAATCCGACTATTGCAAATAATTTCTTTTGCAAGTTCTTATATTCGTTGCTAATTAATAATTCACAGAAAAAGTATATTATGGCGAAAAGACAGTTGATTCCGCCTGTATACCAATTAAATAAAATTGAACAACCCACAGTAATAGCTAAAAGTTGAATTTTTTGTTTCTTTAGGAGTTGATCAATGCCAAGCATTATTAATGGAAGTAATATAACTCCGTCTAACCACATGATATTACTGCTTTGTGCAATATTATATTGCATAAATGCGTAGCTGATAGATAAAATCAGTTGGATTATGTTATCAATTTTGTTTTCGAATTTAACATTTAAGTATATGTTTGCTGTTAATGCAGAAAGGGCTAGCTTTAAGAGGACTAATATGCTAAAGAATAATTTTAAGTCTTGTTGCTTAAAAAATATCACAAGAAGATTAAGAGGAGATGCTAAGTAATAACTAAACAGAGCTAAAGTGTCCCCTCCCATACCGTTGTTTAAGGTATATCCTATTTTTTCCTTACCACATAGTATATTTCGCAGATATTCAAAAAAATCTAAGTATTGAATGTTGGCATCTGCGCAGGTGAGCGCCCTATTTCCGAATGGAACTATATTTGATAATTTAAAGGAAATAAGTCCTAGAAATATGGAAATAAGAAAAGCAATAAATGAATTAATAATAATATTTTTCTTAATAGTTAAGTCTACAATCAAATTACATTAACCTAAATATAATATCATAAATAGTAGTTTGTAACAATATATTGAGACTAAACATGTACATAGTGTAGGATAGAATATATTATATATATTTTAAGCTTATTAACCTTTGCTGTTTCAAACAGGCTATAAGCGGTAAGTCATGCCATTACGCGTTTTACTCTTTGGTAACCCCTGTCTATATAATTATAAGTATTCGGGATATACAGATCTAGATGAATTATATCATTTTTGTGTTACTGATATAGGTGATTTTAATTGTGAATCTAATGTTCAGTAGGTAGAGGTTATAAAACAGTTAGTTATACTACAAGAGTGTTTGTAGTTTAATTAACTGTTTTTTTATAAGATGAAAAAAATACAATGATAATTTTAATAGTAGATGTTCTAGCTATTTGCAAATTGTATCAAACAGTTCTGTATATAGTTGACTTTACGTTCGTTTATACAAATACAAGTGTTGTTTATGCAAGTTTAGAAGAATGCTTATTTTTATGTAGTATAATCCCTATTGTAGATGATAAACGAAAGGGGAGATTTGTATGAATAAAAGAAGGATCACATTTTTTATGGCAATTGTTATGATATTTGTAGGGACTATGTCATTTTCACTTCCAACACAGGCGGCTACAAAATCAACTTTGAAGATAACTAATCAGACAAAACCTACAACTATTATGAAAGGGAAGTATTTTGATTGCAAGGGAACTATTACTTCAAATTACAAGATTACATGGGTTGGTGGATACATATTAGCAAGTAATGGTTCAACAATTGTACAGCAAACAGGTGCTAAACCTAATGCTAAGAGTTATAGTTTGTATGGAAAGGCAATCGATTTAAATCTTAAATTCAATAAATTACAGGCTGGAACATACTATTATAAGATAACAGCACATGATGCATCAGGAAAAAGACTTACATTGATTTATCAAAAGTTTACTGTAACTAATCCTTCAACATTGGCTATTAAAAATGCTACAAAGCCAACAAACATAGAAAAGGGAAAGTATTTTGACTGTAAAGGTACAATTTCATCAAATTATAATATTACTTGGGTAGGAGGATATATATTAGCAAGTAATGGTTCGACAATTGTACAACAAACAGGCGAAAAGCCAAATGCAAAAAGTTATAGTATATATGGAAAAACTATCGATAAAAATTTAAAATTTAATAATCTTTCTGCAGGAACATATTATTATAAGATAACAGCACATGACGCATCAGGAAAGAAGCTTACATTAATTAACCAAAAGTTTACTGTAACAGCTCCTAAGAAAGTAGTAGGAACAAAAAATAAGGAATTAGATGTTAGATATGCTTCTGGAAAACAACCAGTAAATTCTCTTTCATGTACCGCATGGTCTAATGCATATGCATTAAGTATAGTTGACAAAAAGACATATTCGGGAAAGACAATGTGGTTGAAATATAATAAGGATGAGTATTCATATTCAAATAAGACTCCTTATCTTTATACAAGAATGAAATATAAAACTTGTAGCAGTCAGAAGGCAACATTAAGAGAAATATATGACCAAATTAATAAGGGTAAGCCTTGTTTATTACGTGTTGCTAAAGATACTCATAGTGTATGCATATATGGATATAAGAATGTTACTGATCCTAACAACATGACATTAGCAAACTTATTGATGTTAGATCCTGCCAAATATAGTGCAAATGAAACCAATTTGAAGTATACAGTTACACAGAGATATCATGATTTTAGTAACAAGATAATGATTATGAATTAATTATTTTTATTATAGACAAAGTAAATGTAAAAAAGTTTCCTAAAGAAATAGCCATGGGCGCAGAGTCCATGGCTGTTTTTTTTATAGCTATCCGTTGCTTTCCTCACACAAACATTGCCTAATCCACACATTTGTAGTAATATAAACTATATGTGCCCATTTATGGATAGTAATTCATATTATCAGGGTAAAATAATATTCACATATTAGTTGTTGCACACAGGAAAGACAATTTATATGCGTGTGAATTCATTCGTTTTTAGGAGGTTTCAAAATGTCAGTAAACAAATACGGAAAAATAACAGTAGAGACATGTGATATAGAAGGGTTAAAGGTTATAACTCCATCAGTTTTTGGTGATGAGAGGGGATACTTTATGGAAACATATAACTATAATGATTTTAAAGAGGCTGGAATTGATTGTGAATTTGTTCAGGATAATCAGTCAAGCTCTAAGAAGGGTGTTTTAAGAGGATTACATTTTCAGATTAATTATCCTCAGGACAAGCTTGTTAGAGTAGTAAGCGGGGAAGTTTTTGATGTAGCTGTAGATTTAAGAGAAGGTTCAAAAACTTATGGAAAATGGTTTGGTGTAAGACTTTCTGCTGAGAATAAGAAACAGTTCTTTATACCTAAGAATTTTGCACATGGATTTATTGTTCTTTCTGAGTCAGCAGAGTTTTGCTATAAGTGCACAGATTTCTATCATCCTAATGACGAGGGTGGATTGCTATGGAGCGATCCTGAGATTGGTGTTGAATGGCCACTCCCAGAAGGAATGACATTTGATGAGTTAATAATTTCAGACAAGGATAAGAAGTGGTCAGGAATCAAGGATTTATAGAAAGAGAGTGGAGAGCATTCTTCTCCGTAATAGAGGAAATATGGATAATCGAATTTATGAAGAATTAGATAAATTTTTAGCCAATAGAAAGCTTGGTATTGGATGTATGACAGAGGATGATCGAGGTCAGATAACGGCAGCTAAATCTAGATTCCAGTGGTTAAAGGATAAACCAATATGGCCTTATCTTTATCCCCTTAGAGTGGTTTATGCATATATGAGATTTTATGTTGCCAAGATAAAAAGCTTAGGCTTTTTGCGTGGAATTAGAAGCAAGAAGTTAGAATACAATTTTTCGAAGAATTATATAAAGAGTCTTATGCCTTCTCCTTCGGAAAGAAATAAGCAGGAGAATGAAAAGTTTACAAAGGAGATTAAGTTCAGTATTCTTGCACCACTTTTTAATACGCCAGAGAAATATTTAAGGGACATGATTGAATCTGTATTGAATCAGACTTATGGCAATTTTGAACTTTGCTTAGCTGATGGTAGTGATGCTGAACATAGCTATGTTGAGGACATATGTAAGAAGTATATAGCTAGGGACAGCAGGATAAAATACAAAAAGCTAGAGAAGAACCTTGGTATATCTGAGAATACTAATGTATGTATTGATATGGCAGAAGGCAATTATATTGCTTTATTTGACCATGACGATATATTGATGCCAACTGCATTATATGAGAATATGAAGGTTATATGTGAGCAGGATGCGGAATTTATATATACAGATGAAGCAACCTTTTTAGAAGATGATATATATAATATTGTTACATATCATTTTAAGCCTGATTTTGCTATTGATAATCTTAGAGCTAATAATTACATATGCCATTTTAGTGTGTTTTCTAAAGCTCTTATTGACAGAGTTGGCAAGTTTAATGAGGATTATGATGGTAGTCAGGATCATGATATGATTTTAAGGCTTACTAGTGCAGCTAATAAGGTTGTTCATATTCCTAAGTTGCTTTATCTATGGCGTTCTCATAAGAATTCTGTTTCACAGGATATTAATTCTAAAACATACGCAATAGATGCAGGAAAGAGAGCTGTACGCGATAGTATCAAAAGAGCAGGAATGAATGCTACTGTTGAAAGCTCACCAGCATTTCCAACTATTTATAAGATTAATTATGAGATAATAGGTAATCCTAAGGTGTCTATTATCATTCCTAATAAAGATAATCTTAAGCTTCTTGCTAATTGTATTGATTCTATTATTAAGCTTTCAACTTACAAGAATTATGAGATTATTGTTATGGAAAATAATTCTACTCAAGATGAGATTTTCGAATATTATACGATTATTGATAAGCTACCTAATGTGAGAGTTATTTATTACAAAGATAAATTTAATTATTCACGAATTAACAATATGGCTGTTTCAGAAGCTTCAGGTGAGTATGTACTTTTCCTTAACAACGATATTGAGATTATTACTCCAAACTGGATAGAGGAGATGCTTATGTACTGTCAGCGTCAGGATGTTGGTGCTGTTGGAGCTAAGCTTTTCTATGGAAATAATACTGTTCAGCATGCAGGGGTTATTATGGGTGCAGGCGCTGATGGTGTGGCAATTCATAGCCATGCTGGATGGACAAGATATGATGTAGGATATATGGGAAGGCTATATTATGCACAGGATGTTAGTGGCGTTACTGCTGCTTGCATGATGATGAAGAAATCATTGTTTAAAGAAATAGGTGGCTTTGATGAGAAGTTAAGAGTAGCGTATAATGACGTGGATTTGTGTCTTAGAATAAGAGAAAAGAATTATCTCATTGTCTGCAATATGTTTGCGGAAGCCTTCCACTATGAATCTATTTCCCGTGGTTATGAGGAAAAAACATGTAATAAGGATAGATTCCAGGCAGAAGTAAAATATATGAAGGATAAATGGGGGGAGACTCTTGCAAAAGGGGATCCATTCTACAATCCTAATGTTTCTAAAACAAGACCATGGGGATTTGGTATTGAAGCATAGTTTATTTCTACAATAGTATTGTGCAATGCGAAAGGAAGCAAAATGTTCAATAAAATTAAAACTAATTTTAATTTACGTATTTTTACAAAATGTATTATTGCTATTGTGATATCTATTGTTTTTTCTTTATTAGCTGAGGTTGTTGTTAATAGAGATATATTAAGGCTTGATAAAAGCCAGAAGGGAACAAGAGAGATATCTATTAGCGATGAGGCGTTATTAGAAGGTTTTACTTTTAGGGATGGAAAATATTATTTAGATTCTAAAAAGGGTGTTATTAATTTATATACTCCAGAGACTTACGTTGGCAAGCTTACAATATCTTATTCTCATGATGATGATACAGTATTTGTTGTAAGATTAAGTAACCAAAAGCGGGCAACAGAGAAGAATAGTTTTTTTAATATTGTTGATGAGAATAATAAAGCCATAACAGATGCAGATATCGTGGTTGATAATTATGTAAATAGCATTAGTATTGAGATAAACGACGAGGATGTTAATTTTTCTTTTGATAAGATTACATATAAAAATGAGTTTGTTTTCTCATTAAGAAGAATGGTTGCAATTGGATTTTGTATCTTTTCATTTTTGATGATTGTCTTGTTTAGTGATTATTTTAGCAAGAGATTAGAACTTGGTTTTTTGGTTGTTTCGATATCTGTTTGTCTTACTATGCTATTTAGTTTTCCGCATCAAAAGGTATCTTGGGATGAAGGGTATCATTTTAAGCATGCCTATGAAACTGGTTTAGGTAATGAGGTTATCAACACAAATAAGGTTAAATATTTTGGCGATGATAATGCTGTGTCAAAGCTTTATTATCCTACTTCTGATAGCGAGTTTGATCAGATGAAAGTATATATGGATAAGGATAATCTTTATGAGCTAAACGAAGGAGATCAGCTTAAAAAAACTGGTTTTAATAAAATAAGTGATGTTGGACATATTGCTAGTGCAATTGGTATTTCTATTGGAAGATTATTTAAGCTTCCGTTATCTAATCTTTACATTTTGGGTAAAATATTTAATGCTCTTTTGTATATTATAGTGACGTACTTTGCAATAAAACACATTAAGATTGGAAAACGCCTTCTTACTGCAATTGCATTGATGCCAACAACGTTATTTTTAGCTGCATCATATTCATACGATGCTACAATTAATGCTTTTTCTTTTTTGGCAATTTCGTATATTGTGTCGGAATTCGTTGAAGATGGGGAGAAAATGAATTGGAAAACATATTTTATCTTCTTATTTTCTGTGGGAATTGCCACTATGATTAAAATGGTTTATGCACCATTATTACTTCTTTTGCTGGCAGTTCCAAATAGCAAATTTACAGGAAAAAAAGAAAAGCTTATCATGAAATATGGTGTGTTTATCCTTTGCTTTGTTGCTGTGGCAATTATGATAGTACCAGTGTTGCTTAATCCTCCTGCAACTGGAGATTTGCGAGGTGGAGAAACAAGTTACAGTGGACAGCTTGTTCATATATTTGGGGCGCCTGTAGCTTATGCTAAGGTACTAATTTATTCTATTATTTATTATGGTGTACAATATTCAGTAGGAGATAGTATATTTGGAACCTTTGCACATTATGGTGGGCTTGAATTTAAAGGCTATATTACTGTATTTCTTATATTTATTGTTTTGACTGACGTTAATAAATCAAAGATTAGCGCGAAAACTAAGATGTTTATTGCGACAGTTACATTTATTATTGTTTGTTTCATATGGACTGCACTTTATATAAGCTTTACACCAGTCGGATATCCAAGTATAAATGGTGTTCAAGGTAGATATTTTATTCCAGTTGTTTATCTTGGTCTTATATTGTTTAACACAGATAGGATTAAGGTGGATATAAGTACGAAGAGTTATAATAGACTTGTTTTGGCTGTTTGTGCATTAATTAATTTTTACATGCTTATACAGATTACACTTGAAAGATGTGTATAAAATATGGAGCTGTTCGTTAGAACAGCTCCAAAATTGTATTTACTAATAAATCATTTTGTTTCGGTTTCATAAAGCAGAATCGGAAATATTTGTTATCTAATCCGTGTATATCTTCACAGTTTCTAATAACAATTCCCCTTTCCTTACAGTGTTCGGCTACATCCTTTGCGGTAACCTTGTCCGTTAGGATTTTTACAAGCATGAAATTGGCATAAGGCTTATATAGCTTCATGTTCTTGTTAGAGAACATTGCTGAATAGATAAGATTTCGCTCTGTGTGAATCTGTGAGCGAGAGGCTTCTATGTATTCAGTGTCCTTAAATAATTCTGTACATAGAATTGTTGTAAGGGTTGAAAGACTATTTGGTGTAGATGTAAGATTGATAATCTGCATATACATTGGGTTATTCATAATTGCATATGAAAAACGAAGTCCAGGAACAGCAAAGAACTTAGATACTCCACGCATAATTGCAAGGTTATCGTATTCTTCTGTTAATGATACACAAGTTATATCTTTGTAATCATTTACGAATTCTATATACATTTCATCAACTAGCAAAAAAATGTCGAGCTGCTTACAAACCTCAGCAAGAAATTCCATATCATCACGCTGGATAATCTGCGAAGTAGGATTGTTTGGGTTGCCAAGGATTATCATATCTAATGAAGAATCAAGAGAGGAAGCCAAAGCTTTAACATCAAGTACATAATCCTTTGCCTCATCTAATGTGTATTCTACAATCTCACAAGCATAGCTGTTAAGTACGTTAGCATATTCTGATGCAGATGGAACTGCTACTAATGCCTTCTTAGGAGAAATGATTGCAGTGAAAAGACGAATTAAGTCAGATGAACCATTTCCGAGAATTATATGCTCCTGTGGGCAACTAACATATTTGGAAATGGAATCCTTAAGTGCACCATAGTATTCAATTGGATATTTTATTATGCAATCCTTGTGTTCTTCCATTGCCTTCATTATTGTTTCTGGAACTCCCATAGGATTTAGATTTGAATTATATAATACTGTTTCGTACTGCTCAATTCGTAATGTTTGTTTAGCCATGGATTAATATTCCTCCCTGTACAATTAACTGCAAAAAATGTATATAGCGACTAATATAAGTATATATCAGGCAAAATATTTTTGCTTTTTTTATAATATCATTTGTGATATAATCTACAAGTGGTAGATTATACATATGTGTTGGTGCATTTTTTAGTACCAAAAGCACAATATAATTATATCATTGAAAGATATAATATCAAGTGAAAATTAGCTTATTATAATAGGGCTTTTTGGTAGCAGGATACTACTAAGAAGAGAGTTTTGGAAAGAACGGTATATAAGATATGAAGGGTATTGTAGAGCATTACGCAAAAGGTGAATTTCAGGTAGACAGACCAGAAATCGAAATATCAGAAGAATTCTTAAAACTTAATATAGAATCAGGAACAGTTTATGAAGGTAGCTTTCGTGTGAGCAGCAAGGATGACCATATGATTAAGGCTATGGTTTACGATAGCAGATATATGCTTAGATTCGACAACCATACGTATATTAATCGTAAGTTTGACGTAAAGTATACTTTTGATGCTACTTGTCTTGAGGCAGGTAAGAACTATAAGGGGCATATCAGTGTTATTACTGATGGCGGAGAGTTCAAGATTATGTATGACATTGATATTACACCACCATATGTTAAGTATGGTGATAGTAAGATTGATGATTTATTTAAGTTTGCTACACTTGCGGAAAGTAACTGGTCTGAGGCTTCAAGAGTATTTGTAAGAGATGATTTTAAGAGAACCTTTATTAATAAGGATCCATTGATTAAGCAGATATATGGCAGCTTAATGGAGAGTCATTCTGTTAATCAGGCTATGGAGGAATTCCTTGTTTATGTTCACAAGAAACGTGCCCTTACACTTTCTGTTTCTAAGGCTAAGATTAATATAGAGATGCCTACAGAGCTTTCTAAGATATCAATCAATGTGAGCAAGAATACTTGGGGTTATACGAATTCTCGAGTTAAGTCTATGGCTGATTTCATTATTCCAGCGAGAAAGAATATTACCAGTGCTGATTTTTGTGGCAATATGTTTGTTCTTGAGGTTCTTATATCACCTGAGAATATTCCAGATGGAGTAACAGCAGGTAAGCTTACCATTGAGAATATATACCAGAAGATTGAGATTGAGATAATTATGACTAAGCCTCAGACTAAGGAGGTTGTTTCACAGCGTAATTCAAGTAAGGAACAGCTTATTAAGAATAATAATGTAAGACTTGTTAAAGCTTACATGGATTATAGAATGGATAGAATTTCTCTTAAGGAATATATATCTGATACGTTGTTTGCATTTACTAATCTTACAAGATATGTTCCAGAGGAGGACCTTTATAGAATTGGTATTATGCATATGAATATTATGCAGGGTGAGGTCGAGAAGGTTCAGCAGGAATTCTTAAGAATTGGTGCTGATGTTGATAAAACTGCTATAAGTAATATGCAGAAGTGTTATTATGCGTATTTGAGAGCGCTTATTAACAAGACTCCAGAGTCAATAGAAGCGGCTACTAATCTAATAAGACGTAACTTTAGAACAGAAGAAGATAAGATGTTTTATTTGTGGTTACTCTTATTTATTGATGATAATTTAGCTAATGATCAGGCTGCTCTTTACAAGGAGCTTAAGCAGCTTTATGAGGCGGGCTATAGCAGTCCTATTATTTTCCTTGAGATATGTGAGATTTTGAACAATAATCCATTGTTACTTAAGAGAATATCTGATATAGAGATTACTGCTATTCGTTGGGGATTAAGACATAAGTATATTTCTGATGAGGTCATTGATGAATTTGTTAGAATAGCAGGTTCTTTCAAGGAATTTGATGTGAAAATATTTGGCATTATGGAAGCTATTTACGATAAGAGCAAGAGTACAGAGGTGCTTAAAAGCATTTGCTCAATGCTTATTGGGGCTAATAAGTTAGACAATAAGTATCATAGATTTTATAGGGATGCTGTAGAAAAATCACTTAAGTTTATTGGACTTAACGAGTGCTTTGTTAAAAGTATGAATTTCTCTAGATATGACCTTATTCCACAGTCCGTTCTTATGTATTTGAATTATAAGAATACTTTGACAGAGAGTGAATTGGCATATTTGTATGCTAATGTTATATATAATAAATCACAGCATATGAAGGTTTATCATGAATACTGCACTACTATGCAGGATTTCATGGAAAATATGATATTAAAGGGCAAGGTTAGCGATGATTTAACTGTTCTATATGATGAATTTTTGGAGCCGGAAACAGTTAATCCTTTATATGCGGGCAAGCTTATTAATATTATTTTTAGACGTAAGCTGGTTTGTTTTAACAGTGGTGTAAGAGCTGTAATTGTTACTCATCAGGAGCTTGAGGAGATTCAGAGAATTCCTTTGGTTAATGGTGAGGCTTATGTTGAGATTCTTTCTAATACTGCTTCGATTATTTTCGAGGATAGTGAGGGTAACAGATATGCTGGCTCTATTCCATATAGATTAGAGAGAATTGTAGATGAGAAGGCATATATTGATATATGCTGTAAGTATAGTCCTAGGGACTACAGAGTTATATTGTATAACTATGAGAAACTTGGAAACTTTACTTATAAGCGTGCCATTGAGGTTAATATGGCAAGAGATATAATTAATTGTGATTATATTTCTTATGATTATAAGCAGCAGGCGTACCTTAATATTATTGAATATTATCATGAGAATCTGGATGCAGATGTACTTACTAAGTACCTTGGAAAGATAGACATTGAATATCTCACACATGCTAATGCAAGAACATTAATTGCATACATGGTAGATATGAACTTATTTGACAAGGCATTTCAGGCTGTTAAGCTTTATGGATTTGACGAGATTGATACAGAAGAGCTTTACAGACTTGCCAATTATGGTGTTGAGGATTCAAATGGTTTCCTTAACGAGGATTTGCTTGCGATTTGTATTCATCTTTATAAGATGGGTAAGGTTAATGAGAGAATTCTCATTTATATTATGAATAATTTCAAGGGTGACTTAGATGAGCTTGCAAGCTTGTTTAAGACTGTTAGAAACAGAGTTAAGGATGTTTCTTTATTAGCTGAGAATACATTGGCTCAGATGATGTTTGCAATGGGAAATGTTGAGTATATTTACGATATTTTCTCGGCGTACTACGATGGAAGAAGTAGAGGTCTTGTTGTTAAAGCATTCCTTAGATTTGCAGCTAGAAATTATCTGATTAAGGATGTTCAGACACCTGGCAATATTTTCGATTGCTTATATCTTGAGATTATGAAGGGCAACATTGATGATGAGATTTCTAAGATGGCATTATTGATGCATTTTAGTAAGCTAGACAGATATACAGAGGATCAGAGAGAATGGATTTCTGAGACGGTTGGCAGATTTATGGATGCTGGAAAGATATTGCCATTTTATAAGAGCTTTAAGACATTTATTAAGCTACCACAGGATGTTTTTCTTAAGACATATCTTATATACAAGTCTGACCCATCTAAGCAGATTCAGGTTAAATATGCTTTTGATACAGGCGCTAGACAGAATCTTACATATAAGACTGAGAGACTTGATGAGATGATTCCAGGTGTATACGTGAAGGAATTCGTTGTATTCCATGGTGAGAGACTTGTTTATGACGTGGAGGACGATGTAATTGGTACTTCCTTTGTTGTGGAGAGTGAAACACTTAAGACTAAGGCATTTAACCGTAAGGATAGAAGTAGATTTGAGCTTATTAACAGTATGCTCGTTAATCAGGAGATGCGTGAGGATAATGAATTACTTGAGACCTTAGATGTATATCTTAATACAATACATCTATTTGAGGAGAATCTTGAAATTCTTTAGTTTAGGAGGCTATTATGGCAGATGCATATTATATTGGAATGGATTTATGCTCTGACTCGACTCAGATAAGCTTTTATAATGACATTAAGAGAGAGCCAGAAACAGTAAATCAGCTTAATAATAAAGAGACATATATGATGCCTAATATCTTATTTTACAGTAACAGTACAGGTGACTGGTATGTGGGTTCAGAGGCCTCAGAGGCTAGATTTAAGGAAGATGGTGTCGTCTTAGATGAATTATATAAGAATGCTAAAAGTGAAGATTTAGTAGAGGTTGGTGGCACAAAATACTCATATAGACAGTTGTTTGTTATGATGCTCAAGATGCATGTTAACTCGTTTTTGTATAGATATGAGGGTGCTACAGTAAAGAAGTTGGTTATTACCCTTCCAGAATACGATAAAGATATTTTTAGAATACTTAGAAAGTTCTACAAAGAGCTTGGTATCTCACCTGAAAATGTTGAGATTACAAGCCATTTGGATAGTGGATTATATTATATATTTAATCAGGATAGTGATTTGTGGGTGAATAGTGTTGCATTATTTGATTATAATGCAGATGGTCTCAATTATTATCGTATTGATATTTCAAGAGGCAAGGAACCAGAGGTAATAAGTGTTACACATGAGGATTATTCTAATCAGTTTAACTTGGCTTTGTTTGGCGGAGATAATATTCTTATGGATGTTACCTTTGCGAAGATTGCTGAACATGAGATGAAGAAAACATATATTTCTTCTGTATTCCTTACTGGTTTAGGTTTCTCTGAAAAATGGATGAACAAATCACGTAATATTTTATGTCAGGGCAGACGAGTCTTTGCAGGACAGAATATATATACTAAAGGTGCCTGCTACAAGGCTGTCGGTGGTGAATACGAGGAATTTTATACGAAATACTTTGTTGAAACTAAAGAAAATGTTATCTTTGATGTTGGTATTTCAAGTGGTGATGAGGAGGATGAATTTATTCCAATAGCACTTGGAGGCAGACAGTGGTACAACATTAGAGGTAAGATTAATGTTATTTTGGATGATACAGATACAATTACCCTTGTATATAAGAGTCGAAGAACTGAGCAGGAGGTAAGAGAATCTGTTAAATTACATGGTATTCCTAAAAGACCTAACAAAACTTCTAAGTTTTCTTTAGAGGTTGAGTTCGAGAATCCACATAGGGGTGCTGTAATAATTAGAGATGTAGGCTTTGGAAAGCTATTTCCAACTACAAACAAAATATATCGGAAGGAGTTTGAGGTTTAATGTCAAAGGTTATTTTATGTACATCAAAAGAAGCTTCTCATCCGTTTATATTTCTTAATACCAAAGTAGAAATTAACACATATGAGGAGTTGTGCTTCTATATTTATAACAATTCTGTGTTAATAAGCAAATCATCTTTATCTGAGAAATTATTTGACTGGATTAGAGATGAATTAGAGATGCCAGAGCTTGCTGCAAAGCTTGTGGCTATGTGCAATAAGACTACATTTGTACAGGATCTTATGGTTGAGATTCTTAATGCAGGTAATTACTATGAACCAGAAGAAATTAAGACTTATGTTGAAGCTTGGCAGAAGTATAGAAGGCTTACTTCAAGCCAGAGAAAGAAGCTTAAGGCGGATGGTTATTTAGGATATAGAAGATATATCAAGGCGGCATCAATATACGATGATATTATTGAGAATTCACAGGATATTCAAGATAAGGTATTTCTTGGTAATGTATATCATAACAGAGCAGTGGCATCTGCAAATAATTTAGATACTGAGGATGCTAAGGCTTATTTCCTTAAGGCGTATGAGCTTAATAATAACGAGAAGTCGTTAAGAGGATATTTGATTGTGTTTGCCGCAGGAAATGATTCAGCAACAATCAGACAGGAGATGCGCAAATTTGATTTAGATGATGATAGCTTTGAGAATTTGATGCTTGAGATTGGCGATTCCAATGAAGATGTTAGAG
Organism: Lachnospiraceae bacterium; assembly: GCA_029338675.1. GTDB lineage: Bacteria > Bacillota > Clostridia > Lachnospirales > Lachnospiraceae > Coprococcus_C. Next base: position 19,325 of record JAQYAV010000069.1, read on the forward strand.
AAATGACCATATTCTCTATGCTTCAGCGTGCTGTATACAACAGAATGAATAAAGATATGATTGATTATGACAAGAGAATGGATATAATTCTTAGTCAGCTGAAGGACGAGTTTAGAGAGCAGGCGATTTAATGGGTTTAATCGATAAAATAAAATCCTATCTGCAGGAAGATGAAATTAACGACAAAACTGACAAAAAGCCTACCAAAGAAAATAAGTCTTCCAAAGAGGATAAGCCAAATGAAAAGGTTAGGCCTCGTAAGAAGAGAAGATTTAGTAATGAACATGCTGATGTTGAAGAAGAGGTAAGGGTTTCCTATGGTAATGTATCCTCTTCTGATGAAAGGGAATATGTCAAAGAGGTTTGCGAAGAGTTAATTGATGTAACCTACAGAATGGAAGATATTAAAAGAGAATATAAGGTTATTACTGAGTATTTGACTGATATTCAGCGTTTTGAAGAGCTTCCTGATAATATGTCTCGCGATATAATTGACACTGCTAGAAGAATAGAAATGCTTGACAACAGTCGCCAAACGTATTTACAATCAGAGAATCTACTTTCTGTGGATCAGTATACAAGAATTGAAACTCATAAGAATGAGATAGTTGACACTATTAAGAATCTTAATGAGATGGAAATGCGTGATTGTATGCTTAGGAATGATATGGGGCATCTAGAAGGTGAGAAGGATGACCTTAAGTTTATGCGCGATGAATATACAGATAGTATTTTGCGAGTCCGAGGAATAATTATTGTTGTTTTGGTCTTGTTTTTACTTTCTACTGCAATGATTGCAATTATTGCAGTAACAACTAAGGCTAGTGTGACAGTATATTCTTTAATTGTTGGTGTAGTTGCAGTTGTATCATTTGCAATAGCTTATATTAGATATTTGGATATTAAGCATGAAGTCAAGTATACAGATGCGAAGATTAAAAGGGCTGTATCGTTGCTTAACAAAGTAAAGGTTAAGTTTATTAATAATACTAATACATTAGACTACGTCTATGAAAAATATGGCGTTAATTCATCTAAACAATTGGAATTTTTGTGGGCTCAGTATAATCAGATGGTTAATGACGAGAGAAAATATATGCAAGCAAACAGTGATTTTCGAGTCTGCTGTGACGAGCTCGTCGATAAACTAAAACAAATTGGAATGAAGGATCCCCTTGTGTGGCCTAAACAGACTAATGCTTTGATTGATAGCAGAGAGATGGTAGAGATTAAGCATAATCTTCACACAAGAAGACAAAAAATTAGAGAACAACTTTCAATATTTGAAAAAAACAGGATTAATGCAAAGACTGTGCTTAGGGCATCTATTGAAGAAAATCCTGGATTAGAAGGCTATATAAAAGATATTCTTTTATCATATAATTTGGAAATGTAATTAAACGGAGGAACATAAGTTATGGCTAAGGAACTTGAAAAGAACTACAATCCTGCTGAGATTGAAGAAAGGTTATACCAAAAGTGGTTAGATAATAAATATTTCCACGCGGAAGTGGATAGAAGTAAAAAACCTTTTACAATTGTGATGCCACCACCAAATATTACTGGTCAGCTTCACATGGGTCATGCTTTTGATAATACAATGCAGGACGCTCTTATTAGATTTAAGAGAATGCAGGGATATAATGCTATGTGGCAGCCTGGTACTGATCATGCGGCTATTGCTACTGAGGTTAAGGTTATTGAGGCCCTTAAGAAGGAGGGTATTGATAAGCAGGATCTTGGAAGAGAAGGATTCCTTGAAAGAGTTTGGGACTGGAGAAGAGAGTACGGTGGACGTATTGTAAACCAGCTTAAGAAGATGGGTTCATCAGCTGACTGGGATAGAGAGCGTTTCACAATGGATGAAGGTAATAATAAGGCTGTAACAGAAGTATTCTGTAAGCTTTATGAAAAGGGATATATTTACAAGGGTTCACGTATTGTTAACTGGTGTCCAGTGTGTCAAACTACAATTTCTGATGCAGAGGTTGAGCATGAGGAGCAAAATGGTAATTTCTGGCACATTAACTATCCTGTAGTAGGAGAGGAAGGACGTTTTGTTGAGATTGCAACAACTAGACCAGAAACATTATTAGGCGATACTGCAGTTGCAGTTAACCCAGAGGATGAGAGATATCAGGATATTATCGGTAAAATGCTTAAGCTTCCTCTTACTGATAGAGAGATTCCTGTTATTGCTGATTCATATGTTGATAAGGAGTTTGGAACAGGTTGTGTTAAGATTACACCTGCACACGATCCTAATGACTTTGAGGTTGGAAAGCGTCATAACCTTGAAGAGATTAATATTATGAACGACGATGCTACAATTAACGATTTAGGCGGCAAGTATGCTGGAATGGATCGTTACGAGGCTCGTAAGGCTATGCTTAAGGATTTGGAAGATTTAGGTCTTCTTGTTAAGGTTGTTCCACACACTCATATGGTAGGAACACATGATAGATGTAAGACTACAGTTGAGCCACTTATTAAGCCACAGTGGTTTGTAAAGATGGCAGAGATGGCTAAACCTGCTAAGCAGGCTGTTATTGATGGAAAGCTTAAGCTTATTCCTGAGCGAATGGATAAGACTTATTTTAACTGGTTAGATAATATTAGAGATTGGTGTGTTTCAAGACAGCTTTGGTGGGGACATAGAATCCCAGCTTGGTATTGTCAGGATTGTGGTGAAACAATTGTTTCAAGAGAAACTCCATGCAACTGTCCAAAATGTAACAGTGCTAACTTAAAGCAGGATGAGGACACTCTTGATACTTGGTTCTCATCAGCACTTTGGCCATTTAGTACTCTTGGCTGGCCAGAGAAAACTGAGGACTTTGATTATTTCTTCCCTACAGATGTACTTGTAACAGGATATGATATTATTTTCTTCTGGGTAATTCGTATGGTATTTTCTTCTATTGAGCAGACTGGAGAGCTTCCTTTCCATACAGTATTATTCCATGGTCTTGTACGTGATGATCAGGGACGTAAGATGAGTAAATCATTAGGAAATGGTATTGATCCACTTGAAGTTATTGAGAAGTATGGTGCAGATGCCTTAAGATTAACTCTTATTACAGGTAACGCTCCTGGAAATGACATGCGTTTTTATTGGGAGAGAGTTGAAGCAAGCCGTAATTTTGCTAATAAGATATGGAATGCATCTAGATTTATTCAGATGAATATTGAGAAGGCTGATGCAGATAATGTAGATCTTAGCAAGCTTACTATTGCAGATAGATGGATTTTATCTAAGATGAATGATCTTGTTGTAGAAGTAACTGACAATATGGAAAAGTACGAGCTTGGTATTGCTGTATCTAAGATATATGATTTCCTTTGGGAAGAATTCTGTGATTGGTATATTGAGATGGTTAAGCCAAGACTTTGGAATGATGAGGATGAAACTAAGGGTGCTGCTCTTTGGACTCTTAAGAATGTTCTTATTAGTGGACTTAAGCTTCTTCATCCATTTATGCCATTTATTACTGAGGAGATTTTCTGCAACTTAAGCGATGAAGAATCTATTATGATTTCAAGCTGGCCAGAATTTAAGGATGAATATAAGTTTAAGGCTGATGAGTTAGCTGTTGATGTAATCAAGGAAGCTGTAAGAAATATCCGTAATATAAGAAGCGAGATGAACGTTGCTCCAAGTAAGAAGGCAAGTGTAATTGTTGTTTCTCAGAAGGAAGAAATTAGAGATATATTTGAACAGGGCAAGAATTTCTTTGCTATGTTAGGTTATGCTAGCGAAGTAAAGATTCAGGCAGATAAAGAGGGTATTGCAGATGATGCTGTTTCTGTAGTTATCCATGATGCAGTAATCTATATGCCATTTGCTGAATTAGTTGATATTGCTAAAGAAATTGAAAGATTACAGAAAGAGGAGGCTCGTTTAGAAGGGGAGATTAAGCGTGCATCTGGAATGCTTTCAAATCCTAAGTTTGTAGATAAAGCTCCTGCTGCAAAGGTTGCAGAGGAAAAGGAAAAATTAAAGAAATATACTGAAACTTTAGAGCAGGTTAAGGAAAGATTAGCGAATTTAATGTAATTAGTATTTCAAAGGGGTATGCCTTTTAGGTGGAAAAATCATGAGTAATGAAAAGATTCTTAAACAGAAAATTGAAAAGTATCTAATTGCACCAGTATTTATATCACTGTTTCTGATTGCAATGTGTATATCGTTTTATTTCATTGATAGAAAATGTGCAATTATAGCAACAGCTGTTGTGTCAGTGGTGATTATTGTTGAGCTTATTGCGTTCTTTATTACAAGAACAGGTATTATGCCAGCCCTTGTAAGATTTGCTCTTGAACAGGGACAGATACAAAAGGAATTGTTAAAGGAGCTTGCAATTCCATATGCACTTTTGGATGTGGATGGTAAGATTTTGTGGGCGAATAACGAATTTGTAAATCGTATTGCTGACGGAGCGCATAAGAGAATACGCAAAAGTATAGAAACATTTTTCCCTTCTATTGATTCAGAAGTATTAAAGGCAGAAGAACCAGTTTATTTAGATATTTTGTTTAATGAGTGTCAGTATAATGCTCTTGTCAAGAAGATTAACTTTAATTCCATATTTCAAGGTGAACAGGAGATTGTTGAAACTGAAGGTGAAGAGCTTATTGCACTTTATTTGTTTGACGTAACTGAACTTGTCAAGTACAAGAAAGCAAATGAAGAGCAGAAGCTTGTTGCTGGTCTGCTATATATTGATAACTATGATGAGGTTATGGATAACACAGAAGAAGTTAGACATTCATTAGTTGAGGCGTTAGTTGATAGAAGAATTAATATGTATCTTTCTACAATAGATGCAATTGGAAAGAAACTTGAGAAGGATAAATATTTATTTGTTTTTCCACAAAAGTATTTACCACAGCTGAAGGAAACTAAATTTGCAATTTTGAATGAAGTTAAGAGTATTAGTGTTGGTAATGAGATTCCTATTACGTTTAGTATAGGCATAGGTGGAGATGCAGATAGCTTTGCTAAGGCATATGATTACGCACGTGACGCAATTGGATTAGCATTAGGACGTGGTGGTGACCAGGCAGTTGTTAAACAGGGCGATAAGATATCATATTTTGGTGGCAAGAGTAATGGAACTGAGAAGGTTACAAGAGTTAAGGCGAGAGTTAAGGCCCAGGCATTTAAGGAGCTTTTGGTTAATGTTGATACAGTTCTTATTATGGGACATAAGCGTCCAGATGCAGACTCCTTTGGTGCTGCTGTAGGTGTTTATCGTTTGGTAAGTACATTAAACAAGAAGGCTCACATTGTAGTTAATGATAGTGCAAATGTATCTGCAATTACACCACTTCTTAATAGCTTTAAGGGCAATAGTGTTTATGGAAATGATATGATTGTTTCTTCAGAAACTGCAATTTCAATGATTAATCCATCAACGCTGGTAGTTATTGTAGATGTTAATAGACCAAGTATGACAGAGTGTGAGGAGTTACTCTCATTGGCAAAATCAGTTGTTGTTTTTGACCATCATAGACAGACAAATGAACTTATTACCAATGCTACATTATCATATATTGAGCCATTTGCTTCTTCGGCGTGTGAAATGGTTGCGGAAATGCTTCAATATGTAGGCGAACAGGTTAAGCTTAAGCCTATAGAAGCTGATGCAATGTATTCAGGAATAGTTATCGACACAGATAACTTCCATACTAAAACCGGAGTTAGAACCTTTGAGGCTGCATCTTATCTTAGAAGATGTGGAGCAGATGTTGTTCGAGTAAGAAAGATGTTTAGAAATGATATTACATCACAAAAGCAATTAGCGGAAGGTATAATTAATGCTCAGATTTATTTAGATTGCTTTGCTATATCTATAATTAATCCTTTGGGAGTAGAGTCGCCAACTGTTGTGGCTGCCAAAGTTGCTAATGATTTGCTTGATGTTGATGGAATCAGAGCATCCTTTGTTGTTACTGAAAAGGATGGAACAACATATATTAGTGCAAGGTCTGTAGATGATATAAATGTTCAGATTATTATGGAAAAAATGGGTGGTGGTGGACATGCAAATATTGCAGGTGCACAGCTCATTGGAGAAAATATGGATACTGCAATTTCTAAGATAAAGGAGTTGCTTGAAAAAATGTTTAGAGAAGGAGATATATAAATGAAAGTTATTTTACTTCAGGATGTTAAAAGTTTAGGTAAAAAAGATCAGATAGTAGATGTTTCAGATGGATATGCAAGAAACTGTGTATTGCCTAAAAAACTTGGCGTTGAGGCAACACCAAAGAACTTAAATGAATTAAAGCTTAAGAAGGCTCATGAAGATAAGGTTGCAGCAGAAGTATTAGCTGAGGCACAGGCACTTGCTAAGCAATTAGAAGAGGAAAGTATTACGCTTAGTATGAAGGTTGGAGAAGGTGGAAGAACATTTGGTTCAATTTCATCTAAGGAAATTGCTGAAGCAATGAAGGCACAGCTTGGACACGATATTGATAAGAAAAAGATTGTTATGAAGGATGCAATTAAGTCAATTGGAACACATAGTATAGATATTAAGCTTCACACTAAGGTTGTTGCTAAATTTACTGTTAAGGTTGTAGAAGCTAAATAGTATTACGTAGAAACTATATGTAAGTTATATTTTATTGGGAGATTTCAATGGACGAAAATAGCATTAGAAAAATACAGCCGCATAACAAAGAGGCAGAACAGTCGGTTATTGGTGCTATGTTAATGGATCGTGATGTGATTTCTGATGTTGCAGATTTATTAACTAGGGAAGACTTTTATAATGCTCAGTATGGTATTTTGTACGAAGCTATGGTTGAACTTTATAATGAAGGTAAACCAGTAGATATGGTTACATTACGTGATTATCTTAAGAAAAAGGATGTTCCTGAGGAGATAAGTGATCCTGTTTTTATTGGAGAAATTATAGCGACAGTTCCAACTTCTGCCAATGCAAAGCAATATGCACAGATTGTGCAGGATAAATCGATTCTTAGAAGATTAATTAAGTTGTGTGAGAATACAGAAAAGGATAGTTTTCTTGCAAGTGAGGGTGTTGACGAAATTCTTGAAGAAGCAGAGCAAAATATATTCAAGCTTGTTCAAAGCAGAAACGGTTCTTCAGATTTTACGCCAATCAGAAACATTGTAATAAATGTAATTAATGAGATAGAAGATGCAGCAAGAAATAAGGGTAAAGTAACTGGATTATCTACAGGTTTTATTGATCTTGATAATATGTTAACAGGCTTACATGGCGGTGAGTTTATACTTGTTGCAGCCAGACCTGCCATGGGAAAAACAGCATTTGTACTTAATATTGCTCATGATCTTGCTGTAATGCACAATGTACCTTGTGCTATATTTTCTTTGGAAATGAGTAAGGAACAGTTAGTATCCCGTATGATAGCTATTGATGCAATGGTAGATTCTAAAGCTATGAAGCTTGGTGATTTATCAGATGATGATTGGGATAAGGTTATTGAAAGTACTGAGGCGATTGCAAAATCACCTTTGTATATTGAAGATAATTCGGCTGTAACTATTTCAGAACTAAGATCAAAATGTAGAAAATTAAAACAGAATCATAATATAGGAATTATTATTTTGGACTACTTACAGTTGATGAGTACAAATAGGAAGGTAGAATCTCGTCAGCAGTTTATTGCTGAAGTATCTCGTGCAATGAAAACTATGGCAAGAGAGTTGAATGTTCCTGTTGTTGCTCTTTCTCAGCTTAGTCGTGCTGTAGATAGCAGAACTGATCACAAGCCTGTATTATCAGACCTTAGAGAGTCTGGTTCAATTGAGCAGGATGCTGACGTTGTTATGTTCATATATCGAGATGAATACTATAATCCAGAAACAACTACAAAACCGCAAACTGCAGAAATAATTATCGCTAAACAGCGTAGTGGTGAAACAGGAAGTGTAGATCTTAGATGGATGGGCAAATTTACTAAGTTTGCTAATCCAGAAAAGTATTATCAACCACCAAAGCAATAGAATAAAATAAGTGTAGTATCTTTAACTAAAATAAGCCATATCAAATTGATATGGCTTATTTTAGTATATATAGCAAACATTCCTAAGTTATTTAATTGCCGAGTAGTTCATCTGTTTGTTCTTTATCTTTTGTATCACCTATGAATGCATCTATTTCTTCAATAGTTGGTTCCTTACCAATAGAAGACATTGAACTGAAAAGTGAACTTATTTCATCTTGTGAAAGTTGTTTGTTAGGATCAAATTCCTCTGAAATTGCCATGTCTTCGTTTGGAGAAGATACTTCTAACGAAGAATTTTCACTTCCTAATAATTGTTCTTCTAATTCGTTAATTTCCTTTGTAGGAAAAGGAATAACATCGGCTGCTACTGTATTACTATCTAAATCGTCTAATTTTTCTAATTCTTCATCAGATGTTTCTAATCCAAGTAATGCATCAATTAAATTTTGATCCATTGAATCTGGATGGTCGAATACTTCAAAATCATCTATACTATTGGCTTTGTTAGCTTCCTTGGATGCAGCGAATAAAGCTGCAATGTCTTCAGGCGAGAGTTGTTTATTTGGATCATAATCAGGAGCTTCAGTAATAGCATCTAAGCTACTAGAAGTCTCGTTATTAGTGTTTTCAGCAACCTTATCAGTAACCTTATCTGTAACCTCATCAGTAACCTCATCAGTGACATTATCAATAGTAGCTTCAGTAGTATC
>JAQYAV010000070.1 GCA_029338675.1 Lachnospiraceae bacterium
GATCAGGTTGTTTGTTTTGTTAATTCTTCTTTATTACCTTTTTTAAGACCTAATCAACCAAAAGACAGCGAAGAAGTAATTTTATCAAAAACAATGATTAACAACTATGTCAAGAACAATATTATTGAAGCTCCTGTCAAGAAAAAATATGGCCGAATTCAGGTTGCCAAACTAATAGTAATATGCGTTTTAAAGCAAGTTTATAGCATTAATGATATAAAATCATTAATCAAAATTAGCACAGAACACTTCGCCATTGAGCAGGCCTACAATAGTTTTTGCCATTTCTATCAAGAGGCCCTTACAAGTACATTTGAGAAGAAAGAACATATTGATACTAACAAGGAATTAGACGACGATAGATATCTTCTTAAATCTGTTTTATTATCCTGCAGCTACAAATCATATACTGAATATATTCTTAGCAAATTATCAGAATAAAGCTATTATTTTTAATATAAAAAGATAAAAAAACACTTAACATGCTTTGATATGTCCATTAAATCTAATCGACATATTATTTCATATTAAGTGTTTTTATTATATTATTTCATATTAAGAAATTTTGTTATATTATTTCATATTAAATGATTTTATTATATTATTTTAAATGATTTTATTATATTATTTTAAATGATTACATTATATTATTCTTACTGATTAAATCCTCTATATATTATATCAGTTCTACTTGGACCATTTGAAATCATAGTAATAGGGAAACCAATTTGCTTCTCAATAAATTCAATATATTTTCTACAATTCTCTGGTAAATCCTCGTATTTCTTTATTCCTCTAATATCCTGCTTCCATCCAGGTAAAACTTCAAGAACAGGTTTAGCCTTCTCAAGCTTACTAGTTGTAGGGAAATCAGTTGTTACAACACCGTCAATCTCATAACCTACACAAACAGGAATCTCATCTAAATAGCCAAGTACATCTAATACAGTAAATGCAACATCAGTTGTACCCTGAATTCTACAACCATATTTTGAAGCCACACAGTCAAACCATCCCATACGTCTTGGTCTACCTGTTGTAGCACCATACTCTCCGCCATCACCGCCACGACGTCTTAATTCATCAGCTTCATCACCAAATATCTCACTTACAAATGCACCTGCACCAACAGCACTTGAATATGCCTTAACAACAGTTACAATCTGCTTAATTTCATATGGAGGAATACCTGCGCCAATCGCTCCGTATGCAGCCAATGTAGAAGATGAAGTAACCATTGGATAAATACCATGATCAGGATCCTTAAGCGAACCTAACTGTCCTTCTAATAAGATATTCTTTCCCTCTTTAAGTGCATCCCAAAGGTATGCTGATACATCACATACATATGGTTCTATCATTTTCTTATACTCCATAAGAGTATTAAATATTTCATCAGCATCAATAGGTGGCTTATGATATAAATGCTCTAATAAAATATTTTTTTGAACAATAACTCTTTGGATTTTTTCTTTAAGTGCTTCCTCATCAAATAACTCACTTACCTGAAAACCAATCTTTGCATATTTATCTGAATAAAATGGAGCAATACCAGACTTAGTCGAACCAAATGATTTGCCTGCTAATCTTTCTTCTTCGTACTCATCAAATAAAATATGATATGGCATAACCATCTGAGCTCTATCAGATACCAATATTTTAGGCATTGGAACATTCTTTTCAATAATTGAGTTAATCTCCTTAAATAATACAGGAATATTAAGTGCAACTCCATTACCAATAATACTAGTTGTGTGGTTATAAAATACACCTGAAGGAAGTGTATGTAATGCAAACTTACCATAGTCATTTACTATTGTATGACCTGCATTTGCTCCTCCTTGGAATCTTACAATAATATCTGCCTTTTCTGAAAGCATGTCTGTAATTTTTCCTTTACCTTCATCGCCCCAATTTGCGCCAACTACTGCTTTTACCATTGTCTGACCTCCATCCATTACGTACCATTAATACATAATAATTTATTCTAGTATACACTGTTAGTATCACCAATAAAATAAGTATACATCAAAACATGTTATAAGTAAATTCAATAATAATTATATTTATTATAATTTTTACTTATGTCAAATATTTATTTCAGTAACTCTAACATTGCCTCAGCTGCTCTAGAAAGTGGCATTCTATTATCAGTTATTACACATATTTCTCGTTCAGGGATTTCTTCTTCAAAATTAAGCTTAAATAACCGACCCGCTCTTATTTCTTCTTTTGCAAAATCTTCAACAACGCATCCAATTCCCATATTTCTTACTGCAAACTGTACTACAATAGAGCTTGTAGCAAGTTCAAACTCAGGATTGATCATTACCGATTTCTTTGATAAAAAATTATCTATATATTTCCTAGTACTAGTGTTTTCTTCTAAACATATTAATGGAAATTCAGAGAGCTTATCATAACATAATGTCTCGTTACGAAGATCACTAAATCTTTCTCCAGCCACAAAAATGTCCCTAATTATTCTTCCCTTATACACTCTTATTCTAGAATCCTCAATAAACGGAGTACTAACTACACCAAAGTCAATTTTCCCTTCTAATAAACGTTCAATTGTACTAGGAGTAGGTGCATTAGTTACATTAACCTTAATTCTAGGATATATACTATGATATTGCTCTAAATACGGAAGCAAATAAAACTGCAACGTCATATCAGATGCACCAATTCTTATTTCTCCACTTTCAATATCGAGCATTTCCTTAACCTTTTGTTCTCCTTGAATAATTTGTTCATATCCTCTACTTATATAATAAAAAAGTGCTTCTCCTTCTGCAGTAAGGGTCATTCCCTTAGAATTTCTTTGGAATAAAATAACACCTAATCCTTCTTCTAGTTGTTTTACTCCCTGACTTACTGCTGGTTGTGAAATGCACAACTCTTTAGCAGCAACTGTTACACTTCCATATTTTGACACAAAATAAAATATCTTATAGTACTCCAAATTAATGTTCATAGAAGAAACTCCTCCCAATTAAATAAATAACCCTGGGATTGTACAATCTCAGGGTTATCAAAATACTTATTCTTTTATACGTTAATCTCTGCTTTAACACCAAGGATATCCTTATTTGCCTCAAGTATTGGATTAACAACCTCTGTCAAGAATTCTTCAGTTTGTTCTGGTGCACGACCTACAAAGTTCTTTGGTTCAAGAATAGAAACAATTTCTTCTTTAGTCATTCCAAATGCTGAATCATTTGCAATAAGATCTACAAGGTTATTCTCATTTCCATATTTCTTAACCTGTTCTCCAGCCATCATAGAATATTCACGAATCTTTTCATGTAATTCCTGTCTATTTCCGCCTCTCTTAACAGCATCCATCATAATATTCTCAGTTGCCATAAATGGAATCTCTTTCATGAATCTTTGATATATTACCTTGTCATATACAACAAGACCATCTACTACGTTAAGATACAAATCTAAAATACCATCAAGTGCAAGAAATGCTTCTGGAACAGATATTCTCTTATTAGCCGAATCATCTAAAGTTCTCTCAAACCACTGTGTTGCCGCTGTTATTGCTGGGTTAAGTGAATCCACCATAACATAATTAGCAAGTGAAGCAATTCTTTCACTTCTCATTGGGTTTCTCTTATATGCCATTGCAGATGAACCAATCTGATTCTTCTCGAATGGTTCCTCAATTTCCTTTAAGTGCTGTAATAATCTTATATCATTAGAGAACTTATGAGCACTCATTGCAATTCCTGATAAAACATTAAGTACTCTAGCATCAACCTTACGTGAATAAGTCTGACCAGAAACTGGATAACATGCTGAAAATCCCATTTTCTTAGCAATAATACCATCAATCTTTTTGATTGTTTCATGATCACCGTTAAAAAGCTCTAAGAAGCTTGCCTGAGTTCCAGTTGTTCCCTTTGAACCAAGTAACTTCTGCTGTTCAATCATATAATCAATATCTGATAAATCTAACAACAATTCCTGCATCCAAAGTGTTGCACGCTTGCCAACTGTTGTTGGCTGTGCAGGCTGGAAATGTGTAAAAGCAAGTGTTGGAAGATTTTTGTACTTATCTGCAAATTTAGCTAATTCATCAATTACATTCACCAGCTTAGTTCTAACAAGCTTAAGCGCTTCTGTCATAACAATAACATCTGTATTATCACCAACATAACAACTTGTTGCGCCTAAATGAATAATCCCTGCTGCCTTTGGGCACTGCTGACCATAAGCATATACATGACTCATAACATCATGACGTACAAGCTTTTCTCTTTCCTTTGCCACCTCATAATTTATATCATCAACATGAGATTTAAGTTCTTCAATCTGCTCATCAGTAATTCTTGGATTACCATCTGCATCCTTAAGTCCTAATTCTTTTTCAGTTTCTGCTAATGCAATCCATAATCTTCTCCAAGTTCTAAATTTCATATCTGGAGAGAATATATACTGCATCTCCTTACTAGCATATCTTTCTGACAATGGGCTTACATACTTATCACTCATTATATATCTCCTTTACATTTGTACTACAATTTAATAACACAACATATAAATTATGACGCACTTACAATAAACTGTCAAATGATTTATTTATTATCTACATTTTGTATAGCAATATCCTATTTTTTTTGATATAATTATTGAAAATGGATACAAAATATATTATATTACCATAATTATATATTACAAAAATAATATTAATATGTTAGACTATGATTATCGTATAACTCTTGTGGCTATATGATAATAATATGCTACTATATTAGCGGGAGGTTCTTATGGAAGAAAAAAGAAGGTATAAGAGATTACCAATTAAGCTTAAGCTCGAAGTATCAAGTTTATTCAGACAAGATGGTCATACTCTCGATACATTTGATACAGAGATTGAAGTATTTGATATTTCTAAAGCTGGAATAGGTTTTATGTCTGAAACAGAGATGCCAATTGGCTATTATTTTAATGCTACAATCGAATTTGAGAATACAGACGAAATTATTCTTGCTGTAGTTAAGATTCTATATAAAGCTCCTATTGGAGAATATGGTTATAGATATGGCTGTGAATTTATTGGACTTCCATCAATGTATTATCATTTATTTGATGAATATGCTAACACACTTTAAGAATTTTATAAATGATTAGATATTAATAAAATTTTACTAGATGCTTTATAATCAGATTTAATAATGCATTATGATTTAGCTATATCTTTTATTGATTATTTTCATAATTTATATATTGTTATTGATAAATTAAACGCACTTAATTATCTTTATCAAAAAAAGAAGACTATACTATTGTCTTCTTTTTTTGTATTTATAATGTATTTTCATCAATATATTCTTTTAAAGCCTCTTCCCAATCCTTAAACATATAATTAGTAGTAAGCTTAAGCATATAATTATCTAACACTGAATATGCAGGTCGTTTTGCTGGTGTTGGATACTCTTTTGTTGTAAGACGTTTAACCTTAGTATTCATCCCCATTAATTCAAAAATCTTTTCAGCGAAATCAGCCCATGAACAGCTTCCTTCACATGTACCATGGAATAATCCATAGTTATCAGTAGGCTCAATAGCATGTATCATCTTTGCTAATTCTTTTGCGCTTGTTGGTGAACCATATTGGTCGGCAACAACACCAATCTCATCTCTCTCTCTTCCAAGCTTTATCATTGTCTTAGCAAAATTATTTCCATCGCCATATAGCCAAGCTGTTCTTACAATAAAATATTTGTCAGAAAACTGCTTAACAAATCGTTCCCCTTCAAGTTTAGTTTTTCCGTATGCACCAAGAGGAGCCACATCATCAAATTCAACATATGGTTTAGTATTTGTTCCATCAAAAACATAATCCGTAGAAACATGTATCATCTTTGCACCTACAGACTTAGCTGCAATACTAAGATTTCTTGGTCCAATAGCATTAATCTTGTACGCTAAATCCCATTCTGACTCACATTTATTAACGTTAGTATGTGCTGCACAATTAATTATTACATCTGGCTTTTTAGCAGAAACAAAATCCATAACAGCTTCAACATTTGTTATATCTAACTCTGCAACATCTGTGTTAATCAATTCAACATCATCACTTTTATATTCTTCATTGATTGCTCTGCCCAATTGACCATTACAACCTGTTACTAATATTTTTTTCAAAATATTCCCTCCTAACTCATAAAACAAAATGGTTAAAACTATATTCAACTCAAAAATAAAGCTCTACTTGCTCTCCTCATTAGATTTGTTATACTCAACAAATGTAAGCTCTCCTTCTTTTTTGAAAGCTTCCGTGCTATCCTTCTTAAACAAAATAATAAGTGTTTGAAAAAGTAATTTTATATCAAGCCAAAAACTATACTCTTCAATATACATCAAATCAAGTATAAGCTTATCCTTTGGAGAGGTATTATATTTTCCAGCAATTTGAGCATATCCAGTAATGCCAGCTTTAACTCTTAATCGATACTCAAACTCAGGTAAAACTGAAGTATAATTAAATATATTAGCAAGCATCTCTGGTCTAGGACCTACGACGCTCATGTCTCCTTTTAATACGTTGTAAAACTGAGGTATTTCATCAATCCTATATTTTCTTAAAATCTTTCCAACCTTAGTTACACGATCATCATTCTCAACTACAGAATAATTTTCAACATCCTCCTTCATTGTACGAAGCTTATATACAGAAAATATTCTTCCGCCTCTTGTTGCTCTGTTTTGCTTAAATATTACCTTGCCACCATCTTCAAGCTTAATACATATAACTGCAATCAAGAATAATGGTGAACAAAGAATAAGTGCAATAATAGAAATAACAATATCCATAGCTCGTTTTACAATTTTTTGCTCTAAAGTTAATCCCTTAGAAAAATTACCAAACATTGACACATCATCTAAAATTATATGTCTCGAATTTCTCTCAATAACATCATGCATATCAGGATTAAAATATACATTCTTCATATTTTGATAACAATATTCAACAATTTCTGTTCTCTCTTTTACAGGTACATCATATACAAATACTGTATCAAATTCAGCAATATACTGTCTTAATTTTTCATCACGATAGTCAGCAACCTTTGTTACCTTATACTGTAATTTATATTTAAGTACACCTCTAATAATCTCATTTAAACTCTGCTGTGACGAAGTAATTACAATACAGTTTTCTGGATCATATATCTTAAAATATATTGCATTACCACAGTAAGAATAAACAAGAATCACTATAAACTGCAAAGCAAAAATTACAATCATTAAATGAGGTTGTTCTAACATAAACGTTGGATTTTTCTTTTCATTTGTGTTCATCAACGATAACATAAACAAAGAAATGATATCTGTAAATGCAGTTGAAAGAACCATTGAATATATTATTGGTTTAGTCTTTCTTTTGCCGATATCAAATCTACCGTATATATTAGAAAACATATAATTCATTGTAACGTAAGTTGCAATTGTTACACCTGACGTTCTCGATAAATTAAGAAGCCACCAGTTAGACTTTGCGTATATCCCATAAAAAAGCCAAAATAAAATAATATATAAAGTTGACTTCGTAAGAAATACAAGTGTAGCTTCTAATTTTCTAAGTTTAATCTTCATAATCAACCTTTAATGCTATATAGCGTACCCTTTGTCTTTTATCACCTTAACAACAGCATCTACATGTTCCTTACATATTTCATCTGTTTTAGCCTCAACCATAACTCTAATAAGAGGCTCTGTTCCACTTTCTCTAAGAAGTATTCTTCCGTCATCGCCAAGAGTCTCTTCAACCTTTTTAGCAGCTTCCAAAACATCCTCATCAGACATAACTAATGCTTTGCTACTAACCTTTACATTCACAAGTAACTGTGGATAAATATTTAGTCCTCTTGTAAGCTCAGACATTTTAGTCTTTCTTTCAATCATAACTTCCATAAGTTTAAGAGATGTTAATACACCATCACCTGTTCTCGCATTTTTAGAGAAAATAATATGGCCACTTTGTTCTCCACCAAGAATATATCCCTCATCCATCATGCACTCGTAAACATACTTATCACCTACAGCTGTTTTCTTATATTTAATGCCTTCAGCATCAAAAGCCTTATATAATCCCAAGTTAGACATAACTGTGGTAACTACTGTATTATTGTTTAACTTGCCATTATCATGCAAATACTTTCCACAAATGTATAATATCATGTCTCCATCTATAATATTACCATTCTCATCAACAGCCAAGCATCTGTCTGCGTCACCATCATATGCAAACCCAGCATCAAGATTATTCTTAACAACAAATTCCTGCAATGCTTCAATATGCGTAGAACCACAATTTGTATTAATATTTGTACCATCTGGCTCATTATTAATAACAAAAGTCTTTGCTCCTAATGCATCAAATACTGCTTTTGCAACAGTTGATGATGCACCGTTTGCACAGTCAAGACCAATTCTAAGATTCTTAAATGATCTTGTAGGTAAAGTCATAAGATATCCTATATATCTATTACGTCCCATAGAATAATCTGTAGTCTTACCAATATTTTCCCTTGTAGCATATGGAAGCTCTGGTATTTCACCATCAATATATTTTTCTATTTCTAATTCAACAGAAGCATCCATCTTAGAGCCACTTGCATTAATAATCTTTATTCCATTATCATAAAACGGATTGTGACTAGCAGAAATCATTATTCCACAATCAAAACCATCTGCTCTTACAATATAAGATACACTAGGTGTTGGTGTTACGTGCATTAGATATGCATCAGCACCACTTGCAGTAATTCCTGCAACCAAAGAGTATTCAAGCATATAGCTTGAACGTCTTGTATCCTTACCAATTACTATTCTAGCCTTTTCTCCGTTTTCTTTATTATTAAAATAATAACCTAAAAATCTACCAACCTTATATGCGTGCTCTACTGTTAAATCAACATTAGATTCTCCACGAAAACCATCTGTTCCGAAATATTTTCCCATCATTTTTCTCCTTCCAACGGGATATTTACAATACATTTTCCCACTTTTTACAAAAAGCTAACGTATATTATATTCCAAAAGGATACAAAAGTAAAGCAAATGTATTTTTCCAAGTCATCAATAACTACTCCTCTATAGAATCATATATATCTTTGTAATCAATATCGTCGTAATCACTACCTGTATCAACAAGAATTCCAATAGCTTTTTCTATATTATCAATTTGAATTTCTTCATAGCTTCCACCATATTCACCATCAATAGTCCAGGCTATTGCTTCAGTTGATTTTATTGACACTTTAGAAGCCTTACACATATAAAACATTTCATTATCAAAGAAATTATTTGTAAGAAACGCTGTTGCAACCATCTGAAATTCTATTACTGTTGAAGGTTTTTTTACAAGAAGGCAATCAAACTTTCCATCATCTAAAACCACATGCTTTGCGCCTCTAATTCTAAATCCCGCAACAGAATATGAATTAGTTATCATTCCAAATATATATTCCCCACTTACACTACTGCCATCAAATTCGGCATTAATATAAAAACCTTTATAGTTTGTTATATTTTTTACGGCTTCAACTAAATATGCCGAATGACCAAGTACTTTTTTAAGCGACTGGTTTGTATTATAAGATACATCAGTAAACAAACCAAATGCTGCAATATAAATAAAATTCTTATCACAAAATTTACCTACATCAAATTTATTAACCTTTCCATTAACAATCTGCCTTGCTGCTTCAGTAGGTTTTCTTGATAATTTAATCGTTCTTGCGAAATCATTAGTTGTTCCAACAGGAATGTATCCTAACGGTACATCCAATCCCTTTGCAAAATAACCCCTTACAACATTATCTAAAGTGCCGTCTCCTCCAGCACACACAATTATGTCAAAACAATCTCCATCTTCTTTTATTTTTCTTTCAGCATCAGCTGAATCCTTTGTCGGATACAAAATAACTTCATATCCTGCATTTGAAAAAATCAACACTATATCTAGTAAATCATTTCTAATTGCACCCTTTCCTGCTTTGGGATTAACTAAAAATAGCATTTTTTTCATGAATACTTCCCTCTCTTTCATATGACAGAAACTATTCTTTTTTCATATTTTGACTAATATATTATAAAAACAAAAGCTATCTCCTAGCCAAATATAAATCTAGTCCCTTTTTTCTTAATTTACACGATGGACAGTTTCCACAACCATCCCCCTTAATTCCATTATAGCAAGTTAAAGTCATATTTCTTACAATATCAAATCCACCTAACTTATCTGCCATTTCCCATGTTTCTTCTTTGTCAATCCACATTAATGGAGTAATTATATCGAAATCAAATTCCATAGCTAAATTAAGTGTTGTATTTAAAGACTTAATAAATATATCTCTACAATCTGGATATCCTGAAAAATCACTCTGCGAAACACCAATAATAATATCAGTAATGTTTTTTTGTTTTGCATATATTGCCACAAATGTTAAAAATACCATATTTCTTCCGTCCACAAAAGAATTAGGAGTTCCACTTGTAGGAGCATCTTCATCAACCTTCATATCTGTTCTTGTTAAGGAATTAGGTGCTAACTGATTAAGTAAATTCATATCCAAAATATTATGTTCAACATTTAGCTTCTTACATATTTCTTTTGCACACTCAAGCTCAAGAACATGTCTTTGACCGTAATCAAATGATACAGCATATACCTTTTTATATTTTTTTAATGCCCATAATAAACATGTAGTACTATCTTGTCCACCACTAAATACAACTACTGCTTCATCTTTATTTTTTCCCATTTTATTCTCCTATTCTAAATAAAGCCAAATTATACTTTATATACGAAAAACATCTATTTTTTATTGTCCAAAAATTATTTTAACATTAGTAACAATCTATTTTGTAATTCTTTGTCTTCCTTGAATTTACCTTTCAAGGTTGTAGTAACTGTTTTAGAGCCATTCTTCTTAATTCCTCTTGCAGTCATACAACTATGACATCCCTCAATAACAACTGCCACATCCAAAGAACCAGTAACTTTGCTCATAACATACGCTATATCTGTTCCAATTCTTTCTTGTAACTGTAATCTTCTTGAAACCATATCCGCAATTCTAGCAATTTTACTTAGTCCAATAACTTTTCCCTTGGGAATATATGCTACCGATACCTTCATGTCATACATTAATGCTAAATGATGCTCACAATAACTAAAAACATCAATATCCTTAACTAAAACAATATTATCTGAATCTGAAGCATCTGGTTGCTCAAAGGATTTATCAAACATTTCAGCTATCTCATCATTAGTATAACTCATTCCAGCAAAAACTTCCTCATACATTCTGGCCACTCTGTCTGGTGTATCCTTTAATCCTTCTCTTTCAGGATTATCCCCTAGTGCAACTATTATTCCCCTGATATGTTCTTTTATTGCATTTTTATCTATTGCCATGATTAAACTCCCTTTCTATTTGGATCCCAAATATATTTATGCATCTGCAACTGTAATTTTACTTTATTCATATTATTATCAATCATATATGTAACAATATCCTCAGGCTTTATTTCACCAAATGAACTACTAATATATACAGTTACTTTATTTGTCAAATTATATTCATTAATAATTTCTTTTGCTCTATCCAAATCGTTAACATTTGACACAACGAACTTAACAGTATCATTATTAGTTAATAATGAATAATTCTCTAAAGTCATAAAGCTTTCCATATTACTACCAGGAAGCTTATAATCTAACGTAAAAGAAATGTTATCACTTATATTACAAAATTTATCAATACATACTGCCCCATTAGTTTCTATCTCAATATATAAGCTAGAATCCTTGGAAAGATATTCCAAAAGCATATCAAAATCTTCCTGTAATAATGGTTCGCCTCCTGTTAAAGTGACATTATTAACCTTCTGTTCTTTAATAAATTTATATATATCTTCTTCACTGAGTAATTCATAAGAAACGTCCTTAGCATTTGCCCATTTTGTATCACAATAAGAGCAATTAAGATTACAGCCTGCAAATCTTATAAAACAAGCTAATTCACCCGCTTTTTTCGCTTCGCCGTTAATACTTACAAATTTTTCAACAACCTTATATTTTCCCATAACACACAATCCTCAAAATACTATTCATAATACGATGCACAATTATTTGGTGTTTCATAAACAGTTGCTTTAACAATATTATAATTTTTCTTTGTCATTTCACCATAAAAGAATTTTGCAAAATTCTCTGCTGTAGGTCTAAAATCCACTTCAATTATCTTAAAATTCTCTTCTAATAAAGCTTCTAAAGTTTTAGCTTTCAAACTGTTTTTTTCTATAATTAAACAATGATCCATTGCATCAACTATTTTTTTTAAATCTTGTTTAAAATCGGAAAAATCAATTATCATCCCTCTATTTTGTCCTGCTTCTTCTAAAGATGATTTTCCAACTTCTATTTCAACCTTCCATCTATGCCCATGAATATTAGAACATTTTCCTTCATAACCCAAAAGAAAATGGGCACTATCAAAGGATGCATTTGTAGTTAATGTATACATATTTTCCTCCTTAATACACTAGCTCTCATAATCTATCTCAAGAATAAAAAATAGTTTAATGTTTTCATAGCCTATATTATTGAAACAACAAATTATCAATAATAATTAAAAATCACTAATCTATTTTATGTCAAATAAAAAACGAGGTTATCTATACATAAACGTACCAATAACCTCGTTATATTTTGTCCTAGTTTTATTTTGAGACAGGATGGTACTAATGAACTGTCTTAATTATTAAATTCCAAGGAAATTCTTAACTTCCTTAAGCATATCTTCCTTATCACATACTGTATTATGACGAACTGGGGCAGTTCTTATATCTTCAATTGCCTGTGGGACCTTAACATTTGATAAACGATTAAGCTCATCTACAAGCTCAAAGTCAGTCTGCTTGTCATAATTTGCATCTATTGAATTCATAACACTTCTAGTAAACTTATATGGGCTAGCAGTTGATGCAATAACAGTTGGTGTCTTATCACCAGTATCTGCTACATATTTATCATATACTGCTGCCGCAACTGCAGTATGAGTATCCATAATATAATTATCAGATTCATAAACCTTCTTAATTGTTGCAGAAGTTTCTGCTTCAGAAGCATAGTTTCCGTAGAAATCAACTAAGTTCTTTTTCATTTCATCTGTAATAGTATACTTTCCATTACTATTAAGTTCTGACATAAGCTCTTTATTCTTTGTAGCATCATTTCCAGCAATTCTATAAATTAATCTTTCAAGATTACTTGAAATGAGAATATCCATTGACGGAGATGTAGTTAAAATAAACTGTCTATTTCTATCATATGATCCAGTAGTAAAGAAATCAAATAATACCTTATTTTCATTTGAAGCACAAATAAATTTATTAATTGGAATTCCCATTTCACGTACATAATATG
Source organism: Lachnospiraceae bacterium (assembly GCA_029338675.1). Classification (GTDB taxonomy): domain Bacteria; phylum Bacillota; class Clostridia; order Lachnospirales; family Lachnospiraceae; genus Coprococcus_C. The sequence continues at coordinate 13,457 of JAQYAV010000070.1, forward strand.
CAGCAAGAATATTTCCAAAGTTACCTGTTGGAACTACAACATTAATCTTATCGCCAACTTTAATCTCACCACTTGCAACAAGTCTAGAATAGGCATATGCATAGTAAACCATCTGTGGAACTAAACGACCAATATTAATAGAGTTGGCTGATGAGAACTGATATCCGTTATCTGCAAGATATTTATTAAGCTCTACATCAGAGAACATCTTCTTTACACCTGTTTGAGCATCATCAAAATTACCAGTGATTCCAACAACAAATGTATTGTCACCCTTTTGAGTAACCATCTGCTTTTCCTGAATAGGACTAACACCATTCTTTGGATAAAATACAATAATCTTAGTACCTGGAACATCTGCAAAACCAGCTAAAGCAGCTTTTCCAGTATCACCTGATGTAGCAGTAAGAATAACGATCTCGTTCTTTACGTTGTTTTTCTTAGCTGATGTAGTAAGTAAATATGGAAGAATTGATAATGCCATATCCTTAAATGCAATTGTTGCGCCATGGAAAAGTTCCAAATAATATGCTCCATTTTTCTTAACCAACGGTGCAATTTCATCTGTATCAAACTTTTTATCATATGCACTATTGATACAATACTTTAACTCTTCCTCTGTAAAATCAGTTAACATTAACTTCATTATACTATAAGCTACTTCTCTATAATCCATCTTTGACAATTCTTCTAAAGAAACATCCAAAGAAGGAATGCTATCTGGAACAAAAAGTCCACCCTCATTAGCAAGCCCCTTTAATATCGCCATTGATGCTGTTGCTGTTTCATTTGAATTTCTTGTGCTTTTGTAAATTAGCTCCATCTTCACTACTCCTTTTTTAACGTCTGATTAAGTGGATAATACCACAACAATATAACAAAATGCAAGTATAAACAAACAATACTAAACATTTGCATATATATTAATTTATTTAAGCGCCTGTATTAGTCATATTGACTTATACACGCGCTTGTTATTGTACATTATATTATTTTCTCTTAACTAAATATACTGGAACATTAAATCTTCTACCAAATACAAGTGCATCTTGATGTGAACTAAAGAAAACATCAATTCTGTTTCTTTGAATTGCTCCACCAATATCCTCTGCAATATAAATATTATCTCCTATTCTAACCTCTGAGCCTAAAGGAATTACACTTGGGTCAACCGCAATAGTTCTTCCCTGTGTTGCAACAGTTCCCGTATATGTTATTCCATCTGCATACTGATCACAACAAATACTACAAGCACAATATGCAGTTAATTCAAAATTACCAATAAGCTCATAAGTTGCCTTATCATCAGCAAAGGTATATTGTGCCTTAGAATTATCCTTTCCTGTCGATGTAGTAGTTGTTGTCGTAATAGTTGGTTTAGGTCTTACAATATTAGGATCATCAGCTGGTCTAACTGCATCTGGATCATATTCTGCAATCTGTACTGCAGCTTGCTTTCTAGAATTAATCGCTGAATTAGTTGCTAAACCTCTTTTTTCATGTTTTCTTGCAGAAAGAATCTCCTCAATTTCCTTCTCAGTTTTTTCAAGCTGAGCCATCTGTTCTGTTTCATATGCAGAATTAATCATTCCTGAATATGATATTGCAGCAACATCAAATCTATTTCCTGAAAAAGGTTCCTTTCTAGATGCCACATCAGACATTGTCATCATAATTCCTACTGCCGCATTCTTATCATTTTTACTTGATACATATGAAACTATACATACAATGCACATAGTGAAAATGACTAGTCCTGCACCAATCCATTTGCCAATCCGAAGAACATCTTCTTTATCAATATCGGTAAACTGATTTTTAATTTTCTCATAAATTGATTTCATTCAATCACCTCATTGTGACTATTCCTTTTCGAATATGTTACATTTATTTTACAGTCACTTAAAGAAATTATAAATTAAACAATAATTAATGTAAATAGTAACCAGTGTTTTTTATGCATTTTTCACATATTTTTCACACAGTCTGTATATAAAATATACAAAAAGCATGTGTTTTCTATGGACACATGTTTAATTTTTTATTATACTATTAATATCTCGATTCTATATAGGTGTAATATGGCAAACAATAAAGGAATTTATACAACAACTAAAAAAGACGGAAGCATATATTATCGCGTTTCTACTACCTTCCATAATAAACATATCAGCTTAGGAAGCTTTGATAATATTACAATTGCTAACAAAGCCTACAATGAAGCCTGCAAAATTCTAGACGGCAAAATTTCTATTAATGACATTCACAAAATTAAGAATTTATCTTTAGATAAAGCTATTGTTTTATTAAATTATTATGATAATAATATTTATTTTGCAACACCTATATATCTAAGAAAAAACTATTTTGAATATTATCTTTCTGAAAATACCATACTAAAATTTGATAGGGACGATTTATTCTTCTATTCCTCCCATAAAATACAGCAAAAAGGTGGATACATTTTTGTTAGTGACTATGGTAGCCAATACAGCATCCAAAGTCGATATGGAATTAAGCCTTTTGCAGTATATGGTCGTGACTATACAATGGTCAATAATGATATTCATGATTATAGATATTCAAATATTAATGTAATTAACAATTTTAACGGTGTAAAACAATACACACGAAACAAATCCTTATACTACAAATGCTATATCCATATTAATGGAAACACATTAGTTGGCACATATAATAGTGAAATAGAAGCTGCTGTTGCATACAATAAAGCTGTTGATACATTAAAGGTATTAGGAAGTCCTAAAAACTACACTAAAAATTTCATATCTTCTCTATCTAAAGAAGAATATATAGAAATATATAAAAGTACAAAAATATCCAAAAAGCTTCTTAAAGCGCTTTCTTAATAACTTATATTAATTTATCAAGAAGCGCTTTCATTTCATCAAAGCTTTCAACCTGATTAATTTGTGCTCTTAATTTAGCTGAATCCTTCAAGCCCTGTGTATACCACGCTACATGCTTTCTCATTTCATGAATACCTGTAAATTCACCTTTTGCATCTATCATCATTTGTGCATGTCTAAGCATCATTGCCTTTATTTCTTCAACTGTAGGTCTTATATATTCTTTAGCTTCTAAATAAGCTTTTACCTCAGCAAATATCCATGGATTTCCTTTTGCAGCCCTTCCAATCATAAAGCTGTCACAACCTGTTTGTTCTTTCATCCTAATAATATCCTCACCACAGGTTATATCTCCATTGCCAATAACTGGTATGCTTACACATTCTTTTACTTGACGAATAATATCCCAGTTAGCTTGTCCTTGATAGTACTGTTCCCTAGTTCTCCCATGCACTGCCACAGCATAACAACCTTCTTCTTCAGCAATTTTTGCTATTTCCGGAGCATTCATATTATCTTTATTAAACCCAGCTCTTATCTTTATTGTAACAGGTATAGAGCAAGCCTTAACTAATTCTTTTACAATTTTTCCAATCAATAAAGGATTTTTCATTAATGCTGAACCTTCATTGTTATTAACAATTTTAGGAACCGGGCATCCCATATTTACATCTATAAAATCAAATCCCCTGTCCTCTAATCTTTTTGCTTGTTCAGCCATCAAAAGAGGCTCACTGCCAAAAATTTGAACTCCAATTGGATGTTCCGTTTTATTGTATGTGATAAGTGGTTCTGTATTTTTGTTATTATAATACATTCCTTTAGCACTTACCATCTCTGTATACAGTATGTCACATCCTTGCTCCTTACAAAGCATACGAAATGGCAGGTCACAAATACCTGCCATTGGAGCTAATATTATTTTATTATTAAAATCCATATTTTTCTCCGACTAACTAAATTTCTACTGCTTATCATAAATAATTCTTAATCCATGTAATGTTAAATTAGGGTCATAAACATCAATCTTATCAGTATTTTCAGAAATCAATTTTCCTAATCCACCTGTTGCAACTACTTTAATATCACTATATCCAGACTCTTTTTTCATTTTATCTATAATATATTCAGTCTGACCAATATATCCATAGAATATACCAGCCTGCATACTTGATACAGTATCTTTAGCTAATATTGTTTCTGGCTTTTTAATCTCAATTTCCGGTAACTTTGCTGCACCTGTCCAAAGCGCACTAGCAGAAAGTCTAATTCCTGGGGATGTAACTCCTGAATGGAAGCATCCATCAGCCAAAACTAAATCATGAGTAGTTGCTGTTCCAAAATCAATTACAATAACAGGTCCGCCATAAAGCTCATATGCAGCAACAGCATCAACCAATCTATCAGCGCCAAGAGCCTTTGGATTAGGAATAGATACATTAATACCTGTCTTAATTCCAGGGGCAACAATAATTGGATTTATATGAAGATATTTTATTATTCCACTGGTTAAAGAATGCATTACATTTGGAACAACAGACGCAATAATAACTGCATCAATATCGCTTAATTTCATATTCTTAAGCGTCAGCCAATCTCCAAAAAACATTCCGTATTCATCAGAAGTTCTTGAAATACCTGTTGTCATTCTAAAGGTATTAACTAACTTATCCTTATCAAACAATCCAACTGTAATATTTGTATTTCCTACATCAATTGCAAATAACATAATATCTCCTCTTTTATTATCCCTATATATTAATTACTCTTTCAGCTATGCTACACCACTGCATATAAAAAGAAGTTAAAAGAATGTTTGAAAATATAATTCAAGCTGTTCGAATAATTCCTTTTTATCTTCTCTAATTTGTTTTATCTTAAGTACACTTCCTATTTCGTCATATAATATATCTTCTTCATATGCTTCAGTTTTTATCTGCAATGTACCATTTTCATCAAACAACAATATGATAACACCGCCGATATCTTCTGTAAATAGTACACACATTATCTTTAATTCTTCTTTTATTCCTTGTGGTAATTCAGAAAAATCTTCATTAAGATAATATTTCTGTGTATACTTTGAGGCACTGCAAAGAACTATTTCATCCTGATACATATATTTTCTCCTTAACCAATAACATCTGCCATGTCATACATTCCAGCTGGCTTTCCTAAAAGGAATTTTGCTGCTTCTACAGCTCCCTTAGCAAATACAGATTTTGAATATGCTGTATGCTTAAATTCAATCACTTCGTCAATACCGGCAAAAATTACTTCATGCTCTCCCACAATTGTTCCACCTCTTACAGCAGAAATTCCCAGTTCTTTCTTATCTCTTTTCTTTCTCACCTGTGATCTATCATACACATATTCATATTCGTTATTTCTTGCTTCATTAATTGAATCAGCTAATGCAATAGCTGTTCCTGATGGAGCGTCAACCTTCTGATTGTGATGTTTTTCTACTATTTCAATATCATAACCTGCAGGAGCAAAAACATTTGCTGCATCTTTAAGTATCTTAATAAGTGTATTAATTCCTAAACTCATATTCGCAGATTTAAGAACTGCAACATTTTTAGAAACCTTTTCTACTTTACTTAATTGTTCTGGTGAAAGAGCTGTTGTACATAAAACAACTGGAATCTTTCTTTCTTCAACAAACTCAAGTAATTTATCTACTGCAGTAGCAATTGAAAAATCAATAATAACATCTGCATTAACATCACATTTCATTATATCAGTAAAAACAGGAAACTCACTTTTTCCATCATCAAAAACATCAATTCCTGCAACTATTTCTATATCGGGATCTTCCTTGCAAATTCCTGCAATAATCTTTCCCATTTTCCCATTGCAGCCATGCATTATTACTTTAACCATTGTTTTTTCTCCTTCTATATCAGTATTTTCTAATCTTTATCAAATCATACGCTGAAAAATAAAGCCAAAATAATCAATAAATCTATCATATAGTTTCTGTCCCAAAATATGTATTGGCCAACTCACATAAAATGAATTGGCCATAAGTATTATCTATGATAATTTAATTCCAAAATCAGCCATTGCATTCTTTAACTTAAGAGCATTAGCATCTTCCATAGTAGATAATGGCATTCTTAACTTACCATTGCACTTGCCCATAAGCTCAACTGCTTTCTTAACAGGAATAGGATTAACTTCGCAGAACAATGCTTCAACAAGTGGCAATGCCTTTAACTGTAAATCTAAAGATTCTTTAACCTTTCCATCTAAATAATATCTTACAATATCATGTGTTTCCTTTGGTGCAACATTTGATAGTACAGATATAACACCTTTTCCTCCAAGTGACATAATAGGTACTATTTGATCATCATTTCCTGAATATAAATCAATACATCCATCTGCTAACTGCATTAATTTTGCAACCTGAGAAATATTACCACTAGCTTCCTTAATTGCAACAATATTATCAACAGTCTTTGCAAGTGTAACGGCAGTTTCAGGTAAAATATTAACGCCTGTTCTACTAGGTACATTGTAGAGAATAATTGGAACCTTAACACTATTTGCAATAGCAGTAAAGTGAGCAATAAGTCCCTTCTGTGTAGCTTTATTATAGTATGGAGTTACAACAAGTAAACCATCTACCCCATATTTTTCTGCTTCTGTTGATAAATAGATAGCTGTTTCTGTGCAGTTTGAACCAGTACCAGCAACAACAGGGATTCTCTTGTTTACAACCTCTGTACAGAACTTAATACACTCTAAATGCTCCTCATGAGTTAAAGTTGATGACTCTCCAGTTGTTCCACATACAATTATACAATCTGTTCCATTAGCTATTTGATACTCAATTAACTCTCTAAAAGTATCATAATCTACTGCTCCATTCTCTAAAAATGGTGTTACAATAGCAACTCCTGCACCTTCAAAAATTGACATAATAAAAATCCTCCTTATATAAATAACTAACATATTACTTTAAGCACCAAAAAAGTTGGCACCCAATAGTGCCAACTTGAAATATCAAATATTCCTATAGTAGCACTCCATCTTCCGATGACAGTTGTGCAGCTCTTAACTACATAACCAGGAAAGCAAAGCTTAGATATCTGCTAACCTTCGGCGACAGTTCCTTTCACTTACAATCCTCTGCTCTAAGACATCCTATAAGCTACTGATAAATATCGCGCCTCTACTTAATTATTATGTTCATATTATTATATCATCCGATATTAAAAAAAGTCAACTTGAAATACAAATAATTATGTTTTTTACTCTAAACATTCCATTTTGCTTACTGATACTTCGTATGCAACTTTATTTACAATCTCATCATTACCAATCTTTTTTTGATATTCTCTGCTTTGAATTCTGCCCCACACTGCTACATGCTCTCCAACAGCAAGTTTTCCGGCAAATCTAGCATTTCTTCCCCAACAAATACAAGGAATATAATCTGATTTACCATATGCTCTGTTTACTGCAAGTAGTATATCTGCAATTTCTCTTCCAAGAGGCGTCATTCTATAAACTGGTTCCTTACATATGTATCCATCTAAATATATTTGATTAGGTTTATTTTCCCTATCATCTATTTCATTTATTGTTTCAATTTCTCTAACAAATACAGACAAAATAAGTCTATTTTTACTCTCATCATGCTTATTATAAGATCTAAACTGTCCTTTTGCATATATTTTCTCGCCTATATGAGATGTACTTACTTCAAAAAGTCTGTCTGATACCATCAATGGAATTATATCATGTGCATCACTTAATCTACTGACTAATACATCAACCATGTAGAAGCCTTCACCATATATCTCGTGACTAAACCTAAAATCTGATACAATTTCCCCTGCAATTACAACCTGATTATTGTTTAATAATTTCTCTGTCATTTTTTCCTCCTATACATTAAACATAAGCACCTAATTAAACTTGCTTCGTCGTTTTATTTTGTGTACATATAATATATATTCAAAAAAAATCGCAATATTCTTTTTTATTCAAATAATCGTTCGACTTTCGTTGTTGAAAAATGTCAACTATAATCGTTGTCTTAATACCTCATACGAAATAAGAGTAGCTGATATTGCAGCATTTAATGACTCAACCTTACCCATCATTGGTATTTTTATTAAATCATCGGCTAATTCACTTACTTCATCACTAAGACCATTTCCTTCATTTCCAATTAAGAAGCCACATGGCTTAGTAAAATCTCTATCGTAAATATTTTTACCATTTAAATGAGCTCCATATATTGTCACATTTTTCTTTTTTAATTCTAATATATCTCCAACAAAATCATTTGAAATATAAACTGGTACTCTAAAAATTGAACCCATTGTAGATCTTACAACTTTAGGATTGTATAAATCAACAGAATTCTTACTAAGTAATATACCAGTTGTTCCAGCTCCTTCTGCAGTTCTTATTATTGTTCCAAGATTTCCTGGATCTTGAAGATTTTCCAACAATAAAACATTAGGTACCTTTTCATTTGGTAATACATCTGACAATGTTGTCTTTTTTATTTTTACAAGCGCCATAATTCCCTGTGGCGAACCAGTATCAGAAATACTTGCATAAACCTTATCTGAGACAACTATGTAATCATCTCCAAAAATCTGTAGATATGATGAAAATTTTTCAACCTGCGACTTTGCAACTATTACCTCTTCAATAATATCTGCAGGTATTTCTCGAAACATTCTTATCCCTTCAACAACAAATACGCCTTTTTCGTGTCTGTAGGATGCACTTTTAATAAGTTTTTTTATTTCTTTGGGTTTATCATTTGAAACCGAAGTAATTATCATTTTTTTATCTCCCTTACAAGTACATTCTCATCTCCAAATGAATACTTTAGGTTGTTTTGAAGCTTTTCATCGGCGCAAACCTTATATCTATTACCCAGCCGCTTCATTGAACGTGGATTTCTAAGCATTACCATGACCACAGTGCGTCCTGGACTCAGTTCTAACATACCAAGCAGTTTTTTTTCGTTTTCATTATATGCTGCTTCATCTTCAAAACATAACCAAAGCTCTTTGTTTTCTGCTTCAATATCATTTCTAATCTCTTCAAACAAATACAGCTCTGATAATAACAGTTTTCCTTCTTCTTCATTTACAGAAGCATTTCCCTTAATGAGCACCTTTTGATTTTCAACAATTTTTCCTTTATATCTTGCATAGTCTCTTGGAAATACTACTACCTCAACTGTTCCATACAAATCTTCTATTGTAAGGAATGCCATGTTATCCCCATGTTTTGTAGTTTTTACTGTAACCTTCTCAATCATTCCACCAATATAATATGGAATCTTATCCTTAACCTTGTAACCACCATTTTCCTCATCAAAGATAAAATCTGTGGATTTAGCAGTTACCTTTTTATCAATAATATCCCTATATTCATCTAATGGATGTCCACTAATGTATATTCCAAGAATTTCTTTTTCTTTAGCTAGCAATTCTTCTTTTGAGAATTCTTCTACATCAGGATATTTTATCTTAAAATCTTCTTTTTCTTCTTCACCAAGAAAATCCATTAATGACATTTGTCCTGACATAGCATTTTTCTTATCAACAGAAGCCTGTTCTATAATCTGCGGATATATGCTTAGCATCTGCTTTCTGTTATATCCAAATGAATCAAATGCTCCTGAACAGATAAAACTTTCAATAGTTCTTTTATTTGCCTCTTTATTTGATAATCTTCCTACATAATCCTCAAGACCCTTAAATGGACCATTTTGCTCAACTTCCATTCGGATTATATCTGTAACAGCATCTCCTACACTCTTTACTGCTGAAAGTCCATATCTAATTGATGAACCAGCGACTGAGAAATCACTCTTTGCCTCATTAATATCCGGTGGCAAAATCTTAATTCCCATAGCTCTACAGGCCTGAATGTAAGATGCTACTTTTCCCGAATTATCTTTTACTGAAGATATTAATGCTGCCATAAATTCAACAGGGTAATGACATTTTAAATATGCTGTTTGATACGCGACAACAGCATATGCCGCTGCATGTGACTTGTTAAATGCATATTTTGCAAAATCAGTCATTTCATCAAATACTTTATTCGCAGTTTCTTCACTAATTCCTCTGTTAATACATCCAGGAACGTTTTCTTCTTTATTACCATACACGAAATTTTGGCGTTCCTTCTGCATTACATCTGCTTTCTTTTTAGACATTGCTCTTCTTACAAGATCGCTACGTCCAAGTGTATATCCAGCAAGCTCCATAACTATCTGCATAACCTGCTCCTGATATACAATACATCCATATGTTGGCGCAAGAATTTTTTCTAGCTTTGGATGGTCATACACAACATCATTTGGATGCTCTTTACCTTTGATATATAAAGGAATAAAGTCCATTGGACCTGGACGATACAAGGAAATACCCGCAATAACATCTTCGATATTTGCTGGCTTTAATTCCTTCATAAAGTTCTTCATTCCATTACTTTCAAGCTGAAAAACGCCTTCTGTTTTACCGGCTGAAATCATATCGTATACTGCTTTATCATTAAAATCCAAATGGTCTACATCAATATCAATACCACGATTTTCTTTAATATGTTTTACAGCATTTTGAATTACAGTAAGCGTCCTAAGGCCAAGAAAATCCATCTTAAGAAGACCTAACTCCTCAATTGTTGTCATATTATACTGAGTAGTTATTGCATCTTCACTTCCTCTAGATAAAGGCACATATTCATCAATAGATTCTCTACCAATAACAACTCCTGCAGCATGCATAGAAGAATGCCTTGGCAATCCTTCTAATTTAATTGCCATATCTATAAGCTGCTTAACGGATTCATCTTCATCATAAAATGCTTTTAATTCCTTAGATACCTCTAACGCTTTTGGAATTGTCATTCCAAGATCACCAGGTATCATCTTGGCTACCTTGTCACATAAACTATATGGTAAATCCATAGCTCTTCCTACATCTCTTATGCACATTTTTGCAGCCATTGTACCAAATGTTACTATCTGAACAACCTTTTCCTTGCCATATTTTCTTACAACATAATCAATAACCTCTTGTCTTCTTTCAAAACAAAAGTCTATATCTATATCAGGCATGGTAACACGTTCTGGATTCAAGAAACGTTCAAACAGTAAGTTATATTTAATTGGATCAATATTAGTAATTTCCAAACAATAAGAAACGATACTTCCTGCAGCCGAGCCTCTACCTGGTCCAACTGCAATACCATGATCCTTTGCATACTTAATAAAATCCCATACAATTAAAAAATAATCCACATATCCCATTTTATTAATTGTATTAAGTTCGTATGATAATCTTTCCTTAAGAGAAGACATTTCTCCTTCACTTACAGCATTATATCTTTTCTTAAGTCCTTCTTCACATAAATGTTTCAAATATGAAAATGCATCATATTCCTCAGGAACATCAAACTCTGGTACCTTTTGCTCACCAAATACAATTTCTACATTACACATGTCTGCAATTTTATTCGTGTTTTCAAGAGCTTCTTTTGCATACGGAAACAACCTTTCCATTTCTTCAGCTGATTTTAAATAATACTGCCCGCCTTCATACTTCATTCTATCTGTGTCAGTAACAATTTTTCCTGTCTGAATACAAAGTAATATATCATGTGCATTGGCATCCTCAGCTTTAATATAATGAGTATCATTAGTTGCAACCATTGGTATTCCAGTTTCTTTTGATAATCTCATTACTCCTGTATTTACTATTCTTTGATCAGGTATTCCATGGTCCTGTATTTCTAAGAAGTAATTTCCAGCGCCAAAAATATTATTATATTTTAAAGCTACCTCTTTTGCTTTTTCATAATCGTCTTTACGAAGGTTAACAGCCACTTCTCCCGCCAAACATGCACTAAGGGCAATTACTCCTTCGCTATATTGTTCTAACACACTTACATCTACACGTGGTTTATAATAATATCCTTCTGTAAATCCTTTAGAAACAATTTTAGACAGATTTTGATATCCTATATTATTTTTAGCAAGCAAAACAAGGTGATAATATCTATCCTCACCTTTAACAATTTCCCTATCAAAACGCGAACCAGGAGCAACATACACCTCACATCCAATAATAGGTTTTATTCCTTCCGCTCTTGCAGCCTTATAAAAATCTATTGCTCCATACATTACACCATGGTCTGTAATTGCTAACGATTCCATACCAAGCTCTTTTGCTCTCTTTACCAATTCCTTAATCTTGGCAGATCCATCTAACAAACTATATTCAGTATGCACATGTAAATGCGTAAACTTCATAACAATACCCTCATAATCAAAACTATTTCTTGTGGTTTCAAATTACCATAATCAGCTTTATAATAATCATAAGCTTTAGCAAATTTTTAAAATATATTTCGTTTTTTCTTGATTAGTTATCACTTATTATTTTATTTGTTAATTTACTAATTTTTACTTGCTAATTTATTATTTTTCAACTTGTTTATTTGTTAACTTGTTTATTTTCTTCTTTTGAAATAATTTATTAAAACATCTTAAACAACTTTTTTATTTTTTCTCTTCTCATCGGAATTACTTCTTTATTTTTTATATATTTAAATGTATATTTCTCACCTTTAGTTGCAAGCATATTCAAATATTTTTCAAGTAGCGCTCTTGACTCTGGATGTAATAATTTTGAAGCTCGCCCCTTCATATAATAATCAAGAGGATTTCTTTCAGTATATGCATCCTTATTATATGTTTTACAAGCAGCCATTCTATCGCAAAACATTTCAATTACATACTGTTTTGGCATAGGCATTCCTACTAATCCTTTAGATTTATCAACACTATAATCTATCCAATATTCAAGGTGATGCTTGTTTCTTCCTTTATGATGCAACCATGAAGAAGTATAGCCTTTATCTTCTCTCTCTGCATCATTAGGGCTTCTATTTCCCTGATAATATTTTGCACCCATTGAAAACTCAGTCCACGAATACTTAGACAAATCATGTAATAAACCCTGCTTGTATAAACCTACAGCAAAACAATGCTTCATTACACACATCTTATGTTTATTTATTGTCTTAAAATGCTCTAACCACTTCAAACTATATCACCTCTATCTGGCACATTTTCATAGCCTCTAATGCATTATTATGACTGTCTACTGTAACACCTGCACATGCATTTGCTACAACCTTTATATCTGCTTCTGGAAGTGCTGCCTTAAATAACATTGCGTTTGAAATAACACATATATCTGTACACAATCCAACTAACACAATCTCGTCATAATTATTTTCTTTTACATAATTCATAAATTCAATGCTTCCAAATGTAGGCTTATCGAATACATTTTTATCATTTGTATATCCAATAAGCTCTTTACATATCTGCCAGCCTTCAGTATTAATTATACAGTGCTCAACAGGTAAATTTTTTCCTTCTTTTGTTGAAAGATAATCACTATAATGTGTATCTCTTGTAAAAATCACATCGTATTTCTTTTTTGTTGATTCTTCAACACATTCTTTAACTTTAGGAACAATGGAAACCGCTTCCTTAGTACCTAAACTTCCATCTATGAAATCATTTTGCATGTCAATAACTGCAAGTAATTTTCTCATAACAATCATTCCTTTCTAAATTAACTACTTACTGAAGAACTTAACATCTCCAACTATTTTCACTTCATTATTCTTATCAATAAAAATTGCAGAAGCATTATATTTTTCTAGAAGTGGTAAGGACTTTTCATACCCTAATATAAAGCATGCTGTAGATAATCCATCACTAACTAAGCCATTATCACATATTATTGAAACAGATGCATATTCTGATTCTGCACAAACTCCTGTTTTAGGATTAAGAATATGATGATATTTTTTTCCATCCTTTTCAATATATTTTTCATAGTCACCTGATGTAGAGATAAATGTTGTTTTATTTGGCTCAATTGAAACAAATCCAATATAATCATCTACTGTTCCTTTTGGATTTCTAATTCCAACACGCCAATTTTCTTTAGTAGGTTTTCTTCCATATACCAAAATACTTCCACCAACACTCACATTAGCACCACCTACTTTATCTCTATCTAATTGTTTTTTAACAATATCTAAAGCATATCCTTTGCCCACTGAGCCTAAATCAATAATCATTCCTTCTTTTTTTATTATGACACCATCTTCTTCAATAATTATATTATCATATCCAACATCCTGAAGGACTTCCTTTATCTCATCCTCAGTTGGCACCTTAAAATCTTCATTAGAAGCTTCTTCGATATTCCACAAATTAGCCAATGGTCTTATTGTAATATCTAAAGCGCCATCCGAAGCCTTACAAATTTCATATGCTTTTGAAATTGCCTCATATAAATCTTTATCTATTTCATTTTTTTTGCCTACCTCATAAGAAGAATTAAGGTTTGCCAAATCACTATCCTTTCTCCAAGAAATAGTCTGATCTAATCTTTTTATACTTCTTATTGCTTTTGCTGCCTGTTCATCAGTATTACCTATTCCATATATCTTTACATTTACAACTGTTCCCATAGCAAAGTCTGTTTTTTCAGACGCTGCTCTAGTTAACCCACCTTTTTTTGTTCCTAAAATAACTGCAATCATCAAAATAATTGCAGCTAAAAGCTTTAATGCTGTTGACGTTTTCATAAATTCTACACCTTTTATATAATATACTCATTTATTTTCTTATAACCTGTACCATATTTTCAAAGCAAAACATTGGATGCGCAGATAAAATTCCTTCTAAAGACATCAAATTATTATCCGAATGTTCTATTTGCCTTGAAAATAAATAACATATTTTTTCGTTATCCTCTTTAGAAAAGACTTTATTATTTCCTAGCCACTTTGCCATTCCCCATTCTTTAATAATCAAAGTACAAAGCAAAGAAAATTTTATCATAGCCTGTATATTATAATCATAAACACTTCCAAGTAAATATGTATATACAAAATAATTAAATATATTATCGTACTCATAATATCTACTTTCCATATAAGCCTCAAAATCTCTGCATAATTCAATATACTCTTCATCAGAATTAGAATCGTATAATATTGAAGTAATATAATCCATATCCTTCGGCCAATTATCATTTATTTTTTCTAGCCCTTTTAACATATCGATATATGATTTAAATATAGTCTTTCTGCTTAAACCACACATTATTTTTGAATTATCTTGTTTAGATATGTTATTACAGTATTCTTTAATTGCTCCAAAATATTTCTTTTTATAATATGTGATTTTATTCTTTATTCCCAGCTTCTCATATTCAAAAAGTTTCTTTTGAACACCCTCACTCAACCATAAAATATCTATCATTTTATGCTCAAATGAATCATTTTGCTTCATTATCTTAAAAACTGTTTTTCTTACAAATAGCAACGTTTCAAGCAATTCATTGTCAACCTCTTTGTCCTTTCGAACAATGTATGAATTATCTCTAATTCTATACTTATTATGATTGTTCTTTGACAAAATAAGTTTAGCTGCTTCTGGACAAGACATGGAAAGCGCTGCTTCAATTAAACTCCCATAATTTTCAAAATGTCTTGGATATCTCCTACATGTTTTACAAAGATAATCTTCACCTACATTGTTATACAAATCGCATAGATTAGAACGATTTAAGAAGCTACATCTAGAACCATTTTGAAGAAAAATCTTTTCATTTTGATCAATATGCTTGCAAATGTATCTACTATTACTACAGTCAACGTATTTTTCAAGTGATTTATCGTCGATAACAATTGCCCAACCTTCACAACAAGTCATTGGACATTTATCAGCAATACATTTAAAATTCTTATAATAATCAGGCATTCTATATTTCATGCTATTACCTCAAAATTAATGATGATATCCCACCATTTTATTTTCATACTCATCTAATTTTTTCTTAAAATTAAGATAATCTTTTTCTTTAATATCGCCTTTTTTATAATACTCTTCTAATTTGAATGAAATTTCTTTTTTTGCATCATGTGCCAAATCCTTATAATTATTTGACAGATTCATCTGCAATTCATTAAATAATCCCTCTATAGTTTTCTTGGCTTGCTTTGATTTTGAATTAAACATATGCTCACCTCACAAACGATATTTATATTACAGTATAACATCTATATACTTTCATTTCAAATAATATCCCAATGTTGTTACTGTCATATCCCAATATTGTTACTGTCAAGTAATCGTTGGCACGATTGTTACCCGTACGCTTTCTTCGCGTTGATGGTTCTATTCCGGGGCCGCTTCCGAAAGCTGTCTTATTCAATCACATATTCATCTTATTACTTATCTATATTCCTGCAAGGCTTTCCCATATTTTATGGACTGAACCTTCAACCGATTCATACAAATAAATCAAGCTTCCCTTCACTGGGTATTCATATCCTTTTCCAGTCTTTTTCTTTATCTGACCTGACATTAAGATATCATTTTCTATCTTTAAACTACAACCTGCTCAAATGTTGGCATCTTTAGTTTTGAAATTATATTATATTAAGCTGATAATTTACATTGTATAAATATTTTGCTACAATGACATAGCATTTAATTTGTATTTAACAAACAAAAGGAGGATAACTTATGCTTTTGGCATGTCAAAATATAACTAAATCTTTTGGAGTTAAAACAATTCTACAAAATATTTCATTTCACATTGAAGATAATGAAAAAATAGCTATAGTTGGCATAAATGGTTGTGGTAAAACTACTCTTCTTAAAATAATTATGGGGCAGGAGTCTCAAGATAGCGGTCAAGTTGTTCAAGCAAAAGATACAACAATTGGATACCTATCTCAGCATCAAGATATATCATTTGATAATACAATTTATGCTGAAATGCTAGAGACAAAGCAGCATCTTATAGACTTAGAAGCGCAAATAAGAAAATTAGAATTAGAAATGCAAAGTTTAGAAGGCGAACAGCTAGAACAAGTACTTGAAATATACAATAGGCTATCAAGCAAATATGACCGTGAAAATGGCTATGCATACGAAAGTGAAGTTACTGGAGTCCTAAAAGGTTTAGGATTTGATAAAGCAGACTATGAACGTCATATAAATACTCTATCAGGTGGACAAAAAATGAGAATTGCGTTAGGTAAACTTCTTTTAACAAAGCCTGATATAATAATACTTGATGAGCCTACCAACCATCTTGATATGAGTTCTATTTCTTGGCTTGAGGGTTATTTATCATCCTATAAAGGTAGTGTAATAATCGTAAGTCATGATCGATATTTCATTGATAAAATAGCAACAAAAATTGTCGAAATAGATAATACTAAGGGAATCATTTATAATGGAAATTATACATACTACGCATCTAAAAGAGCCGAATTAAGAGCCAATCAAATGAAGGCATACCTGAATCAGCAACAAGAAATAAAGCATCAAGAGGAAGTCATTGCCAAGCTCAAGCAATTTAACAGAGAAAAATCAATTAAACGTGCTGAAAGTCGCGAAAAATCATTAAATAAAATTGAAGTATTAGAAAAACCAACCGAAGTAAATAGCGAAATGAACTTAAAGCTTACACCTTCTGTAGAAAGTGGAAATGATGTTCTCACGATAAATGGATTATCTAAAGCATATGGTTCTACTATTTTATTTGATAATATAGATTTGGAGATAAAACGTGGTGAACATGTATCACTTATTGGTGCAAACGGAACAGGAAAAACTACTATACTAAAGCTTATAACACATCGTGAAACAAAGGATTCTGGTGTAATAACTTTAGGTTCAAGAGTCAAAATCGGATATTATGATCAGGAACATCAAGTTTTATCAAATAATAAAACAATTTTTGAGGAATTATCTGATTCATATCCAGATCTTACTAACACTCAGATACGAAACGTGTTAGCTGCATTTTTATTCACAGGTGACGATGTTTTTAAACAGATTAAAGACTTATCAGGTGGAGAGAAAGGCCGAGTTTCTCTTGCAAAGCTTATGCTTTCTCCAGCTAATTTCTTAATTTTAGATGAGCCTACTAATCATCTTGATATTCAATCAAAAGAAATATTAGAAAATGCGCTAAAAAATTATACAGGCACATTGCTTACAGTTAGCCACGATAGATATTTCGTTAATTCAATATCTACCCGAATAATTGAATTAAAAGACAAACAAATATACAACTTCATTGGTGATTACAATTATTATGAAAGTCACAAAGAAAATATATATGAAACAAACAAGTCATCAAAAGTGCTTGCTTTTTCTTCAGTATCTCAAATAGAAAATACTGAAGAAAAAAAATCAAGCAAATCTGATTACTTAAAATTAAAAGAAGAACAGGCCAAACAAAGAAAAATACAAAATGACCTAAAAAAACTCGAATCAAAAATTGAAGAATTAGAAACAAAGATTGAGGAAATCGATATTTTAATAAACGATTCACAAAATGCAACTAATTCTCATAAACTAGCAGAATTATCTGCTAGCAGAGAAGAATATGATAAAGAATTACTTGAAACATATGATAAATACTATGAATTATTAGACTAATAAATTATTTTCTTAATCTAATAACATTCCAGCTCTTGCATTTTAACTTTGTAGTCAAAACACCTTCTGAAACAGACGAGTTAGTTTCCTTTACTGGAATTACTTCCCATGGATTACTCTCTGTATTAACTGCTTTAACATCATCATGATGAAGAACAATATGTTCACATACTTTGAAGTCCTTAAACTGTTTTAATTCCATTGAAATTGTTACAGCTTCAACAAGGTCTTTATTTACTGCAAACACAACAAGCTCATCTTTATCATCATTTACAACTACCACACTATCAATACATGGAACGTCTCCATATTTTTTACAGTTATATGTAGGAGATATAACTAATGTATTTAATACAGTTCCTCTGCCAAATGTAGAGCAATGATAAAATGGATAAAATATTGTCTGTCTCCAAGCTCCCGTATCAGAAGTCATAATAGGTGCTATTACATTGACTAATTGAGCTAGACAGGCAATTTTTATTCTATCAGCATGTCTTAAGATTGTTATTAACATACTACCCACAAGAAGAGCATCTTCAAAATTATATACATCCTCTAACTGATGAGGTTTTTGAACCCATTTTTCTAATTTCTTATCTTGGTCAAATGAGTGATACCAAACATTCCATTCATCAAGAGAAATATTAATTGTTTTATCACTATGTTTCTTTCCTTTTACATAGTCACATACAGCAATTACACTAGAAATGAATCGATCTAAATCAATGCTATTTGCCAAAAAGCTTGGTGTGTCATTATCTTGATTTCCATAGTATTGATGCATAGAAATATAATCAATAAAATCATATCCTTCTTCAAGTACTTTTGCTTCCCATTCACCAAAACTTGGCATCTGCGAATGAGAACTGCCGCAAGCAACAAGTTCAATATCAGAATCTAACTCCTTCATTGCTTTAGCTGTTTCTGTAGCTAATCTAGCATACTCTGAAGCAGACTTATGACATATTTGCCATGGGCCATCCATTTCATTGCCTAAACACCAAGTTTTAATTTTATGTGGTTCATTATATCCATGAGATTTTCTCAATTCACTATACTTTGTTCCACTCTTAAAATTACAATATTCTAATAAATTTAAAGCTTCCTCAGTTCCTCGCGTTCCTAAGTTAACAGCCATCATAACATCACTATTAGATTTTTTTGTCCAATCACAAAATTCATTTAAACCAAACTGATTAGTTTCAATTACATGCCATGCAAGATCAACTCTAGATGGTCTTTCTTCCTTAGGACCAACACTATCCTCCCAACAAAATCCGGATACAAAATTACCTCCTGGATATCTTACAATTGGAACATTCAATTCATTAACTAATTCCATTGTATCTTTTCTAAATCCTTGTTCATCAGAAAAAGGACTATCTGGTTGATATATACCATCATAAACAGCACGTCCTAAATGTTCGATAAAAGAACCATATATTCTCTTGTCAACACTACCAATAACAAAATCTTTATCAATAATTAATTTTGCTTCTTTCAAAATAATAAACCTCCTTAAAATTTCAAATTACTAATAATTCTTATTCTGTCTATTTTATATAAACTATATCTATTTGTTTCATAAAAAAAATATATTAGTATAAGTTAAATCAACAGTTACGAAAAAACTTAAGCAGATTTCATAGATGCTTTCATGGATGCTTTCATGAATGCTTTCATGGATGCTTTTATGGATGCTTTCATGAATGCTTTTATATATGCTCAAATATAATCACCTATTGATATAAAAATACAAAAAATACAATTATTAAGCTATAATAAAATAACTCAAATATATCATAATTTATGTTATAAATTTTTAAAAAAAAAGCACACTAAAAGTGTGCTTATAAATGTACTTTCAGAACTTCATACAAAGCTTCATCCAAATCTTTCTTTCTAGGAAACCTATAAAGGATAAGCCCTCGACCTATTAGTACTTGTCAGCTGAATGTGTTACCACACTTACACTTCAAGCCTATCAACCTTGTAGTCTTCAAGGGGTCTTACTCTTACGATGGGATATCTTATCTTGAGGGGGGCTTCACGCTTAGATGCCTTCAGCGTTTATCCCTTCCGGACTTGGCTACTCTGCTATGCTGTTGGTACAACAACAGATACACCAGCGGTCCGTCCATCCCGGTCCTCTCGTACTA
>JAQYAV010000071.1 GCA_029338675.1 Lachnospiraceae bacterium
AGTTTTGCCAATGTGTATAAAAGTGGCATTAGTGTTGATGGATACAGCGAAATTAGTTTCACAAAAAATTATTATAATAGTCAAAATGAAAATAAAACTAGTGATATTAAAAGGGATAGCATTCTTATCAACGAACCAAAAGACATCAAGATTGGTGAGTACGGTCAATATTTTATAGAAAATATTTTAATAGGAGTTGTTTATCGTAAAACGTCTGGAGAAAATGGAAGTTATCTATACAATGTGGTAATAGCGAGAGAGTCTGGTGACGCAATTGTTACACCAAAATTGCTAGCATCAACTGGCGACACGAGTGCATTAACAATATCGTTTTCGGCAAGTGGTGGGTCTGTTAACATGAATTTAAGCACATCAACTCAAAGCAGAGTTAAATATTATATAATTCAACCTGTTTTTTAATGTATTTATTTGGGATATGTATATGTGTTTTACTTAATTTTAAATTATAGGAGGTAATATATGAATATTAAATTATCAATCAGTGAACAGAAGATAAGCATTTTAGAAAGACCAACTACAATATCTTATACAAATGAATTAGAAGCTGAATTTTCATTTTCTAACGAATGGGCAGGTAGACAGAAAACAGCTATTTTTAAACGTACTGGAATCCATGCAATACCAGTATTGATTGAAAATGATAAGTGTATAGTGCCTAAAGAAGTACTACGTAACTGTTCAAAATTTGAAGTAGGAGTAATTGCTGGCAACATTCATACAACAAATATTGTAGAAGTTTATATAGATAGAACTTGCTACAATGAAGATGCAGAAATTCCTGAACCTACTCATAGCATATATGATCAGATAATTGAAAAACTAGAAAGTATAATAAAAGGTGGAGAATGCGGAGAAGGAGGAATTGGACCTCAAGGACCTCAAGGACCTCAAGGACCGGCAGGAGCTGATGGTAAAAGTGCATATCAAATTGCAGTTGATAATGGATATGTTGGTACAGAATCCGAATGGCTTGAAACTTTAAAAGGTGCAGATGGTAAAGACGGAGAACAGGGTCCACAAGGTATTCAAGGAGAACAAGGTCCACAAGGCCCTGTAGGTCCACAAGGGCCAAAAGGAGATGCAGCTCCAGCAGAAATTGTAAGAGAAGAGATTGATAAAGCAATCAATGATGGTAAAATAAGTAATTATGATGACACGGAGATTAAACAGCAACTACATGATTTAGATCAGTTGGTAGTGATTGCTAATGGAAAGAATTTGTATGATAAAACAAAGTTATATACAGGAACTCATTTTAAATATGGTTCAAGTAGTGGTTACTATTTTTTAAACGCCGAACCAAAATACAGTACAGTGTTTATTCCAGTAAAAGAAAATACAAAGTATACACTTTCCACATTTAACTTTACTCAGTTGTCAGGAATAACAGAACTTGAAAATTGGTATTTGAGTACAACTGACGTTGAAATATATACAAATGGTGGAAGTAGAGATGGAGTAATAGGAGATGGTACTAGACCAGTATTAGTGTATAACGATGGTAAATACTCAGGTCAAACAAAAGTAACAAAAAATAGTTTTACTACGGCACAAGGAACTGTCATATTGGCTCTCACAGGAGATAAAAACTTTATTGAAGAGCTTTACTGTAATTTGCAGTTAGAACTTGGAGATGGCACTGATACTTACTTAGCTTTTGGCCAAGGTGGATCAATAATAGTTGGAGGCAGAGAAGTTGCTGAAAAGAATGTTGTTGATGCTTTATCTTTAGATAGCAAAGAAATAAAAGAAACGGTTGAATCTTTGGAAAAAGCTAATGCAGGAGCTTTATATAATGTACTATCAAGAGACATTAAATTTTCTAATATTCCAGTAAAAGGAAATATCTCATGTAATAGAGCTATTGTTGATAGTGTTCCAGCTAATTTAACAAAAACTTTAGAAGTATCAAGAGATGGTGTCGTAAATGCATCAAATTCTTGGTTGTACGGGAATTTGCCTGTACAAGGAAAACAGATTTTTGTTTATGGAGATTTTAGGACATATATTGAAGACACAAAAACTGGTACGTTGACATTTAGATTTATGTATGATGGTAAAGAGTTGTGTATAGCCTATAAGGGGCAAACAAGATATAGGCTTTTAGTTGACGAAGGGAATGGATTCGAATATGTAGACGAAGATTTTACATTAACTAATTCTACCAACGATGGAGGTTATCATTATATCCATATTACTTTTAATGAACCAAAATTGAGAAGAATTAAACTTGAGACTATGTCTTGGACTGGAAATATTTATTATGAAAGCGGGTATTCAGTATCTGCGATTCCAGAAGAAAGAAAGCCAAAAGCGTACTTCCTTGGTAGTTCTATAACAGAAGGTAGTGCAGTTACAGACTTCGAATTCTATAGTTGGAGTAGTTTACTTTCTAATATGTTAGGATTTGAATGGATGAATGGCGGTTGTGGTGCTACTGGTCTTATCAATGGTTCATCTGGTGGAAGATATTCTTGCACTAACAGATTGCCTTTAGATGTATATCCAAACAAACCTGACATCTTATTCGTTGGAGGGTCTATTAATGATACAAGTTATAACTCAGACACAACTTCATACAAACAGCTTGTTGATGCAACACTAAAAGATATTAAGGAAAATATACCTGAAACTTTAGTTATTCTCTTAGGAACATTCCATAATATAAGCGGAGAAAATACAGGTGACTTAATTAATAAAGTACTCAGAGAAGCTGCAAAAGAAAATAAAATTCCTTTTATCGATTATCAATTCTGTACTGTTTACGATAAAAGCGGCAATGTTGTATTAAAAGACAATGAATGGATTGATTCGGTTGCAAGAGATAGATATTGGAATATGTCTTCCGACAATACACATCCAAACAGAGAAGGGCATAAATATTTAGCATATAAAATGGCTACATGTACAATGGCTGTTCTTAATAGCTATAAAAAATAGGTTTTACGATATTGGAGTTAAATTCAATTATTACAGCATAATTAAAAATATTATATTGTATCAAAATATTGCAAAACGCATATAATCAATATCTCTAATAGATATTTAATTGCAAAAGGCTCGCAATGATCGCAAGGACTATAAACGATATTGTTTGAATAATACGAGCAAATTTTTGTTCTAATTTATCAATTCGTTTGTAGTCCTTTTTATATCTTGGTTTTGGCATATAGTAAATATTCATTATGATCCTCCGGTATTATCATTTGCTATAAGTGAGAAAATTATGTGTAATAAATAATAATAGAAATATGGATTTCAGCACTCCATGTCCGTACGATTTCCGTCCATGGCCTTGCGTGGCGCAGCCGCAGCAAGGACATAGGTAAGCGTATGGACATAGAGGGCTTGGCGAAGCCATCTTGCTAGAAACTATTTACTTGCAAATTAATTGTCACACATTTTTTACAGTCACATATATTGTACTATAAAGTTTGAGAGGTGATTAGATGGACCCAGTAATTCCAGTATCACTCACATATGTAGGCGGTATGATAGCAGCAGAAATATTAAATAATGAAGATGCCGTTGACTTTATCAAGAATAAATTACGTTCGTATCGAA
>JAQYAV010000072.1 GCA_029338675.1 Lachnospiraceae bacterium
ATTCGTTCTCAAAAGCTTGAAAAACCATATTTTCCTGCAGGTGTAGTTGTGTCATATGCAGCAACCGGAGATGAAAGTATAAAAGAAAAAGCACTTGCGAACGCAATACCAGAATTTTTACGATTTAATATAGTGGAAAGCGAGGTGCGAAATGTCTGCTGATAAGCCTTTTACAAAAGAAAATCTGGATAGCTATCTAAAAGAACTGGCAAAAGAATTTCGAAAAAAGAATGGTACCCAAATGCCGGCGGAGATTATTCTGATTGGAGGGGCATCAATTCTTATAAATTATGGTTTTAGAGAAATGACCTATGACATTGATGCAATTATTAAGTCATCAGGAGCAATGAAGGATGCGATTAATACTGTAGGGGACAGACTCGGTCTTCCGGTTGGCTGGTTAAACACAGACTTTGTTAATACAAATTCGTATACGCCAAGATTGGTGGAATATTCAAAGTATTATAAGACTTTTGCGAATATTTTACAGATTAGAACAGTATCAGCTGAATATCTTGTAGCAATGAAACTTATGGCAGGACGCCAATATAAAAATGATTTATCTGACATTGTAGGTGTGCTGATTGAGCAGGAAGAACGGAATGCCCCATTGACATTTGAAAAAATTCAAAAGGCTATAATCGATTTATACGATTCTTATAGTCGAATACCGGAAGATTCCAGAGCTTTTATCGAGGCTGTTTATAAGAAAGAAGATTTGTATGCTTTTTATAAGCTGTGTAGAGAACTTGAACAGGAAAATAAGGATGTATTAGTTGGATTCCAGGAAGATTATCCGGGAGTGCTTAATGGTGATAATCTTGCTGAGATTTTGAAAACAGCCAAAGCGAAAAAAACGAGAACTGTACCGCTTGCATATGGCTCTCTCACGAAAGAACAATTTGATAAAGAAATCGAAAAAAGGTATGGCTGATGTAAAGGATGGCAGAGTATACTCAGCAGATGCCATCGAAACCGCAATGGTAGGAGAAAAAACAACTGAATGATAAATAAAAATGTTATCAAATGTATATGGTAAAAACTATAGAATAGTTGATGGATTCAGTTGAACAATTGATGTATAAGCAAGGAGTTATTTATTAAAATGGATGATACTTTGTTTTTCTATGAAATGTGAGAAATACTTAATGTGATATTAAACCTAATTACCGCATATACTGTACAAACAAGCTATAAGAGGTTTGCATAGGTGAGAGACTACATCGAACAACGTGTGATAGAAATCGGACATTATATCATCGAGGAGGGCGCCACAGTCAGGCAGGCGGCGAAGAAGTTTGGGATTTCTAAATCAACCGTACATAAGGACGTTACAGAACGATTAGCGTACTTAGATTCAGAGCTTGCCAAAGAAACAAGAAGCGTTTTAGATATAAATAAACAGGAAAGACATATTAGAGGCGGACAGGCGACAAGAGAAAAATATAAGAGAAAGCTGGAGTGAATTATGGGAAAGGTTTTGCTATATAGCGTACCACAGGAAATACATAGAAAGATAAGTGATATGTGTTTGACCTTGAATTTTGAGGTAAAAAAGATACCTAAAAGAAGATTTTTACAACCAATTGGTTGTCATGCAGGCGCACTAGGATATGATGATGGGATTACCGAACAATCAGACAAGGATTTAGATGAGCCAATGCTTGTATTTTATGAGATAAATGATAAGCAGTTAGATGTATTTCTTGCAAAATATAAAGCAAATAATATTGAACCTATTTCGTGTAAGGCTATAATAACTAAACATAACATTGATTGGAATGCGTATGAGCTATATAAAGAGCTTACAAGAGAGAGAGAAGCATTAAAATCCATTGCTAATATTGAAAAAAAGTAATATAATTTAAGGATAAGTGTTGATAAAGTATTGGTTATTTTATATTACTATTTGGACATGCATAATATGAATAATTAGTGCTTCATAATGAGGGGTAATGATGAAATTTATACATATTGCAGATATTCATATGGGAATGGCTCCAGATAAGGGTAAGATTTGGAGTAATGATCGAACAGAAGAGATACATAACACATTTGTTAAGGTTACTAAGATATGTGAGGCAGACAAAATCGACCTACTAATTATTGCAGGTGATTTGTTTGATTCGCAACCAACTGAGAAGCAGTTAAAAGAGTTGGATTTTAGACTCAAGCAGATGGGCGGAACAAAGACAGTAATTGTGGCAGGAGATCATGATTATATCAGCAAAGATAACAAATGGTCAGAGCATCCATTTGAGGCTGATGTTAAGATATTGTCTAGTGAACAGATAGATGAAGCATATTTTGAAGATTTGAAGGTTTCTGTAACAGGAATTAGTTACGGACATAAAGAATGTAAGAAGAACATTATTGAAACTATGGCTCCAAAGCGTGAGGACACATACAATATTTTGCTTGGACATGGTGGAGACGATACTCACATGCCATTTTCAAGAGAGGTTGTTTCTAAGCTTGGTTTTGACTATGTTGCACTTGGACATTTGCATAAGCCTTCGCATATGCTTAAAAACAGAATGGCATATGCTGGTTCATTAGAGCCACTTTGCAGTACTGAAACAGGTAAGCATGGATACATTTTAGGTGAAGTAGACGAGCAAAGAAATACAACAATATCCTTTGTTCCAATAAGTAGAAGAACATATATTAATATGTGCGTTAATGTTTCTCCTTCAGATACCAACGAGGATATAGTTGAAATTTTGGATGAGCAGATTAAGAAAAATGGCACACAGAACATATATAATATTACTATTAAGGGGAGTCTTGCATCAAACGTAGCTATTAACATGAGTGCAATAACAAGACGATATAATGTATTTGCTCTTAATAACGAAACTAAAAATGAATACAATTTAAGTGAACTGTACGAATGCAATGAAGGAAATTTGTTAGGTGAATTCATTAAGGAAATGTCGAAGCAAAATCAAATCGAAGAAAAAGAAATTAGGTACAAGGCGCTTAGATATGGCGTAGATGCGTTGCTTAATATTGGAGAAGAATAATGTTTTTAAATAAATTGTTACTTAAAGAATATGGCCAATTTAATAATAAAGAGATAAGCCTTAAAAAAGGATTTAATATTATTTGCGGAGGCAAACAATCAGGAAAAACAACAATAAGAGATTTTATTTCTGCAATGATATATGGGCATAACGATATCGACAGAAAAAAGAAGGGCAAGCCAGATAGAAAACCTAATAATGGTGGAGGATATACAGGCAAGGCATACATTAATCATAATGATCACAACTATCTTGTGGAGAAGGATTTTACAGCGGTTAACAAGAAGACTAGTGTGATGGATGTAATGACTGGAAGAGAAGTGCCCCTAAAGTATAATAATAGTCTTCAGGAAAGTATTATTGATTACGATAATAGCTTGTTTGAAGAGATTCTTTGTATTGATGGTTGCAAAGGAAATAATTCTTTGGTGATTTCTAAAAATATTGAAGGATATTTAAGTAATCTTACTTTATCGGGTTCAAGTGTGTATGATGTTGAAGCAGCAGTAAACAAGCTTGAAGAGAAAAAGAGTACATTAGATACGTACGAATATGATAGACAGATTGAAAAATTAGGCTTTGACTTAGAAGATTATGATGATGTAGAAGATTGTCTTAGAGTTGTTAAAGAAAAAATAGATGAACTTGATTCAGAATTTGCATTAGAAACTGCAAAGAGAAAACGTGAAGCTAGAAAGCTTATTGAAAATAAAAAGGGTGAAGAGACATTTGTTGAAAGTGAAGATGTTAATGAGCAGCTTGACGAATTGGTATCAAATAGTGTGTTCCTTGATCCAGACCTATTAAAGGATTATATGCCTGAAGAGAAGTTTACTGACAAAGTATGGGTTATTTTGTTAACTGGTTTATTTGTATTTGGCGTAATTTGCCTTATGGTAAATATTGTTCCTCTTTCCAAAGAGGTTAGACAGATTTTTTGTATATGTGCTTTTGTAATCGTTGCAATTACAATAATTGAAGGTATGTTTGAAAAAGGAATGTTTTCCGCTGAAAAGAATATGCCTTCTGAAGAAGAGTTTAAGCGAATTATTTACAGCATGGAGAGAAAGCAAGAAGCTCAGGATGTTGAAATTGATATGTCATATGCAAAGGAGTTCATGGATAGAAAAGCCGAGTTTAGAGCGGTTGAGGCAGAATTCCTAGAAAGACAAAATAAAAAGATAGAAATTAAACATGAGCGAGAAGAATTAATAGCAAAACGTACTGCAATTCAAAGAGAAATACATTCTATTAATCTTGCAATTAATGCTATACGAGATATTTCTGCAGAAATCAAAGGCAGATATGAACAGATAATTAATTCTGAAGCAAAAGATATAATTGCAAAGATTACATCAGGAAAGTTTACTGACATTCGTTTTGATGATAGACATAAGTTATATGTTAAAAGTGAAGAAGGATTTGTAGAATTTGCTAATATAAGAGTTGAAGATATGAAACCACTTTATTTAGCAATAAGAATAGCGTTAGCCGCTAAGCTTTGTTCAGAAAATATGCCGATTGTTCTTGATGAAGCATTTGTAGGCTGTGACAGATTTACAATAATCAATACATTGGAATGCTTAAAAGATATTCCTTCAGATCAGATAATAATTCTGACTAAGAATGAGACATTAAAAGTATTATTTGACAACTTGAAATTAGAATATACTTATCATACACTATAGAATAAAAAATACTAGGAACGGGAATTAATAATCCTGTTCCTAGTATTTTTTATTGGAAACTAAACTATGTTAGTTGTTAACCTTAGGTGCTTTATAATTTGAAGTGATTGTACCAGTCTCTTTGTATTCCTTAATTCTTGACTGAATTCTTTCAGACTGATCAGTAAGACCATTAATTGATGCATCATGGTTAAGATGATCAATTAAGATTGCAATGTACTTGCTTAAATCAGCAGACTCATACCATTTTCTTTCAAATAATTCAGGACTTTGATAAGTAAGGTTTGTAGTAATAACCTTCTCGATAATGCCTTCTTCATAACATTTATCAAATATCTCAAGTCCATTTGTAAATAAACCGAATGTAGCAAGAGCATATACTCGTCTTGCTTTTCTTGACTTTAACTGTCTTGCAACATCTAAAATACTTTCGCCAGAAGCAATCATATCATCAATAACGATTACATCTTTACCTTCAACTGTATCACCAAGGAATTCGTGAGCGACAATAGGGTTCTTTCCATTGACAATAGTAGAATAATCTCTTCTCTTATAGAACATACCCATATCAACACCTAAATGGTTTGCAAAGAAGATTGCACGCTTCATTGCACCTTCATCTGGGCTTATTACCATCATATGATCGCTATCTAATGTGAGATCTGGTGTAGTCTTTAATAACGTCTTTATAAACTGATAAGTTGGCATTATATTTTCAAAACCATTGAGAGGAATTGCATTCTGTACTCTAGGATCATGAGCATCGAAAGTGATAATGTTATCAACGCCCATAGCTACAAGCTCCTGAAGAGCAATAGCACAGTCAAGAGATTCACGCCCATTACGTTTATGCTGTCTGCTCTCGTATAAGAATGGCATAATAACTGTAATACGAGCTGCTTTACCGCCAATTGCTGCAATAACTCTCTTCAAATCAGAATAGTGATCATCTGGAGACATCATTGTAGGCTGACCACATACATTATACTGGATGCTATGATTAACAACATCAACAAGAAGGTATACATCTGTACCACGAACAGACTCTGAAATTGTACCTTTAGCTTCTCCTGAACCAAAACGTGGGCAAGAAGATTTGATAATGTAAGATTCTTTTTCGTAACCAGCAAAAGTTATACTGTCTTTATGTTCGTTGTGACGCTCTGCACGCCAACGAGCAATATACATATCTACCTTTTCGCCAAGGGGCATACAACTTTGTAAAGGTATAATTCCTAGTTTTCCAACAGGGATGTTAATAAGATTACTTGAATCAGGCATTGTTTTTCCTCCGTAGCATTAAGAAATACTGCTAATCTCTTTCTTTCTTTTTTGATATCTTATATTATCACCGTACATATTAAATACAGTGTAATTAGCTATTATTCTTGACATAATTCGTTCAGAATATCTGTCACGAAGTTGTTTCATACTTAGGTTTGTAGATATTAAAGTTGAACGACCTGAAGTCTCTCTTTTGTTGATAATCTCAAAGAACTGGGATAAAACAAAATTATTTGTAAGCTCAGTTCCTAAATCATCCACTATCAACAATTCGCTATTATATATGTATCTGAACAAATCTTCAAGCTCTATTTTTTGATTCATTAAATATCCTGCCAATACAGACTCGAATAATTCCCCTGCAGAAAGATATAAAACTGAATGTCCAGCGTCTAATAATTCCTTTGCAATGCAGTTAGTGAGAAAAGTTTTTCCAAGACCTGTTTCACCATATATAAGTATGTTTCCTCTGTATGACTTTTGGGTTTCAAAACGATTAATAAAATTCTTTGAATGCTCCACAATATTTTTGACATTGTCATAAGGAGAGAATTTTTTGTCATTATAAAGCTCTTTGCTATAGTATTCGAAAGAAAATGTATTAAAATTCTCTTGTTTCAAAATATTATTTAAATTTGATTGTAAATATAGTGAATCAATAATTTTATTTATAAAGCAAGAACATTTTTCCTGGTTAACATAACCAGTGTCCTTGCATATTTTGCAAGTATATATTGGATCTAAATAATCCGCTGGATAACCATGTTGTTCAAGGAGAAGAGTTTTTTCCTTGGCGAGTTCTCGATTTTTGTAGCTTGCAATTCGAGTCTGCGATTTATCGCTATCCTTTCCTAAAACACGCATTTTGGCAATTTCAAGATATGAAGAAGTACTGTCTGAATCTATCTCGAAAATTCTTGGTATTTTCGCATATATCTCATTCTTTCTGTCCTGAATAATGCGCTTGTTTGCAAGGCGTGTTTTTTCGTATTCATGTAATATGTTTTCTATACTAAGTGAAGTATATTCCATTATCTGTTTACCTCATTAAGTAATAATTCTTCCATCTCATCAAGCTGAGCATCAAGCTTAGTCTGCTTAAAGTTATTGAAGCTGCTAACGTTGCTTGGCTGTTTTGTAGAATTAGTCTTTGCGTTAATTTTGGCTACAAATGTTTTATCTAGTTCATCAACATCTGAAAGGGTCTTAACATTATTTTTATGCCAGCTTTCAATTATGCCATTAACATATTTGAAGTTGGCTGAATTAGGCTTAGACAAAATAGCTTTCTGACATGCAAGCTGAATAAGTTCAGGAGTCATAGCATAATCGTTACTCCATGTTTTAACAAAAGCTAATTCTGCTTGGGTAGGACAAGTTCTATTGTTAATTCCAAGTTCTTTGTATACTAACTTAATCATTCCATTAGTTGCAGTGTAGTTTTCCTTGGCAGTCTGACGATTCTTTATGTCATCCTTATACCATTCAATAGCAACTGCTTGAGCGTATTTAACACTTTTCTTACCTAATGTCAGGCAATACTCAAAAAGATATTCCATTAAATCCACGCTAAAACCAAGTGAATCATGAATATACATAAGAGAATTAATTTCATTATTAGACAAAGGTCTTGCGAAATATGTTTCTAGCTGGAAAGTAAGATCCTCCCATTCCTCATCACGAAGTTTTGCCTCAATAGCTTTTTTAGTAAAAACAGGAACATCAGGGACCTGCTTAGTTTGACTAACTGGTGCTTTAATGTTACCGTTTGTTGCATTATTGTCTAAGATATTCTTTTCAGCATAAATAACTTCGTTTTTTGTATTGTCTTCTAAATCACTTGCATCTGATTTGAGAAGTGTCACAGCATCAATACCTAAATCCATATCTGTAGCTGGTGCATGAAGTGGAAGTAAAACAATACCACTGAGACGCTTGTTGTCATCATATTTGAAACGCAACACATCCCTTGAAATCCAATATCTTATAGCTCTACAAATATCATTCTCAGTTAAATTGAAATGATCAGCAATCTGAGCTACAGTAACAGGATTACCATGCTGAAGAAGTCTTACTAAATATAAATATATTTTAACAAATTCACCATTTGCATCTGTCATATAATAGTCAATAAAGAAGTTAGAAATGGATGAATAAGTTTCGCTATTTTCTGTTGAAATTGTAATAGTTTTCATTGCGAATTTTACCCCTTTTCTCTAATGCAAAATGAATTATAACATAGGGATAAATATTTGCAATCGAACATAGTTTTGCTCGACGAAAATAGGAAAAATGTGGATAATGTGGATAGTGTGGATAGTTAGTTACCATAATTTTGATAACTGTTGTTATGCATTGAAAATGCGTAGTTATTGTAAATTTTATGTAAATAAAAAAACAAGAAGTATTTGTAGATTAGTTACAAACACTTCTTGTGGATAATGTTGATAACTATTTTTTTATTAGCTCATTTCCAATAGTATCAACGTTTCCGGCGCCCATAGTTATCAACAAGTCATTTTTTTTGCAATTTTTTTGAACGAATTCTTTTATTCCATCAAATGAGTCAATATAGACTGCAACATTATTAATAGCATTAATTTTATCACATAAATCCTTAGAAGATATCATTCCTGTATCTTTTTCACGTGCAGCATAGATGTCTGCAAGGATTACATGGTCACAAACACTAAGTGCCTTTGCAAAATCATCTAATAAAGCATATGTTCTTGTGTATGTATGTGGCTGGAATATACACCATAACTCGTTGTGAGGAGTATTTTTTGCAGCAGCAAGTGTTGCAGATATTTCTGTTGGGTGATGAGCATAATCGTCTAATACCAACACTCCGTTTTCAGTAACGCCCTTTTTCTCGAAACGTCTCTTTGCACTTGTGCAAGAGATAAGGCCGTTAAGTATATGCTTAGAATCAATTCCAAGAAAATCTGATACAGCAATTACAGATAATGAATTCACAACATTGTGTATTCCTGTAGAGCTTAACTTAACAACATACTTTTCTTCGCCATCAACATACAAAGTATATGTAGGCTGGCCATTTTCGTTAAATGAAATATTTTTAGCCTGATATTTATTGTTATCGTTAAGACCAAAACTTACTATATTACAATTAAGACCATCTATTATTTTTCCGTAATGCTCCATATCGCCATTAATTACAAGTAAGCCATCATTAGGGAGCTTTGTTGCAAATGTTTTGAAAGATTCAACTATCTCATCAATTCCACTAAAGAAATCTAAGTGGTCCTCATCAACATTGAGGATAACACTTACATATGGATTGAATTCATGGAAACTATTTGTATATTCGCAAGCCTCTGTTACAAAATAATCAGAATTACCCACTCTAATATTTCCACCGATTACATCAAGCATACCGCCGATAGATACTGTTGGATCTGTATCTGCCTGGAGTAATACATGGGTCATCATAGAAGTAGTTGTTGTCTTTCCATGAGTACCACTTATTGCAATACCATATTTGTAGTTGCTCATTATCTGACCAAGAAGCTGCGCTCTTGATAGCATAGGAATGTTCTTTGCCTGAACCTCTAAAAGCTCTTCATTAGCTTTATTGATGGCAGCAGTATAAACAACTAAATCAATGTCATTACCTATATTAGAAGCAATCTGTGAATAATTAATATGTGCTCCCTTTGCCACTAATGAAGCAGTAATGTCAGTTTCTTTTATATCAGAGCCTGAAACCTTAAAGTTTGCGTCAATAAGTATTTCGGCTAAACCACTCATGCTAATTCCACCAATGCCCATAAAATATACATGGCATGGTTTACTAAAATCAATTGTATACATTATGTATTTCACCTTCCTTTAAAATCATAATACCTTTATGTAGTATATCATAATTAATTGACATTACAATAACTATATGAGATTATTGTAAATAATGGGAAAATGATTGGTAAAACTATTTTCTAACATATACGACATAAGATATTTTATTACCGCATTAATAATCATTTCATATTAATTAAAAGAGGATAAAAAGGTGGAAGACAACAATTTAATTGAAATTAGAAATAGCTATGACATTATTATAGTAGGAACTGGTGTGGCAGGTTTGTTTGCTGCATTATCTATTTCTCCTAAGTACAAGATTTTGATGATTTCAAAGGACAGCATAAAGAACAGCGATTCTTATCTTGCTCAAGGTGGAATCTGTACACTCAAAGAGCCTACAGATTTTGATAGCTTCCTTGAGGATACACTTCGTGCAGGAAGATACGAGAACAATGAAGAAACTGTTCGAGTTATGATAGAGAATTCGCCTATGATAATGAAAAGATTAATTGAGTATGGCGTTTTATTTGATTTGAATCAGGATGGAACCTTTGAATATACAAGAGAAGGGGCACATTCAACATACAGAATATTGCATCATAAGGATGTAACAGGTAAGGAGATAACAAATAAGCTTCTTAATAATGTAAGAGAAAGAGATAACATTACATTATGTGAGTATACTAAGATGCTTGATTTGATCATTGAGGACAACGCATGCCATGGAATAGTCTTAGAAAGAAATGGTAAAGCAAAGGTTGTTTACTCAAAAGAGGTTGTACTTGCCACAGGCGGAATAGGTGGTTTATTTGCTCATTCAACAAACTTCCGTCATATTACAGGTGACAGCTTTGCTCTTGCTCTTAGGCATAACATTGAATTAGAGAATATTAATTATATACAGATTCATCCAACAACATTATATGAAGAAAATGTTAATCGTAAATTCCTTATTTCTGAATCTGTAAGAGGCGAAGGTGCAATATTACTTAACAAAGCAGGCCAGCGTTTTGTAAATGAACTGCTACCTCGTGATGTTGTTACTGAAGAGATAAGAAAGCAAATGGAAATTGACGGAAGACCTTATGTTATGCTTTCTATCAAGCATATGCCTAAGGATGAAATTATGAGAAGATTCCCTAATATTTATAGACATTGCCTAGAGGTTGGGTACGATATTAGCAAGGAAGATATCCCAGTTACTCCAGCTCAGCATTATCTTATGGGTGGAATTATGGCTGATACCTATGGCAGAACTTCTGTTAAGAATTTATTTGCTGTTGGAGAGACAGCTTGTAATGGAGTTCATGGTGCTAACAGATTAGCTAGTAATTCATTGCTTGAGAGTCTTGTATTTTCAGAAAGAGCAGGTTGGATAATCACAGAAGAGATTGATGGAATTGATCTTGTTCAAACTGACATTGATTTAGAAGCATATAGCGAGCCTGATAAATGGAATGAAGATAATAAGAGGCTGATTTTAAATGAAATAAAAAGAAGGGATGAGGATTTTTATGATAAATGGTGTAACAAATAGAATTAATATTGATGAATACATTCTAAATGCTCTTAGAGAGGATATAACAAGTGAAGACGTAACTACAAATGCAATTATGCCTGAACCAAAGCAAGGAAAGGCAGATCTGATATGTAAGCAAGACGGAATCATTTGTGGCTTAGAAGTATTTAAGAGAACCTTTGAATTATTAGATGACACTGCAGTATTTGAAACAGATTTAAAGGATGGAGATGCTGTTAAAAATGGTCAGCTAATGGGTGTAATAAAAGGCGATATTAAGGCACTTCTTTCAGGTGAAAGAACAGCACTTAATTATTTACAGAGAATGAGTGGAATTGCTACATTTACAAGAAGCCTTGCTGATGAATTAGTAGGTAAGAAGACTAAGCTTCTTGACACAAGAAAGACAACTCCTAATATGAGACCTTTTGAAAAATATGCTGTAAAGGTTGGTGGCGGCACTAATCATAGATATAATTTATCTGATGGTGTACTCATTAAGGATAATCATATTGGTGCAGCAGGAAGTATTAAAAAAGCTGTAGAAATGACAAGAGAATATGCACCATTTGTTAGAAAAATCGAGGTAGAAGTTGAAAGTCTTGAGCAGCTTCAAGAGGCGATTGACGCTGGGGCAGATATTATTATGTTAGATAACATGGATAACGAGACAATGACTAAGGCTGTACAAATAGTTGCAGGACGAGCAGAAACAGAGTGCTCTGGTAATGTTACTAAAGAAAGACTTGCTGAAATAGCTAAAACAGGAGTTGATTATGTATCGTCAGGTGCGCTTACTCACTCAGCTCCAATTATGGACATTAGTCTTAAGAATTTGGTCCCAACTGAATAGTAAAATTGATTATGGAGATATACGTATGGATAGAAAGACTAAAGTTTTTCTAACAGTGTTAATAGATTTTTTGCTGTTTGTTATAGTCTGCTTTTCGACATATAGAATGTCAGTTGACGCAAATGGCTCAATGAATAGAATTTTTTCTGTATTAATTTTCATTTCTATTCCGATTATGTTTTATCTGACATATATGACGTTTGCAGGTGAAAAATACACCTATGAGGACAAAATGTTTGGTGAAGAAGATGATGAAGATGATGCCGATGAGTTTTTGGAAGAGACGAAGTTAGAGGGTGAAAACGAGGCTGATGAGTTTTTGAAAGAAACAAAGTCAGATGATGAAAAGTGGCAACATAAAGAGTCTTTTGAACAGTTCACTAATTATCAACAGAATGATAAATTATGACAATAAGTCGGCTGTCAGAGAAAGGAAAAGGAAGACTAATTGGATGGTTGGAAGATTATTCAAATAAAAAAGTTCAATTCTCTAATAAGAATTGAACTTTTTTATTTAGTCTTTGAATGTAATTGTATCAGCCCATTGGAAAATATATTTTTCTATTCTGGAATAGTCCTTTGATTTACAAACAAAATTGCAAACCCAATAAACCTTATTGCGTTCAAACATGAAGTGTACGTAGGTATATTTTGCACCACCAGATACTTCTGAATTAACAAAATAGTAGTAATCATTCTTTTGAATCAAGGATGATGTTGGCTGGTTGTTAAGGCTTAACAATTCATGACAATATCCTTTTAGAGATGAAACCTCATATCCAATAGCTTCAAGATCAGATGCTGTTTCTTTTTTTGCTGTGAAAACAACGTCATCACAAGATAAATACAAATTAAAATCTTTGCTTTTTCGCTCATTAAAATCTACAGTTAATGTTATTGTGAGGTCATCAGATGAGAAATTTTTGGGTTTTCCAAAACAACCACATAAATTAAATGATAATATAAATAAAAATACAGAAAAGATAATTTTTTTGTGATTCCTATTTAGATGCGTGTTCATAAAATCCTCCTAAAATAAATCCTATTTATATATTATCATTTTTATTAGAATTGTAAAGGATATATATATTGATTTTATATATGTTAGATAATATACTATATAAGAAATACTTTGCATCATACATGCATAAGGCAGTTAATGGGCATAGTATATTTCATTAGATTATTTTGCTATGAGGTATCGTATGAAAATAAAAGATGGAGTACATACTTTTGTTGTATGTGCATATAAGGATAGTCCATTTTTGGAAGAATGTATATGTTCTTTAGAAAAACAAAGTGTGCGCAGTAGGATAATAATGGTGACATCTACACCAAGTGAATATATTGATGATTTAGCTAGGAAGCATGATGTACCACTTTATGTGAATGAAGGCGAGGGAGGTATTGCGCAAGACTGGAATTTTGGTATTTCAAAGTGTAATACTAGATATGTAACTATTGCACACCAGGATGATACGTATGAACCGACTTATTTAGACACAATAATGACTAAGCTAAAAAATAATCCCAATGCCTTGATTGCATTTTCAGATTATGGTGAAATCAGACAGGGACAAAGGGTAAATAAATCTAGGCTGCTTACAGTAAAAAGACTTATGCTTCTTCCTATGAAGTTTGCTAAATTGCAGAACAAAAAGTTTGCAAAAAAAGGAATTCTAATGTTTGGAAATCCAATATGTTGTCCGTCGGTCACATATAATATGGACAAATTGTCCACGCCAGTATTTGAAGTAAAATATGGAAGCAATTTAGACTGGCAAACATGGGTAAATTTTGCTACAATGCGAGGAGACTTTGTATATTGTAATAGGATACTGATGCATCATAGAATTCATGAACAATCTACTACAAGTGGATTAATTGATAATTCTAAGCGAGGAGAAGAAGATATGGACATGTTTAAGAAAATGTGGCCAAAACCTATTGCAAAGCTAATTGGGAAAATATATAAAAAAGGCGAAGGCCTAAATTAATTAAAGGATAAAGGTGCATTTGATGAGCGTTTTGGTAATATTGCCTGCTTATAATGAGGAGGAGAGCATAGAGCGAGTTGTTGATAACATTGTAAAGAAGTATCCGAAATACGACTATGTAATAATTAATGATGGTTCACGTGATAATACATCTAAAATATGTCACAAAAACAACTATAATATTGTTGATTTGCCAGTTAATTTAGGATTAGAGGGCGCATTTCAAACAGGTCTTAAATATGCCAATCTTAAAAAGTACGAATATGCGATACAGATAGATGCTGATGGACAACATAATCCAGATTATATTGATATTATGTTAAAAAAAGCATCAGAGGGATTTGACATTGTTATAGGTTCAAGATTTGAAACAGAAAAGAAACCATGGAGCCCAAGAATGTTTGGAAGTCGTTTGATTGGCACAGCTATTAAGCTTACAACTGGTAAAAAATTATCTGATCCAACATCAGGAATGAGATTGTATAATCGAAAAATGATAAAGGAATTTGCTAATAATATAAATTACGGCCCGGAACCTGATACTATTGCGTTCTTGTTGAAACAAGGGGTAAATATTGCAAGTGTTCAGGTAACTATGGAAGAGAGAATGGCAGGGACAAGCTATCTTAATTTT
This sequence comes from Lachnospiraceae bacterium, assembly GCA_029338675.1. Taxonomy (GTDB): domain Bacteria; phylum Bacillota; class Clostridia; order Lachnospirales; family Lachnospiraceae; genus Coprococcus_C. Next base: position 14,824 of record JAQYAV010000072.1, read on the forward strand.
GGCAAATCTATAATATATATGCTAAGAATGCTTATTTCGATTTTGTTGATAAATAACTTTAGAAAGAGGTCGTAAAATGTCAATAATATTAAGAATTTTACTTATTATCGTATCAATTTTATGCATGATAATTATGATGCGAAAGATTCGCCATTCCAAATTCCAAATACAATATTCGTTGTTTTGGATAATTTTATCACTAGTATTAATTGCAATGGCAATATTCCCAGATGTACTAGTTATGATGTCTGATGTGATAGGAATACAGTCGCCAGTTAATATGATATTTTTGGCAGTGATATTTATTTTATTAGTAAAATTATTTTATCTCAATATTCAAATTTCACAATTGGAATACAAGGTGAAAGAACTAGTACAAAAGCTTGCGTTGAGTGAACATGATGATTTGAAAGATATTGACGATAAGAATATTAAAGAATAATCAAAAAAATCAAAAGAGTGTGGTTAATTACATATAAAGGTATCTAATGACAAGAGTTTTGATTTCTTTTGATAATATAGTGCTTACAACACTCTATGCCATAGCATTGAGGAAGGGTATTATCTTTAAATTGAAATATAAAGATGAACATATATTGCATATAAAGATAAAAAATTACTTGATATATACTTCAAAATGCATTAGAATAACTCTAGATGATAAAGATTATCAATATTACAAGGAGGAATAAATCATGGCATTCGTAATTGGTGATTCATGTGTTGCATGTGGAGCTTGTGCAGGAGCTTGTCCTGTAGGTGCTATTAGCGAAGGTGATGGAAAGTTCGAAATCGCAGCAGATACTTGTATCTCATGTGGAGCTTGCGCAGGAACTTGTCCAACAGGTGCAATTTCAGAAGAGTAATATATTATTACATAAAAAGGACTGATACATTACGTATCGGTCCTTTTTTGTTGTGTATTGTATTATGCTATAGATTAGATTATTTATTTTAGTTTTGTAATATAACACCTTCCTTTCTTGCTGGCATATCATATAGTAGATATAAGGAGAATTGTGTGATATTTTATATATTCCATATATGATAATTCCGCAGTTGTATGTAAATCATTAGGAAAAAATGACATAACAATTTCTATAAAGACGTATGATGAATTAATTAGAAAGTTATGTAAAAAATATTTTGATAAAATAACCAAAATAAAATACAAAAAAATTCAAAAAATAAATATATGAATTGGTTTTGTGAAAAAATGCGTGATATACGCAATGAATAAAAAAGAAAACCTAACGATTTACTTACACATGATAATTTACTATAACTTCAAAATAAAATCAAGACATAAATGTGTGAAAAAATTAAGAATTATCTTTACATGTGTATTTTTTGTGATAAACTAATAATAGCTTTTAGCAAAGGAGTGACTAGTATGAAGATAGAGAGAATAAGCGAAAATCAAATAAGATGTACTCTATATAAGGCAGATTTGGCAGACAAGGAACTTCTTTTGACTGAGTTGGCATATGGAACAGACAAAGCGAAAGAATTATTTCGTGAATTGATGCAACAGGCATCTAATGAGTTAGGGTTTGAGGTAGACAATATTCCATTGATGATTGAGGCTATACCAGTTTCTAAGGAATGTTTAGTTTTGATAATTACTAAAGTGGAAGACCCTGATGAGCTTGATACAAGATTTTCTAGGTTTACTAAACCTTTGGCTGATAAAGAATACTATGACGATACAGAATATGATGATGATATGGATGCGTTGAATTCAGAAGAGTCATCATCTACTGAAGATGCAAATGATAATCAGCAGATAAGTAGTGTTGCAGGCAAGATGGCTGGAGGATTGATGGAAGCTCTTGGAAGCTTGGCAGAGGGTCTGGGCCTAGGAGCAATTAATAGTCAAAAGAAAAATAGCAACAGTCCTGTTATGAATGAAAAGGCAGTTGAAGTGTTTAGATTGTATGCTTTTAAGAGTTTAGAGGAAGTAATTAAGGCTTCTGATTTTATAGCAGGAATATATAAGAGTAAGAATTCGCTATACAAGAATGAAAAAGATGGATTATACTATTTATTCTTAACAAAGAACGATAACACTGATTCAGAATTTGTTAGAGTATGCAATGTAGTAAGCGAGTATGGCGAGAGAGTAAGAACAACATATGCAACTCCAGATTATATTAAAGAACATTATAAGCTTATAGTTATGGATGACGCTATTCATACATTAGCTAAGATATAATTATTATGAAGTTTCTACATCAAAAAACGCACCTTGAATAAGGTGCGTTTTTTGTTATATATACTAATTTCTATTTGCTCTAGATAAAATACTAATTAATCTAATAAATACATTAACAATATTTATATACATTTCGCAAGCCATATAAATTGCGTTTCGAGTAGTTTTTTCGCAAGTGTTGGCTCTCGCCCAATCATATCCGATATATCCACAGAAGATAAATAAAATTAGATAATCAGTGAAGGTATAAAAGATACCAGTAAAAGCCAAAATAAGTTCAACGATAATTGTTATAATAAGTATTATACCCAAAGTAGTTCCTATACTGTTGAAGAAATTTTGGAATATGTTTGATAAAAGAATCATTGTGAAAGTAATTGCTGCAGTTGCGAAAAAAGCTGTGGCAATTACTTTACTGTAACCGTAGACAATAAACGTATCAACAACGGTTGTTACAACAAATCCAAGAGCAACAACGACTAAATTAAATCCAATGAAGTTGACAACAATTTCTTCAGATTTTTTAATCATAATATTTCCCACAATTATCATGGCAAAATAAATTAAAAAGAAACCTAGTCCATTTGATGTTAACTCGTAAATTGGATCAAAAAAGAACATAATCATAATTGCGTTTATAAGAAAGCTATATATAAGCATTCCGCCATAGAGCATATTAAACTTCTTAGACGAAATAATATCTGTGCTCTTTGCATTAGCAATTGAATTAGACTGTGAAAATGTTGAATAGTTAACAGCAGAACCGTTATTAGCATACATATCATTATAATATGGGTTGTATTGTGAATTCTGATTATACTGGTTATTGTACTGTCCCATCTGATTAGTCTGATTATATTGTCCTGATTGATTAGCCTGTGTAAATTGGTTGAAACCCTGATTGTATTGGTTTGGATTCTGGTTGTTTTGTGTATACTGACCATAATACTGAGTATTTGGATTAGAATTATTCATTCCGCCAGCTAATTTAAAAGTATTATTTGAAGCATCATCATTATATGACATACGTACTCCTCCTAAAAAATATACGATTACTTGATGTTACATATTAAAAGCATCCATCTGTAACATCAAGAATCAACCTATAAAATAACAATTAATTGCTTTCTTTTTTTGCTAAATAGTCATTGATTGAAGCAATAACTTCATCAACATTCATTCCATGAACCATACAAGCTTCTTCTAATGATTCCATTGCTGCTGAAGGGCATCCAACACAATGCATTCCAGAAGCCATAAGAATAGCTGCATTACCTGGATCAACACTAATTATTTCATGTATAAGCATATCCTTTGTTATAACGTTAGCCATTTTGTTACCTCCTTATGTCTAATGTATATTAGTATATAAATTGCTACTAATATTATGTACTATATAATAATACATTATTTTTGAAATGTCTATTATATAAATATCAATTTACAAGGGAATTACAAACATTTTAGCAACACATTCATTATGTAAGCTTATTATAAATATTAATCAAAATAATGTGTATACAGTATACAATCTTTGTATCGGAAAAAGTACAATTAATTATTTTTTTCCGTTGACGTGTATACAATTTGAAATTATAATATAGATAACATCATAGATGTAGGATACTTAATCTTACATTTTGGTAAACACATTTATAATTACAATAACAATTTAGTGTCAAACACTAATTAAAAAAGGAGGAATTTAAACAATGGAATCAACAGCATGGAATGGTTTCGTAGGTGGAAAGTGGCAGGAAGAAGTTAATCTTAGAGACTTCATCCAGAAGAATTATACTTTATATGAAGGTGATGATTCATTCTTAGCAGATGCTACTCAGGACACTAAGGATTTATGGCAGATGGTACTTGACTTAAGCAAGAAGGAAAGAGAAGCAGGCGGTGTACTTGATATGGACACTAAGGTTGTTTCAACTCTTACTTCACATGGTCCAGGATACCTTGATAAGAGCAAGGAGAAGATCGTTGGTGTTCAGACTGACGCGCCATTCAAGAGAGGTATGAATGTATATGGTGGTATTCGTATGGCTATTAAGGCTTGCGAAGATAATGGATATAAAGTAGATCCAGAAGTAGTAGAGTTCTTTACAACTCATAGAAAAACTCATAATGCAGGTGTATTCGATGTTTATGATGAAGAAATCAGAAAATGTCGTACAAACCACATCATTACTGGTCTTCCAGATGCTTATGGTCGTGGACGTATCATCGGTGACTATAGAAGAGTTGCACTTTATGGTGTAGACTTCTTGATTGAAGATAAGAAGAAACAGAAGAATTCATATGGCAAGGTATATACTGATGATGTTATCAGAGCAAGAGAAGAGCTTTCAGAGCAGATTAGAGCTCTTGGTGAGTTAAAGCAGATGGCAGCTTCATATGGTATAGATATTTCTAAGCCAGCTACAAACGTTCAGGAAGCTATTCAGGCAGTATACTTTGGTTACTTAGGAGCAGTTAAGGAGCAGAACGGTGCTGCAATGTCACTTGGTCGTACTTCTACTTTCTTAGATTGCTATGCTGAGAGAGATCTTGCTAACGGAACATTTACAGAGGAGCAGATTCAGGAGTTCGTTGATCACTTCATTATGAAGCTTCGTATCGTTAAGTTTGCTCGTACTCCAGAGTACAATCAGTTATTCTCAGGAGATCCAGTATGGGTTACAGAGTCACTTGGTGGTGTTGGTATTGACGGACGTCCACTTGTAACAAAGATGTCATTCAGATATCTTCATACACTTGATAACTTAGGTCCAGCTCCAGAACCAAACTTAACAGTTCTTTGGTCAACAAGACTTCCAATCAACTGGAAGCAGTACTGTGCTAAGATGTCAATTAAGTCATCTTCAATCCAGTACGAGAATGATGATATGATGAGAGTAGTTCATGGTGATGATTACGCAATCGCTTGTTGTGTATCTTCAATGAGAGTTGGTAAGGAAATGCAGTTCTTCGGAGCTAGAGCAAACCTTGCTAAGTGTCTCCTTTACGCTATCAACGGTGGTGTTGATGAGTGTACAGGTGTACAGGTAGGTCCTAAGTATAGACCAATTACTTCTGAGTACCTTGATTACGATGAGGTTCTGGAGAAGTATGATGATATGATGGAATGGTTAGCAGGAGTATATGTAAGTGCTCTTAATATCATCCACTACATGCATGATAAGTATGCTTACGAGAGAATCCAGATGGCTCTTCATGATAGAGATGTTAAGAGATATTTTGCAACTGGTATTGCTGGTCTTTCAGTTGTTGCTGACTCACTTTCAGCTATCAAGTATGCTAAGGTTAAGCCAATCAGAAATGAGCAGGGTGTTGTAGTAAGCTATGAGACTGAGGGCGATTTCCCTAAATATGGTAACAATGATGATAGAGTTGATAAGATTGCAGCTAACATTGTTTCAACATTCATGAACAAGATTAGAAAGCATCACGTATATAGAAATGGATTCCCTACAATGTCAGTTCTTACAATTACTTCTAATGTAACTTATGGTAAGAACACTGGTGATACTCCATGTGGTAGAAAGCATGGTCAGCCACTTGCACCTGGTGCAAACCCATTACATGGTAGAGATAAGAGCGGAGCTCTTGCTTCACTTTCATCAGTTGCTAAACTTCCATTTATGGATTCACAGGATGGTATTTCTAATACATTCTCAATCATTCCTGGAGCTCTTGGTAAGGAAGATCAGGTATTCGCTGGTGACATTGAGATTGACCTTGACAAGTAGGAATAGATTAATTGAGGAATTAATATGGATAATGGCTTAAGTAATGTTGATGATATTGTATCTATGCTTGATGACATGGTAGCTAACGGACACGGACACATTAATGTGTCCGTAGATCCGGAAGTTGAAGGTAAACAGGTTTCTACTATGGGCTGTACAGATTGCGCAAAAGGTGATTTGGCATGCAGCATACCTACACTTCATGAAGGTATAGATGAGTATTTAATTAATGAATAACTTACACGCTTGAATAATTAATAAATAAAGGAGGAATATTAAAATGGCAAGCACACAGCAGATCGATAACTTAATTAGTATGTTAGATGGTTATGTAGAAAAAGGTGGTCATCACCTTAACGTTAATGTTTATAATAGAGAGACTCTTCTTGATGCACAGGCTCATCCAGAGAATTACCCACAGCTTACAATTCGTGTTTCTGGATACGCTGTAAATTTCATCAAGTTAACTGAAGAACAGCAGAATGATGTTATTTCACGTACATTCCATGAGTCAATCTAATTTAGGTTAATTCGTGAATTACTAGATTAATAAACATACGAAGAGGTACTCATATTTGGGTACCTCTTTGTAATATAAATTGTAATTAATAGTGAGGAGCTAGGTATATGGAAGGAATGATACATTCAATAGAAACATTTGGAACAGTTGATGGACCAGGTATAAGATATGTTGTTTTTGTAAAAGGATGTCCTATGAGATGTCAGTATTGTCATAATCCAGATACTTGGGAAATGGCTGGTGGAACCAAAAAAACTGCCGATGAAATATTAGAAGATTATGATCGTTATGTACCATTTCTTAAAGACGGTGGTATTACAGTTTCAGGTGGAGAGCCACTTGTTCAAATTGACTTTTTGATAGAGCTTTTTGAAAAAGCAAAGAAAAAAGGCATTCATACATGTCTTGATACTTCTGGAATAATGTTTAGACGCGATAATCCTGAAACATTAGCAAAGTATGAAAAACTTATGGAATATACAGATTTAATTATGCTTGATATAAAGCATATTGATCCTGAAGAACATTTGAAATTAACTGGTCAGCCATGCGACAATATATTTGATTTCTTGAAATATATTGATGAGAAAGAAAAAGTAATCTGGATTAGACATGTTTTAGTGCCAGGTATTACTTTAATTCCTGAATATTTGGAAAGACTTGGAAGATTTATGGCTGAGTTTAAGCATATAAAGGCGTTAGATGTTTTACCATACCATGATATGGGAAAAGAAAAGTATAAGAAGATGGGCTTGGACTATGTTTTAAAGGATGTTAAACCAGTTGGTAAGGAAGAAGCTATAAAGGCACGTGAGACAATACTTGGTGCAATGAAGAAACGTAGACAGGAAATGAAAGAAGGAAAATAAATCTTCTATATAATATGTACTAAATAAGAAATATATTTAATATCATTATATTAATGATAACTGTTTAGGTGATGTATTAATATGAAGATATTGAAAAAGAAAAGGCTAGCAATACAACGATTTGTAAACAATAACAAATTAGTATGTATTGTTGGTCTTATTTTTTTTATTGTAGCATTTTGGAAAAGTAATTATTTTATGACGAAATATAATTTAAAGCACAATTTAATAGAAGAAATAATTCGAAATGCAGAATGCTCTAAAAACAAAATAAATGATAAATTACTTGGCAAGAAAAACCGCAAAATACAAACTATAGTTATTGATGCTGGACATGGCGGATATGATTCAGGAAAGGTAGGGTGTAATGGAGCTTATGAGAAAGATATAAATCTCAATATATCAAGAAAATTATTTGAAACCTTGCAGAAACAAGGGTATATGGTTTATATGACTAGAAAAAATGATGAAATGTTAGGAAATGAAAATAACAACAAAAAAAGAAGTGATATGCTGGAAAGAGTAAGATTTATTAATTCATGTAAACCGGATATTATGATTAGTATTCATCAAAATAGTTTTACAGATTGCGATGTTTATGGTGCACAAGTGTTTTATTTAGCTGTCTCAAAGGAGGGTAAAAATATTTCTGAATTGTTACAAAACAATATAGTGAAAATAGTTGATGCAACAAATAAACGAAAAGCAAAAGGTTCAGAAGGATACTATATATTGGAAAATATAAACTGCACAGGGATTATTGTTGAATGCGGGTTTTTAAGTAATAAAATGGAAGCGGATAAGCTTGTGGATGAAATGTATCAAAACAAGATAGTAAGTGCAATAGTTGAAACAATAGAAAATTATAATGAAAATTAAAAAAAGCATAATACAGTATCAAAGAAACTATACTATATTATGCATCATAAAATTCTATAATCTTATATCAATATTTGCTCCGATATTAGGATTAACAGATTGTTCCATCATTTTAGTTATGGCAGCACCACTAGTTTCTACGGAATCTAATGATTTCTTTAACATCGCAAAATCAATTTGATTCATATTAGATGTATCGGTTAATGATATATTAGTACTACCTAAAGAAGTAATATTCATATGTTTCCCTCCTATTTAAGAAAAATAAATGTAACAATATTAAAATATTTCAAAAAATAATATGACATCTAAATAAATTAGTATAAAAAAATATAAAACAACAAACTTCTTAAGATAATTATACGCGAAAATTCTATATATTTCAAGGAATTACGCGTTTTTTTTATTTTAAAATACACAAGAAAAATTCTATATTTTGTATAAAAATATCTAAAAATACAATATATTGTCAAAAACAAAAAGTTACAAAAAAATTACAATAAAAAAGGTGTTGACATAAAAAGTAAGTGTTGCTATAATGAGACTGTAACAAATTGTAACATTTTTGTAATAAATTCAAATAAGATGTAACAAACGATAAAATTTGATACTTTTGGTTAAGAAAAATGTGTGTCAATTTTTTGGAGGTAATATAATGAGAAAGAAAAAAAAGATTTTTGCTGCTTTTATCACGGCTGGTATGATTGCAAGCTCTTCAGGAGTTGTTAATATTCAGGCAAGTCAAGAGAAATATAGTGATAATAATGTTAGTTTGATTTCTGCAATTGATAATTATGTAGAAACAAATGATCAGGCTTTTATTAATGAATTTAATGACAGTATCCAGCTTTCACAGGATAATGTAAAATCATTTGATTCTGATAAAGTGGCTAACAAGGTAGAGGAAGAGCAGAAGGAAACTTCTGAAGTAACTGGGAGCATAGTTGCTGTAGCAGTTGATGACAGAGAGAATGTTAATCTTGATAACGAGAAAACAACAGAGGAAAATACAACAGAAGAAGCTACAACAGAAGAAACTACAACAGAAGAAACTACAACAGAAGATGGTTCTTCTAGCGAGGAGGTTTCAGTTAGCTATCAGTCTTTTGAAGGTAAAGCCATAGTTACTGCAGGTGGATATGTAAATATCCGTAGTGGTGCAAGCACAGATGATTCAATAGTTGCTACAATTAACAATGGTGGTTTAGTTAATATAGAAGAAAATGGCAATGAGTGGTCACTTGTTTCTTCTGGAAATTGTAAGGGATACATAAAGAATGATTTACTTGCTTTTGACGATGATGCAAGGGCATATGCAGATGCAAACTTAACAAAGGTTGCAGTAATCACTGCTTCATCATTATCATTAAGACAGGGACAGAGTACAGCAAGTGAGTGTCTTTCAATGTTACCTAATGGAGAAAGATACAGAGTTCTTGAAATTGGTAATGCATGGACAAAGGTCGAGGTTGATGATAGCTTATCAGGCTATGTAAGCAATGAATATATTGAAATTGGTTATAATACTTCTTCAGCTACTGCTGTAGAAGCTTCACAGGATGATTCGTCAAATGAATCAGAAGACAATGATGATGAAGAGACAACAACTGAAGAAACTACAGAAGAATCATCAGAAGACAATGATGAACCTGCAAGTGATGTACCTGCATCGTCAACAGGTATCGATATTGCAAATTTTGCATTACAATTTGTAGGAAATCCTTATGTTTGGGGTGGAACAAGCCTTACAGAAGGTGCTGATTGTTCTGGTTTTGTAATGAGAGTTTTTGAGCATTTTCAATATCAACTTCCTAGAACAGCTGACGTTCAAGCTGAGGTTGGAACACCTATTAGTTTAGCAGCACTTGCACCTGGAGATTTATTATTCTATGATCATGGTTCAGGTTCTATACAGCACGTAGCAATTTATATTGGCGATGGACAGATTGTTCATGCAAGTAACAGTACAACAGGTATTATTGTAAGTAACGCATACTACAGCACTCCATGCAAAGCTGTTAGAATAGCAGAGTAGTAGTTCATATTTTAGGATAAGTTAGGGAGATATCTTTGATAAAAGGATATCTCCTTGCTTTTTATAAATATGTTAAAAATATGTGAATTGTGCAAAATATAAAGTCAAAATAAGAGAAAAAAGTAGTAATATTATTCAAAAATCACTATGAAAAAAACAACTAGTGTGATATAATAGCTTTAATGTATCACTTTTATTATATATTTGTGGCACATAAGTTTGACCAGAAAAGGAGTGGGGCATATGAATTACATAGTTAGTGGAAAAAACATTGAGGTTACTGAGGGTTTAAAATCTGCTATTTATGACAAACTCGGGAGGTTAGAAAAGTTCTTTGCTGAAGACACAGACGTGCAGATAACATTTTCTGTTGAGAAAGAAAGACAGAAGATTGAAGTTACAATTCCGATGAAAGGACACATTATCAGAGCTGAACAGTCAAGTGATGATATGTATGTATCTATAGATTTGGTTGTAGAAGTAATTGAACGTCAGGTTACAAGATACAAGAAGAAGATTGTAGATAAAGAACAGAATGCAGCATATATTCAGAATGATTTCTTTAATGTTGATGAGGATGACTTAGACGATGAAGAAATTAAGATTATCAGAAGTAAGAGATTTGCTGTAAAGCCAATGTATCCTGAAGATGCTTGTGTTCAGATGGATTTACTTGGTCATAATTTCTTTGTGTTCAGAAATGCTGAGACAGATGAAGTTAATGTGGTTTATAAGAGAAAAGGTAATACTTTTGGATTAATTGAACCAGAATTCTAAAATTCAATAATGTGATTTGAGAGCCAGATTGTATTTATACAGTCTGGCTCTTTAGTTTCCTTTTTAAGGAAGTTATATATAATGATTATTATAATTCATAGGTAGTAAGAAAAAACTTGCCATGATGGTAGTTTGATGATATATTTAAGTTTATGATAGAATGCAGATATTATGGATATGGTGTATTCTCATATATAAACCATCCTACAGTGTGATAGGATACGTATTTTGGAGGTATAGCATGAGCCTGTTTGAGAAGGTGTTTGGTACACATAGCGAAAGAGAATTAAAGAGGATTTATCCTATTGTTGATAAGATAGAAGCCCTTGATCAAGATATGCAAAAGTTAAGTGACAGTGAGTTAAGAGCTAAAACTGATGAATTTAAAGAAAGATTATCAAAGGGTGAGACATTAGATGATCTTTTAGTAGAAGCTTTTGCTGTTGTTAGAGAAGCTGCTATGAGAGTGCTTGGAATTAAGCATTATAGAGTACAGCTTATTGGTGGTGTTTTATTACATCAAGGAAGAATTCCAGAGATGAGAACTGGTGAAGGTAAAACTTTGGTATCTACTTTACCAGCATATCTTAATGCACTTGAGGGGAAAGGCGTACACATTGTTACTGTAAATGATTATCTTGCTAAGCGTGATGCTGAGTGGATGGGGCAGATACATGAGTTTTTAGGTTTAAAGGTTGGCGTAATTCTTAATAGTGATAAGAATGATGAGAGAAGAGCAGCATATAATTGTGACATTACATATGTTACAAATAATGAGTTGGGATTCGATTATTTACGTGACAACATGGTTATATATAAAGAACAGCTAGTTCAAAGAGAACTTAACTATGCAATCGTGGATGAGGTTGACTCTGTATTAATTGATGAGGCCAGAACTCCGCTTATTATTTCGGGTCAGAGTGGTAAGTCGACAGATTTATATAAGATGTGTGATTATCTTGCTAGACGAATGAAGAGAGGTACTGCTTCAATGGAGCTTAGCAAGATGGATGCTATTATGGGTAATGCCATTGAGGAAGATGGAGATTATCTTGTTGATGAGAAGGATAAAGAGGTAGTACTTACTGAGCAAGGTGTTAAGGAAGTAGAGCAGTTCTTCCACATTGACAATTTCTCTGATGCAGAGAATATTGATATTCAACACAATATGATTATGGCACTTCGTGCACATGCCCTTATGTTCAAGGATAAAGATTATGTTGTAAAGGATGACGAAGTTCTTATCGTAGATGAGTTCACTGGACGTATTATGCCAGGTAGACGTTTTTCAGATGGTTTACATCAGGCAATTGAGGCAAAGGAAAATGTTAAGGTTAAGAGAGAAAGTAAGACACTTGCTACAATTACTTTCCAGAATTTCTTCAATAAATATAAGAAAAAAGCAGGTATGACAGGTACGGCTCTTACTGAGGAAGAAGAATTTAGAGAAATTTATGGAATGGATGTTGTTGTTGTTCCAACAAATCTTCCAGTTCAGAGAATTGATCATCAGGATTCTATATTCAAAACAAAGAAAGAAAAGCTTAACGCTATTGTTGAGGCGGTTGAAGAAGCACATAGAAAAGGTCAGCCAGTCTTGGTTGGTACAATAACTATTGATTCATCAGAAGAATTAAGTAAAATGCTTACTAAGAGAGGAATTAAGCATAAAGTACTTAATGCAAAGTTCCATGAGTTGGAAGCAGAAATAGTAGCAGATGCAGGTCAGATGGGCGCGGTTACAATTGCAACTAATATGGCAGGTCGTGGTACTGATATTAAGCTTGGAGAAGGTGTGGCAGAATTAGGCGGTCTTAAGATTATTGGTACAGAAAGACATGAGTCAAGACGTATTGATAACCAGTTACGTGGACGTGCTGGTAGACAGGGTGATAAGGGTGAATCAAAATTCTACTTATCATTAGATGATGATTTAATGAGATTGTTTGGTTCAGAAAGAGTAAAATCTGTATATGACGCGCTTAAGATACCAGAGGGCGAAGAAATTCAGCATAAGACTGTAACAAACTTTATTGAAAAAGCACAAAAGAAGATAGAGTCAAACAACTTTGCCATCAGAAAGAGCTTATTGGAGTATGATCAGGTTAATAACGAACAAAGAGAAGTTATTTACGCTGAAAGAAGAAGAGTTCTTGATGGGGAGAACATGAGAGATGTTATTTTCAAGATGATTCAGGATACTGTAGAAACATATGTTAACAAAACATGTTCATCAGAGGTACCTGCTTCAGAATGGGAGATTGGTGAATTAAATAAATTACTTATTCCAATTATTCCGTATGAGAAGATTGAGCTTACAGAAAAAGAGTTAAAGTCTAGCAATGTTGATAGCTTAAAGCAACGTTTGAAAGAAGAAGCTGCTAAGATATATGAGGATAAGGAATCAGAATTCCCAGATATTGAGCAGTTTAGAGAGATAGAGCGAGTAGTGCTGTTGAAGGTTATTGATAAGAAGTGGATGGCACATATTGATGACATGACACAGCTTAGACAAGGTATTTCATTACAGTCGTATGGTAGCAAGGATCCTAGAGTGGAATATAAATTTGCTGGATATGATATGTTTAATGAAATGACTGCTGCAATTTGTGAAGAAACAGTAAGAATGATCTTACACGTTAGGATTGAGCAGAAGGTAGAGAGAGAAGAGGTTGCTAAGGTAACTGGTACAAATAGAGACGACTCAGCAAAGAAAGGACCTATAAAGCGTGAGAGTGCTAAAATAGGTCGAAATGATCCATGTCCATGTGGAAGTGGAAAGAAATATAAGCAATGCTGTGGCCGATAGTATAGTGAAATTATATAGCAAAATTATATAGCAAAATTAATTTGTGAAGTAGGTGAGGTAAGTGATTGAACTTGATCAGTACAAGTTTATGCTAAATGAATACAAGACACCACTTATTGAAGTGAGGGATTCACTTTGACATACCTGGCAAAAAAACTAGAATTGAACAGTTAGAATTAGGTATGGAGGTCCCAGGATTTTGGGACGATGTTCAAAAAAGCCAGGATGTGATGAAGGAGTTAAAAGGTCTTAAGGATGCTATAGAAGAATACGACAGAATAAAGTCTATGTATGATGATATAGAGGTACTTATTGAGATGGCAGAAGAAGAAAATGACAGTAGCCTTCTTGAAGACATTTCTGCTATGGCAGATGAGTTTAAGATTTCCTTTGATGAATTTAGGATAAAAACCTTATTGTCTGGCGAATTTGATACAAATAACGCTGTAGTGACGATTCACGCAGGAACTGGTGGTACAGAATCCTGTGACTGGGTAAGTATGTTGTACAGAATGTATACACGATGGGCTGACAAAAAAGGATACGGCGTAGAAGTATTAGATTATTTAGATGGAGAAGAAGCTGGAATAAAAACAGTAACATTTCAAGTGAATGGTCTTAATGCATATGGATACTTGAAATCAGAAAAAGGTGTTCATAGATTAGTTAGAATCTCGCCATTTAATGCGGCAGGAAAAAGACAGACATCATTTGCTTCTGTGGATGTAATGCCAGAGCTTGATAATGATATTACAGTAGATATTAATGAAGAAGATTTGAAGATAGATACATATCGATCAAGTGGCGCAGGTGGTCAGCATGTAAATAAGACGGAATCTGCAATACGAATTACACACAAACCTACGGGAATAGTTGTTCAATGTCAGAATGAACGTTCACAACATAGTAATAAAGATAAGGCAATGAAAATGTTGGCTGCTAAGCTTTATTTGCTTAAACAACAAGAAAATCTAGATAAAATATCAGATATTAGAGGCGAGATTAGTGAAAATGGCTTTGGAAGCCAGATTAGATCGTATGTCTTGCAACCATATACAATGGTAAAGGATCACAGAAACAATCACGAAAGTGGTAATGCGCAAGCGGTACTTGATGGAGATTTGGATTCGTTTATTAATGCGTACTTGAAATGGATTAGTTTAGGTGAGGAGTGATTTCATGGCTGAAGTAAAATACGTTGTGTTCTCTCTCGGAGAGCAAAGATATGGTATTAAGTTGGATAAAGTTAATGGAATAGAAGAGGATTATGTTATTTCTGCTTCGCATTACGAGTCGAATGATATTAAGGGAATTATTCATTTACGAAATATGATTATTCCAGTTTTTGATCTAAAAAGAAAATTTGGCCTAGTTGGACGAGACAACACAAAAGCAAGAGGTATTATTTTAACTGAAATTCATGGATATAATCTTGCAATCGAGGTTGATCGTGTAGTAGGTATATATGAAGTAGATAGTCAAAGGGATATTAATCCGATGCCAAAGGTTGTCTGTAATTCAGACAATAAGTGCTTGGTTGAAGTGATGAATATAAATGACGCTGTAAAAAATAATGATGTAGTAGTAAATATATCTGTTGATAAGCTTCTTACAAATAATCAAATGCAAGAGTTATCAGAGGCGTTGGAAAAAAAGAATTAGAGGATATAAGGAGATGCAAAAATGATCAACGTAGCAGTGCTTGGATACGGTACAGTAGGTTCAGGAGTTGTTGAAGTAATAACAAAGAATAAGGACAGTATAGAGAAGAGAATTGGAAAAGAAATCAACATTAAATATGTATTGGATTTAAGAGAGTTTCCAGGAGATCCAGTACAGGATATTCTTGTTCATGATTATGAGACAATTGTCAATGATAAAGAGGTAGAAATAGTTGTTGAGGTTATGGGTGGAATTAAACCTGCTTATGATTTTGTTAAACGTGCTCTTGAAGCTGGTAAGAGTGTTGCTACTTCAAATAAGGAATTAGTTGCAGCCCATGGAGCAGAATTGCTTAAGGTTGCAAAAAGTAATAATGTAAACTTCTTATTTGAGGCAAGCGTTGGCGGCGGAATACCTATAATTAGACCTATTAATCAGTCACTTACTGCTGACAAGATTACAGAGATAACAGGTATTCTCAATGGTACAACTAACTACATTTTGTCAAAGATGACTGATGAAGGACTTGATTTTGATACAGTATTAAAAACTGCTCAGGAGAAGGGTTATGCAGAGAGAAATCCAGAGGCAGATGTTGAAGGCTATGATGCTTGTAGAAAAATTGCCATCTTAACTTCATTAGCTTATGGCAAGCAGGTTGATTATCAAGATATTTATACAGAAGGTATCACAAAAATAACTAAAACTGATATACAGTATGCTAAGAAGCTTGGCGCTGCAATCAAATTATTTGGTACAAGTAAGAATATAGATGGAACAATTTACTCAATGGTTGCACCATATATGATTAATTCAGAGCATACATTATACAATGTAAATGGTGTATTTAATGGAATATTTATACATGGTAATATGCTTGGAGATACTATGTTCTATGGTCGTGGTGCAGGAAAGCTTCCTACTGCAAGTGCAGTTGTTGCAGATGTTGTTGATGCAGCAAAACATAGTGGAACAAATATTATGACAATTTGGGAAGAAGAGAAGATTACTTTAGGTAATATGGAGAACTTTAAGTGTAAGTTCTTTGTTCGTGTTAAAGATACTAACAAGCAGGATATAGAAAAGACTTTTGGAAATGTATCTTTTGTTGAAGTAGAAGGTGTTAATGATGAATTAGCATTTGTAACAGATGTTATTTCGGAAGGTGAATTCGATAACCTTATCAAAAACTATACTTTGATTAATAGAATCAGAACAGCATTTTAATAGAATATTATTTTGATGATTTTAGAACACATTTTACTAACTACAAAAGGTTTGTTTGATGTGTTCTAAATTCGTTGTAATGCTATTTGATGAATATGCTACTTTGAATAGTGATGAAAAGGAGAATTGCAAAAATGGAACAGTCTAAAAGTAAACGAATGGATTATATTACATGGGACCAATATTTTATGGGTATTGCTATAATGTCTGCTGCTAGAAGCAAGGATCCTGGAACACAGGTCGGAGCTTGCATAGTTGATTCGGATAATAGAATATTGTCTGTAGGGTATAATGGAATGCCTACAGGTTGCAATGATGATGACATGCCTTGGAGTAGAGAGGGCGAAGATTTAGAAAGTAAATATTTTTTTGTGTGTCATGCAGAATTGAATGCAATACTTAATTATCGTGGTGGAACTCTTAAGGGAGCCAGATGCTATTCAACTTTATTTCCATGTAACGAATGTGCCAAGGCAATAATTCAAAGTGGAATTAAGGAAGTAATTTATAAGTCTGATAAATATGCTGATACAACTTCAACTATAGCATCGAAGAGAATGTTTGATATGGCTGGAGTAAAATATACAGCGTATGAAAATATGCACAAAATGATAGAAATTGAGCTTTAAGAAAATAGTTTACGAAAGGGAATTTTCAATATATGACAGAAGCAAAATCTAAATCTGTAACAATGAATTTTTCTGCATTATATAGTTATATACTTAACACTAACTACAGAAGTGTGCCGGGAATTATGGGTCTGGCATTGAGTGCAGGTGCTATCGTATTATTGATAGTTGGTTGGGACAAGCTTTATATTGGTAGAAAAATAATGATAATAATTGTAGCATTAATTTTTACGGTTATTAATCCGTTGATGCTTGCGTTAAAAACGTTGCAACAGCTAAAACTTAGTCCTTCATACAAAAAACCATTAGATTATACTTTCCATAATGAGGGAATAACAATTTCCCAAGGAGAGATTAGTCAGTCTATAGAGTGGAGCAATATTTATCGTTTGATGATGACTAAAAAGATGCTTGCAATATATACAAATCGAATAAATGCATTTGTTATTCCATTGTCAGAACTTGGCGAGGATAGAGGTAAAATTATATCTTCTTTAGTTCAGTTTACAGTGGATTATAAACCGATATTAAGTGGAAATTTAAAGGGGTATAAAAGTGGAAAAGGAATATAAAGAAAGCTTTAGTTCGAAAGAAACGTTTAATATTGGTATGGAAATCGCGAAAAATGCGAAACCAGGCGAAGTGTTTTGCTTGCATGGAGATTTAGGAACTGGCAAAACAGTATTTTCGCAAGGCTTTGGTGCAGGTCTTGATATAGAAGAACCAATAAGTAGTCCTACATTTACGATACTCAAGGAGTACCATGACGGAAGATTGCCATTTTATCATTTTGATGTATATCGAATAGGCAGTGAAGATGAAATGGATGAAATAGGGTATTACGATATAATAGATGGTGATGGCGTATGCCTTATTGAGTGGGCTGAATTAATCAAAGACATTTTGCCAAGAAAATATACGACTGTTACTATAGAAAAGGATACAGAAAAAGGTTTTGATTATAGAAGAATTACAATTGAGAGGCAATAAATATGAAGATATTAGGTGTAGATAGTTCGGGAATGGTAGCTAGTGTAGCAATTGTTGAGGACGATATACTGGTTGCAGAGTATTCCATTAATCATAAAAAAACACACTCGCAGACATTGTTACCGATGATTGATGAAGTGATGAAAATGACTGACATGGATATAAATAGTTTTGATGCTATTGCTGTTGCTGCTGGTCCTGGTTCTTTTACAGGTCTTAGAATTGGTTCTGCAACAGTAAAAGGATTAGCCTATGCTATAAACAAACCAATTGTACCAGTGCCAACCTGTGATGCCATGGCATACAACTTATGTATGAGCAGCGATTTAATTTGTCCGATTATTGATGCTAGAAGAAACCAAGTATATACAGCACTTTATGAATTTGAAAATGGAGTGGCAATTAAAATACTTGAACAGACTGCTTTAGATATATGTGAGTTAATCGACAAGCTTAATAAATTAAATAAAAAAGTGATTTTTTTAGGCGATGGAGTTCCGGTACATACAGATACAATTAATGAAAAGCTGACTGTAGAGTATTCATTTACACCTGCAAACCTGAATAGACAAAAGGCGAGTTCTGTTGCTGCACTTGGGATAAAATATTTTGAACAGGGGATGGTGGAAACTGCTCATGAACATAAACCAATTTATCTGAAAAAATCTCAAGCAGAGCGTGAGCGAGAAGAAAAACAGGAAAATAACAATGAATGAACGAATATTAGAAGATATTACTTTGATAGAACAAGAAAATTTCGAGGATGCTTGGAATGTTCAAATGTTAAAGGATACGCTATCGTTTGATTATAATTTTATTATTGTTTTGCTGGATGAAACAATAACAATACTTAATAACGAGTCTTTGCCTGAAAATGTGACCTATACTGAATTAAATGGATATCTGATTGGAAATTTAGTAGCAGGAGAAAGTGAGTTACTTAGAATAGCTATTAAAGATAAATTCAAGTCAAAAGGGCTAAGCAATCTTATTATGAATACGTATCTTAAATACACAGGGGATAAAGCAAGTAGTTATTTTCTTGAAGTACGTAGCAATAACTACATAGCACGAAAACTATATGAAAAATACGGATATCAATCAATTGCAACACGAAAAAACTATTATTCAAATCCGGTGGATGACGCAGTAATTTATCTAAGACAGTAATTAATCTAAGAAAGCATTTTATTGCTGTTAGTAAATTATCAGAATAATTATAAAAAAGAAAAAATTGAAATTCTGAAAATGAAAAAATGAAACTAATATAGTACGAACAGAAATGAGAGGCAAAAATATGTTAGATATATGTCTTTTGGGTACAGGTGGAATGTTGCCTTTACCTTATAGAGCACTTACATCCTTAATGACAAGATATAATGGAAGTAACATATTGATAGACTGTGGAGAAGGAACACAGAATCAGATTAGACTTCAAGGCTGGAGTTTTAAGCCAATAGATGTAATATGCATAACTCATTTTCACGCAGATCATATAAGTGGTTTACCGGGATTATTGCTTACAATGGGAAATGCAGAGAGAACAGAGCCACTTACAATGATAGGACCAAGCGGGCTAAAGAAGGTTGTTAATTCATTAAGAATTATTGCACCAGAGTTACCATTTGAAATAAAATTTATTGAATTAGAAAAAGAAAAAGAAACAATAGAGATATGTGGCTTGAAAATTGAGGCATTTAAGGTTAATCATCGAGTGACATGTTATGGATATTCGTTGGTTCTTAACAGAGCAGGTAAATTTGAAGTGGATAAGGCTAAAGCGCTTGGGTTGCCAGTGCAGTACTGGAGTATATTACAAAGAGGCGAAAAAATAACTTACGAAGGCAAGGAGTATGATAGCTCAATGGTAATGGGAGAGAGCAGAAAAGGCCTTAAAGTTACATATTGCACAGATACTAGACCTATGGACTCAATAATTGAAAATGCGAAAAATGCAGATTTATTTATATGTGAAGGAATGTATGGCGAGGATGAGAAAATAACCAATGCCAAGGAACACAAACACATGATGATGACAGAGGCGGCTTCTCTTGCGCAGAAGGCAAAGGTAAAAGAAATGTGGTTGACACATTATAGTCCAGCCACTGCAAGACCTTATGAATTTGCAGACAAAATAAAATCAATATTTCCTAATACAGTAATTGCTAAAGACAGAATGGAATTAGAATTAAAATTTGAGGATTGATGCTTGTGAAAAAGAAAAAAGAAAATAGTTTGCTAAAAAACTTAATACTTGCATTCTTCTTTGTTGGTATTATTTTGGTTTATTTTAACCATTTAAGCAATAATGCTTCTAGAAAAAGAACAACTTCTGAAAAAACGGACATAGAGACTCTTGTTGAGTATGATATGCAGGGGAATTATCCGAAGACACCAAGGGATGTTGTTAAGCTGCATTGCAGATACATGAAGCTCTTCTATAGTAAAAAATTAGAAGATATAGAGATAAAAGAGCTTAATAGTAAAGTTATTGGCTTATACTCTTCTGAACTTATGAGGATAAACACAGAAGAAACAATATATGCAGACTTAAAAGCAAATATAAAGGATATGAAAAAAGAAGGTTATGTATATTTAATGTATACGCTTCCAGAAATAAGCCAGATAAAAACATACACCAAAGATGGAAAAAATATGGCTACAATGGAAGTTGAAATAGCTTTAGATACAAAAGAACAAAAAGGCTATATGTATATCCAATATGTATTGGTAAAAGAAAATGAACAGTGGAAAATTCTTGCATGGGGAGAGTCTAAACTGAACAATTAATATAAAGAATAGGATGGTAAAAAAATGAGCGTTACAATTTTGGCGATTGAATCATCATGTGATGAAACTGCAGCATCAATAGTTGTTGATGGAAAAAATGTTAAGTCTAATGTGATATACTCGCAAATTGAATTGCATAAATTATATGGCGGAGTTGTACCAGAAATTGCTTCGAGAAAACATGTGGAAAAAATAACTCAGGTTATTGATACAGCTATTCAAGAAGCAAATGTTACATGGGATGAAATAGATGCCATAGCGGTAACCTATGGACCAGGATTAGTAGGTGCGTTGCTAGTTGGTGTAAGTGCGGCTAAAGCTTTAGCTTTTGCTAAAAACAAACCATTAGTGGGAGTTCATCATATTGAAGGCCACATTGCAGCTAATTATATTGAAAATGATGAATTAAAACCACCGTTTATGTGTTTAGTAGCGTCAGGAGGACATTCTCATTTAGTATTGGTAAAAGACTACAACCAGTTTGAAATAATTGGAAGAACAAGAGACGATGCGGCTGGTGAAGCATTTGATAAGGTAGCTAGAGCAATCGGTTTAGGATATCCAGGTGGACCAAAGATAGATGCACTCTCTAAAGAAGGAAATCCAAAAGCAATCAGTTTTCCACGAGCCAACATAGAAGATGGAAAATACGACTTCTCTTTCAGTGGATTAAAATCTGCTGTTCTTAACTATCTTAATATGTGTGAAATGAAAAATATTGAAATAAACAAAGCTGATGTAGCAGCTTCATTTCAGCAGGCTGTAATAGAGGTTCTTACAGACAATGCAATAAAGGCAGCTAAAGAAAATAATTGTACGAGTATAGCATTAGCTGGTGGAGTAGCTTCGAATACAAGCTTGAGAGAGAATATGAAGAAAGAAGCAGAAAAAAATGGTTTGAATTTCTATCATCCATCATCAATATTTTGCACAGATAATGCAGCAATGATAGGTGTGGCTGGTTATTACGAATATATTAATGGAACAAGACATGGGTGGGACTTAAATGCAGTTCCAAATCTAAAAATTGGCGAACGACAATAGTAATATATCACTTAATGTAACGTCACACAAAATAGGCGAAAGAAAATCTATACAAAAACAAATACATTTTTGATAATTGCTGCAAAATTAACAATTTGATTATTGGCTTAGCGTGAGGAGGGATGAAATGGCTACTGCAATAGTATTATCTGCTGGAAGCGGAAAAAGAATGAAAAGTGATATAGCAAAACAATACATAAAAATCAAAGAAAAAGAAGTACTATACTACTCATTGAAAGCGTTCAATGAAAATGAAAATATCACAGACATAATTCTAGTTGTTCGTCCTGAAGATGAACAGTATTGTCGTAATAACATTATAGATAAATATAACTTTAATAAAGTAACTCATATTTGCATGGGTGGAGTAGAAAGATATAACTCCGTATATAACGGTTTGAAACTGATAGAAGATGATAAGGAAATTGTATTAGTCCATGACGGAGCGAGACCGTTTATATCTAATGATATGATTAACAAATCAATAGAATGCGCGAAAGAACATAAAGCATGTACTTTAGGAATGCCAGTAAAAGACACAATTAAAATAGTAAATGATAATATGGAGGGCGTAGAAACCCCGGATAGAAAAAAAACTTATCTTATACAAACTCCTCAGACTTTCGAGGTGGGGCTGCTTAAAGAATCCTACGAGAAGATGTTTCAAAATGAAAATCACAATATAACGGATGATACAATGCTGGTTGAACAATATAGTGGGGTGCGTTCTAGGGTGATAGAAGGATCGTATGAAAACATAAAAATAACTACACCTGAGGATAAAATAATCGCTGAAATTTTTTTGGAAAAAATATAAAAAAGTTGTTGACAACTGTGTAATATTTTGTTAAGATAATCAAGTCGCTGGTGATAATCAGTAAGATAAATGAGATAAAATGACATATGGAGAGGTATCGAAGTGGTCATAACGAGGCGGTCTTGAAAACCGTTTGTCCGCGAGGGCACGTGGGTTCGAATCCCACCCTCTCCGTTTACAGCAATGAGCTGTAGATGTTCTATAAGAAAACTTAATATTTTAATAACATGATAACCCTGAAAATTCTTTAAATTTTCAATCAAGTGAATTATTCACTAACAACAGTAAACAGGGACATTATTAAAGCTAACGTTTTAATTTTGACCAAGTTTCAAACTTTTTAATGAGAGTTTGATCCTGGCTCAGGATGAACGCTGGCGGCGTGCTTAACACATGCAAGTCGAACGAAGTTAACCGAGTGCTTGCACTTGAATTAACTTAGTGGCGGACGGGTGAGTAACGCGTGGGTAACCTGCCTCATACAGGGGGATAACAGTTGGAAACGACTGCTAATACCGCATAAGCGCACGGTACCGCATGGTACAGTGTGAAAAACTCCGGTGGTATGAGATGGACCCGCGTCTGATTAGCTGGTTGGCGAGGTAACGGCTCACCAAGGCGACGATCAGTAGCCGGCCTGAGAGGGTGAACGGCCACATTGGGACT
>JAQYAV010000073.1 GCA_029338675.1 Lachnospiraceae bacterium
TTCCTCCTTTCAGTATAATCTTACCACGGAAGAATTACTTTGTCAACAGTTTATTAATAATTTAATCATTAAAAAATTTCCCTCCGAAGAGAGAGACTTTTTAACAGCTAAATTCATGACATCATTCTACATAATTTATATCTGAAGTTGACTACGATTGACGTAGCGTAGATAAAAATAAAAGGAGGATAAGTTATTCAACCTATCCTCAAAATCAATTTTAATCAATCTATTATGTTTCTAACATGTTCATTAACTCACTATATTGTTCATCTGTTAGCTGTTCATTAGCATATATTAATGATATTTGTTCTGCTAATGCTTCTTTACTTTTATAGTCACACTTCTCAATACGTCTTTTTAAACATTTAAATAACATTATTTATAATCTCCTTCCCAAAATAATTCCATTAATTCCATATATTGTTCATTTGTTATTTTTTCACCAGCGTATAATATAGATATTTGTTCTTGTAGCTGTTCCTTAGTTGTATAATTTTTTCTTAATATAGCTCTTTTTAATGTATCATATAGTCCTCCTGACATATAACCACCTCCTACATCAGCATTTATTTCTATATTCACCAAAATATTTAATTTCTGCTTCTTTTCTAACTTTAACTGCTTCATTATAATCAATGAAATATCCTAAATTTATTCTAGAATTATTTATACATATGTATGCCCACCATCTATTATTTTCCTTAACCCATGCAACTCCAGTACATCCACTTGTATTATTAGATTTTAAACTGCTATTCATGATATTTTCGTGTTGAGTACATATCCTCAAGTTAGATTTTCTATTGTCTAGCGTATTATGATTTATATGGTCTACCACCATATCTTTAGGACAGTTCATAACAAATCTATGTATGTCACCTATTGAATTATTTATAACATAATCATGATGTTTACACCATTTATAATCTTTAACTTTATCTACATCGTCTAAATCTATTAGAGCCCTACCACATTCTTCTCCGTCTTTATTTAGTAAAACTACTTCAGCATAATCGTCATGTATTATTATTTTATTTTTATCATTTAGATTTCTTTATAAAAGTCATATATTCGTTTTATAAAAGAAGGATTTCCATCACGGCCACTTGAGTAGCCATATCTATAATCATACTATCTTGTTGATCTGATATATTAGCTGTTTCTGCTACTGTATCAACAATAGGTACTGAATAACTGTAATATAATTTACTAGTTACTGGTACGTTGTTGTTATAGAATAGAGTTGAATTCTTGAATGATTCTATAAATAATTTAGTATCATTGTATTCTACTTCTTCATAAGTTGGTTCTGCTAATTGATATACAGTATTAACTTTATCAGTTGGATAAGTTCCAAAATCACCATCTTCATAAGGTCTAATTCCACAATTTCTTTCTACTACTACTTCATCATCTTTAACATACACTTTATCTCTAGCAGTGTCCGTTCCTCTTAATGGTTTGTTAATATAGAATGTTATATTGTTTTCTCTAGTTTTATTTTCATTAGCTAACTTAACATTAACTTTATACTTACCGTAATGCTCATCCGTCTCATCTGTCACTAATTCTTGTTCAAAAGCACTTTCTATTCCACTGAAGTTAGCTGGTATTAAATCAGGTTTACTAGTCCAATCGCCTTCTAGTATTAACACATCCCTCATAGTAGTAACATCACTAGTATCAGTATCCATAAATCTTAAGCAGTCTTCGGTTAATGTAGATGGAGTAGTTACTGTATTAAGTCCTAAGTTAGATGATATTGTGTAAGTTGTTGATGGTTTAAGTGAGCAGTTATAGCCATGGTTCTTAACTGTAATATTAGTTGGTATTACTGAATTTGTTGTTATATGAGTTACATTAGAGTATACCTCTAATGGGTTATATTCTATTGGTTCATAAGTTGCAGTAGTTAATGGATATACTGTATTGACTAAATCAGTTTTGTAATTATCTTTATCTCCTTCTTGATATGCCCTTATTCCGCATTTTTTCTCAATATACCACTTACCATCAATTAATATATATCTGTCTTTAACTTCTCCGACTGCTCTTAATGGTTCGTGAGTAAGT
>JAQYAV010000074.1 GCA_029338675.1 Lachnospiraceae bacterium
GTAAGGGCTATGAATATCCGGTAAAAGGTAGCCTGCTTTACCTATACGAATCAGTTGAAGGAAAAGCACATCAGGCGTGGGGAAACTATGCTGGGATATAAAGCAAAGCATATATATTCATTAGCTGCTTAACTGTAATGACTCATGCACTGTATGCCCTGTCAAGGGCTACAGTCGCTATGCGATGCTTCGCACCCTTGACAGGTTATACAGGCATGATAAAAGGTGATTAAGCAGCTAATGAATAAAATTGTCCTACAGGAGATTTAATAAAAAGATTTTTTATGTGGTAAGAATCGTGCCAACGATTACTTGACAGAAACAAAAATATAAAAACTCTTGAAACTGCTACATTATTACATTAAAATATTATGAGTATGTTGATGCAAAAGAATTACAAAGATATATTAGGGAGCAGATTATGGAAAGAATTATAAATAACATGCTATACTTAATGGCTGTTACAGGAGATGAAAGTAAACCTTTATTTGTAGCAATTTGTTTAATTGTTTCGGTTATATTAATGGTTGTTTTGATTGTTACTGGTACAGTAATGTCAAAGCGTAATAAGGATGAAGATACAGATGAAGACCAAGGTGAAGTGGAGTAAAATATAAAAGACAATGAATCGATTTTTGAAGATTATAAGGTTTGTTTTACCAATGCTGGTTATAGGAACGCTTGTAATTCATATATTGTATGGTTGGGAGATTGGCTCATATTTTAATCCAGAGAATACGACTGATAACATTGTTGAATTATCTCAGTTAGTGAGTGAACAAATTGATATTGGTCTTATGGAAGGAACATTTTATACATCTAATATAACTCTTGATGATATTAGTAAGATTAACGAATATATGTGTAGTTTGAACGGTGTAGTTCATCAGTACTCAGTATTATCAAAGAAGAATAACAAAATGTGTATTAAATTAAAATATGAATTGTCAGACAATTATTATGTATATCAACAATATGTGTATGGAGTACCTATACCAGATTATTATCCGAATGCCCAAAAGCTATATGAAGAAGTAGTGAAGGTTCTTGACGAGATTATTGTAGGTCATATGACTGATTATGAAAAAGAATTAGCAATACATGATTATATTGTCAAGAATTGCTCGTATGGATATACAGAATATGATACAGATAATGCATACAGAGCATATGGTGCATTGGTTCAGCATAAAGCAGTTTGTAATGGATATGCAGAAGCGTTTTCTTTATTGCTTACTTGTGTTGGTATTGATAATCATATTATGACAGGATATGCAGATGGTGACCTTCATGCTTGGAACAGAGTAAAGCTTGATGATGTATGGTATCAGGTTGATGTAACCTGGGATGATCCAGTTCCGGATAGAGGTATATTTGTTGGACATATGTATTTTAATGTGAATGATGAAATTATGTCTGAAAGACATACTTGGAATAAACGTAATCTAGAACCATGTTATTCATTAAATGAGAACTATTTTGTTAAGAATAAATATGTTTGTGATTACCATGGCTTTAAGATTATAGTTGAAAGAGAAGCCCTAGATAAGATAATAGGAATAACTGAAGTTGTTGTTACAGATTATAACGAAGGATACGACTTTAGATTTATTAATAACATTAAGGGTATTGGCCGTTTTAGGTTAGGAGTACCAGAAAAATACGGAGATAATTATTTTCTTACAATATATTTGAATCAGTAAAGGAAAGGAAATATTGTGAAAAGTTTCAGTATTGAAGATATAAAAACATTTATGAATGATTTGCTTGTAAATGAAAGATATGATAGCTTTTATTTATTTGAAGCAAGGATAAAGACTGGTCTTGATTATTATATTAGAGGAAAAATCAATAAAGAATTTTTTGATTACGATATTAAAGATAGCCTAGAGGAGTATGAGCTTTGGGGAAATGTTAAGGAGACTGTTTTTTCGTTGATGAAAGGAAAAAGGCTTCCTGTTAGCTTCAAAATTATTCTAATGTTTAATAATGAAAATGTTGGACGACTTATTGAGATGAATAATTTACCAGTGGCACCAACAGATATTACTGGTTTGTTTTATAATATAAATTATGAAGATGAAAAGTTGTCTGTAACTACTGGGACGTCATTAAAGGTTTTTACACTTGATAAAACATTAGATAATTTATGGGATGACACAGTAGGAAAATATTATATATAATAAAAAATATATTTACTCGATTTTATTTTGAGTAAATATATTTTTTTTTAAGGATACAATAATTATACAAGTTTAATATATATTATGATTAACAGATATATTAGACTTTAAAATATTATGATTAATATATATATCAGAGTTGAGAATATTATGATTAACATAATAGGGGTAAAAAGGTTTACGTATATTTGCTTGGTTCATTAGAATGTTGCTTTTAGTACAAAATAATGTCAATAAGCTGATTATTGACTATTTGAAGTAAGGAAACTGTGGAGGAAAAATATTATGAAAAAATATTTTGTTAGTGCAGCATTATTATGCTCTTTGGTAATTGCTGGATGTGGTGGTAAGGATAAAATTGATTATAAGTCAGATTTAGCTGAAATTAATATCGAATCAGGCGAAACTAAAGACACAGTTACCACAAAAGATAATGGAGAGAAAAGTGATACTGAGGCAGAGAATGCAGATGAAGAAAGCTTTGTTTCCGAGGAGAAAGTTAAGTATTGGCTTGAGATGAAATATGGTAGTGTTTGTGTAGAGGGAGATGTTGTGAGACAGGGACAGGAGGGATATCCAGAAGTATCTGTAAAAAGAAAAGAATATACTCCAGAAGAGATTAAGCAAATGGCAGATTCATTTTTTGATAATGGGGAGTACTATCAATATTTAGATCAGGCAGAAGGTAAGATAAATTATTTACAAAACAGAATTACTAAGCTTGAGGAATATAATATAGCATACTATGCAGAAGATACTGGATATAGCTATTGGACACAACGTGAGATAGACAGGAATAATGCAGCAATTGACTACAAGAAACAGAATCAGGAGTTTGGAGCTGATCTTCCAAGTAGTATAGATTTTGTTCAGGAATATTCTGAAAAAGGTCAGGAAGTTAGAAATCATAAATATATATATCTGGAAGGTCTTCATAATGGAAAAGTGTGTAGCATGAAATATATGATTGCGGATGATGTTACATTTTTGGAAATATATCAAAATAATAACCAAAATTACGGTTATATTTTACAGGCTCTTAATGAAGAAAAAATGGATAGTATAAATAAAGATTTAGAACACTGGGAGATAGAGGTTGACAAAAAAGAGATACCTAATGAAGACAAGAGCGTTGAGGTTGCTGTAGAAACCTTAAATAAACTTGGATTAAAAGGATATATTCCAATTGAAACATTTTTATCAATTAATGAGCTTAAGACAAATGTAAATACTGAGAAAGTATGCTGCGAATTTGTCTATAATGTAGTTTTCTCACGAGAATTTAATGCAAAAACAAAGATTTCAAATACCGATACATGGGGGATTTTTGATGCGTCATATATGATTTTTGATATAGCTAGAACGCCTTATGATAATTTGGCTGCAAGAGAGGATTATAGCAAGCAGGGGGAGTACTTAGTTGTATCTGTAGATGATAATGGATTTGTAAGATTGGCATTAATGAATGCCCTTGATGAAAATGGCACAATAAATGAAAATACATCACTTATGCCATTTGAAAAAATAAATGATATAGCAAAGACAGAGATGGAAACAAATGGCGTATTTGACGGAAAAGAAGGAATAGTTGTAGATACTATAGTGCTTGGTATTGGTGAAACAAATAAGGATGGAGATAGGAAAATTGTTCCTGTTTGGTATTACTGTTACACTGACGATAAAGAATATAAATATAGTAATAATCGTAATGGTAGTAAGCCTATTTTATTTGCAGGCGAAAGTGTAAAAAAGAACAAAAAAATTGGGTGTAAAATTAATGCAATTGATGGTTCTGTAATTAAGTAATTTTATATTAATATTGTTATAAATTAGTCCTCTTTGTAATTTATATACTTTGTGTTAGCACTCACTTAAAGTGAGTGCTAAATTTTTCTTGACATTGCTAAAAATGAGTATTATTATATTTTAAGAAAAGAAAAAGAAATTAATCCAGGAGGCGTATTATGGAGAAACAAGGTAATTTATCAATTAACAGCGAAAACATATTTCCGATAATCAAGAAATGGCTTTATTCAGATCAGGACATTTTCATTAGAGAGCTTATTTCTAATGGATGTGATGCTATAACAAAGCTTAAGAAGCTTGCGCTTATGGGTGATTTTAACGAGCCAGAGAACGAGAAGTATAAGATAGAGGTTTATGCTTCAGCAAAGGACAAGACACTTACATTCGTAGATAATGGTATAGGTATGACTGCTGAAGAAGTTGAGAAGTACATTAGCCAGATTGCATTTTCTGGTGCAACTGATTTTATTAATACTTATAAGGATAAGACTAACGATGATCAGATAATTGGACACTTTGGTCTCGGCTTTTATTCAGCATTTATGGTAGCTGATAAGGTTACTATTGAGACTTGCTCATACAAAGAAGGGGCAACTCCAGTATTCTGGGAGTGTGATGGTGGTACTACATACAGTATATCAGAAAGTGATGACTATACAAGAGGTACTGCAATTACTCTTTATCTTAATGAAGATTGTTTTGAGTATGCTAATGAGTACAGAGTGAAGGAAGTAATTCAAAAATATTGTGCATTTATGCCATATGAAATTTTCTTTATTAATGAAGATACTATGGATGATGATGATGATGATGATGATGACGAAGAAGTAGTAGTTAACGAGGAAGATGATTTAGTAGGTGATACTAAAGAGAGCAAAGCGGAGGCAGAAAATAAGGAGAATAAAGAAAAGAAAGAACCAACTCCTCTTAATGATACTAATCCACTTTGGATGAAGGCACCAAATGAATGTACTGATGAAGAATACGTTGAATTCTACCAGAAGGTATTTTTAGATTTTAAGAAACCATTATTTTGGATACATCTTAATATGGATTATCCATTTAATCTTAAAGGTATATTATATTTCCCTAAAATTAATACTCAGTATGATCAGCTTGAGGGTAAGATTAAATTATATAACAATCAGGTATTTATCGCTGATAACATTAAAGAGGTTATCCCAGAATTCCTCTTATTATTAAAGGGTGTTATTGATTGTCCAGACTTACCACTTAATGTTTCAAGAAGTGCTTTGCAAAATGATGGCTTTGTTAAGAAGATATCTGATTACATTACTAAGAAGGTTGCTGATAAGCTTACTGGTATGTGTAAGACAGATAAGGAAAATTATGAGAAGTATTGGGATGATATTAGTCCATTTATTAAGTTTGGCTGTCTTAAGGATGAAAAGTTCTGTGATAAGATGAAAGATTACATGTTATTTAAGAATTTAGAAGGCAAGTATCTTACTTTGCCAGAATATTTAGAAGCTGGTAAAGAAAAATATGAGAATAAGGTGTTTTATGTATCTGATGAGCAGGCACAGTCACAATACATTAATATGTTTAAGGAGGAGGGAATGGATGCAGTATTCCTTACTCATAACATTGATAGTCCTTATATTACTCATCTTGAATCTAGAAATGAAAATGTTAAATTCCTTAGAATTGATGCAGACCTTGCAGAGAACTTTGTAGGTGAATCATTAAGTGAGGAAACTATCAAGGAATATACTGATAAGCTTACTGAGTTGTTTAAGAAGGCAACTGGTAAAGAAAAGATTAATGTAAAGGTAGAGAACTTAAAGAATGAAGCCGTTTCTTCTATGTTAACTTTATCTGAAGAGGCAAGAAGAATGGCTGATATGATGAAGGCTTATAGCATGGGAATGGATCCTGGTATGTTTGGTGACGAGGGTGAGACTTTAGTTCTTAATGCCAATAATAAGCTTGTAAAATATCTTCTTGATAATCCAGAAGGAGATAACAGTGAGATTATCTGCTGCCAGTTATATGACTTAGCTGTACTTGCTAATAAGCCACTTGATGCTGAGGCAATGACTAAGTTTGTTTCAAGAAGTAATGAAATACTTGGAATGTTAATTTAATATAATCTATTTAACTATAGAAGTGCATAGTAATAGAAGCAACCTTCATCAATTTTGAAGGTTGCTTTTTTCTGATATATTATACAAAAAAGATAAAATGTTGCTTGTTGACAAAGCGCAGTTTATGGAATATCTTATAGTAAGGTAATTTTGCGTATTTTATGAAAGGAATGCGAAAGCATAGGATAGTAATTATGAAAATTTTTAATACAATGACTAAGAAAAAGGACGAATTTATTCCTATTAATGAAGGCAAGGTGGGAATATATGTTTGTGGACCTACTGTATATGATTATATTCATATCGGTAATGCTAGACCAATGATAGTTTTTGATACATTGAGAAGATATTTACAATATAAGGGATACGAGGTTAATTATGTATCAAATTTTACAGATGTAGATGATAAGATAATAAAAAGAGCTAATGAAGAAGGTGTTGAGTCAATAGTTATCTCTGAAAGATATATTGAGGAATGTAAAAAGGATATGGCAGCCCTTAATGTTATGGAAGCTACTACACACCCTAAGGCAACTGAAGAGATTCCTGATATGATTTCAATGGTTGAGACCTTGATTGAAAAGGGTCATGCATATGAGGTTAATGGAACAGTTTATTTTAGAACAAGAAGCTTTGCTGACTATGGAAAATTATCTAAGAAGAATATTGATGATTTAGAGGCTGGACATAGAGATGAGAAGCATAAGCTTAAGGTTTCAGGTGAGGATGAGAAGGAAGATCCACTTGATTTCGTATTATGGAAGCCTAAGAAGGAAGGGGAGCCATCATGGCAATCACCATGGGGGGAAGGACGTCCGGGCTGGCATTTAGAGTGTTCTGTAATGTCAAAAAAATATATAGGTGATGTTATTGATATTCATGCAGGAGGAGAAGATCTTATTTTCCCACATCATGAGAATGAGATTGCTCAAAGTGAGGCTGCAAATGGAACAGAATTTGCTAGATATTGGATGCATAATGGTTTCCTTAAAATCAACAATGAGAAGATGTCAAAGTCACTTGGTAACTTCTTTACTGTTAGAGAGATTGGGGAGAAGTATGACTTAGAGATTATCAGATTCTTTATGTTGTCAGCTCATTATAGAACTCCACTTAATTTCTCACAGGAATTAGTTGAGGTTTCTAAGACAGGCTTAGAGAGAATTAAGAATACAGTTTCAAGAATGAAGGAAATACTAGAAACTGCTACAGTTGATTCTTTATTAGATTCAGAAAAGGATTATGTAACTAAGGTTAATGATTTCGTTGCTAAGTTTGAAAATGCAATGGATGACGATCTTAATACAGCTGACGCTATTTCGGTTGTATTTGAATTATGTAAGTTCGCTAATTCAACTGCAACAAGTGAAAGTAGTAAGGAATTAATCAATCTCTTAATTGAAAAGCTTGACATGCTTTGTGGTGTACTTGGTATTTCAACTAAGAAAAAAGAAGTTTTACTTGATGAGGAAATTGATAACCTTATTAAAGAGCGTCAGGAAGCTAGAAAAGCAAAGAACTTTGCTCGCGCAGATGAAATTAGAGATTTACTTACTCAAAAGGGTATTATTCTTGAAGATACAAGAGAAGGCGTAAGATGGAAGAGAGCTTAAATAAAGAGTTAAACAATATAAATTCAAATATAGAATTTGATATTAATGAAGAAATAATCGGAGATTTATCTGCTGATAAGGAACAATGCTTGAACCCTTATCAGTATTCTCCTTTGGCATTAGCATATATTGGCGATAGTGCCCTTGATTTGATAGTTAAGACTTATTTTGTAAAACATTCCAATAGGCAAACTAACAAATACCATAAGGATGTAAGCAATATTGTGAAGGCTGTTAATCAGTCTAAATTTGTTGATAGCATTTTAGATGAATTACTAGAAGATGAAATGGATGTTTATAAGCGAGGACGTAATGCCTCAACACATTCTAAGGCTAAAAATGCAACTATGGGTGAATATAGGAAGGCTACTGGGTTAGAGGCTTTATTTGGATATCTTTATCTTAAGGCAGATACAAAAAGACTAAAATATTTTGCAGAAAAGATGATTGAAGGATATATAAATCAGGAAAAATAAACTTTGTTGATTTGTTTGTGTTAACAGAAAGGTATAAACATGAATAACGAAAAAGATTTTTTAGTAGATGACCATCAGATAGAAGGAAGAAATGCAGTATTAGAGGCATTTCGTTCGGGAAAAACTGTTGATAAGCTTTATCTTCAGGAGGGTTTAAGAGATGGTGTTATTAGCTCCATATTACGTGATGCTAAGAAAAGAGATGTTATTGTAAATTTTGTAAGCAAGGAAAAGCTTGATCAGATGTCAAAGACAAAGAAACATCAGGGTGTAATGGCAATTTGCTCTGCTTATGAATATTCTACAGTTGAAGATATATTTGCTATTGCAGAAGAAAAGGGCGAGGCTCCTTTTATATTCATATTAGATGAGATTGAAGATCCACATAATTTGGGTGCAATAATTAGAACTGCCAATTTATGTGGCGCTCATGGAGTTATTATTCCTAAACGAAGAGCAGTTGGATTAACTGCTACTGTTGTTAAAGCTTCAGCAGGAGCAATTAATTATACACCAGTTGCAAAGGTAACTAATATTGCTAAGACAATAGAAGAACTAAAGGATAAGGGTATGTGGTTTGCCTGTGCTGATATGGGCGGAGAAACAATGTATAACTGTAATTTAACTGGTTCGCTTGGACTTGTAATTGGCAATGAGGGTTCAGGGGTAAGTCGTTTGGTTAAGGAAAAGTGTGATTACATTGTATCAATTCCTATGAAGGGGGATATTGATTCACTTAATGCTTCAGTTGCTGCAGGTGTATTGGCATACGAAGTTGTAAGACAAAGAATCATGTCTAAATAGGTATACTTGGTTGCATATTTTAGAAAGGTAAAGTAGTGCATAGTATGATAGATTACGGTAATATGTCAGATAACGAATTAGTTCAAATGGTTGCTAGTAGAAATGACGACTGTGCAATGGAATGTCTTCTTAAAAGGTATGGTAACCTAGTTAGAAAAGAAACAAGAACTGTTTTTATTCTTGGAGCAGAGCAGGATGATCTTATTCAAGAGGGCATGATAGGCTTATATAAGGCGATAAAATCCTATAATGCATCTAAAGAGGCATCATTTAAAACCTTTGCTACGCTATGTGTTAGAAGCCAGATACAATCAGCAATAACAGCTTTTAATAGAAAAAAACATAGTCCGTTAAATGATTATTTATCAATATATGCTGACAGTGATGAAACTGGAACAGGTGTAATTAGTGAGATTGTATCTAAGGATACCATGGCTAATCCGGAAAAGGTTGTTTTAGCTAGAGAAAACAAAAAAGATGTAGATGTTAAGTTGTTTTCGGTTTTAAGTAAGTTTGAAAGACAAGTGCTAGATTTGTTTTTAGATGGTTTATCTTATGCTGAAATGTCAGAGATAACTGGTAAATCAGAAAAGGCGATTGATAATGGGTTACAGAGAATACGTGCGAAATTAAGAAAGTTTTTTTACCCTGAAACACATTAATTTGTAGAAAATTAGTGCATAATACAATATGTCGTGTTATAATTATTGTGTACATTTGTGTTTTGGTTTACATAAGATTGTGAGGAAGATATATGAATTATAAGAGTATAAAGCGCTGTTTTATTACTTTGCTTGTTATGGTTTGCTTATTGCTTCCTATAACATATAGTTTTGATGTGTTAGCTGCATCGACTGGAGAGATTTCTGCGGGGGTAACAAGTGTTTATTTTAGAGAGTCTCCTGGAGGTACTCCTATTAAAGATAGTAAAGGTGGTACAATTTATCTTAGTGCAGGACATAAGCTTACTATTTTAGACACGACAAATAGTAGTTGGTATAAGGTTTCGTTAGAATATTCAGGTAAGAAATATACAGGATATGTTTCCGCTCAGTTTATTACAATAACTGGTGAAGGCGGTAGTGAAAATAGCACTCCTCCATCAAATCCATCATCGGATTCGGATTTTGAAACTAAACTTAGCAATGAAGGATTTCCAGAAAGTTATAAAGTTTTATTAAGAGAGATACATAATAGATATCCTAACTGGGAGTTTAAAGCTGTTCAGACTGGAATTGAATGGAGTACATTAGTGGAGAATGAGGTGAATAGACCAGGACAAATTAAAAACCTTATTCAAGGAACATCTTCTTATCCACATTATAATTGGCGATCTACAGGTGTAGGATATAACATTCGAAATAACTCTTGGAGCGCATTTGATGGTAGCACATGGTTTGCTGCATCAGATAGAATTGTTGAATACTATTTGGATCCTCGAACATATTTATATGAGAATTACATATTTGTTTTCGAATGCTTATCGTATATAGAAGGTTATCAGAATCAAAAAGGTGTAGAGGCAATTTTAAGTGGTTCATTTATGGCTAATAGTACTCCTAATGATAATAATAATCTTTATTCTTCTATAATACTAGAAGCTGCTAATCAAAGTGGAGTAAGTCCATATCATATTGCTTCAAGAATTAAGCTTGAGATGGGTAATTCTGGTGGAGTTTGTTCATCAGGCAATAGCCAGTCATTCCCAGGAATATATAATTTCTATAATATTGGAGCGTATGATTCAAGTGATGGCTCAGCTGTTTACAATGGTCTTGCTTGGGCAGCATCTTCAGGAAGCTACGGAAGACCTTGGAATTCATCATCAAAGTCAATTGTTGGTGGAGCACAGTTTCTCGGAAAATCATACATTGGAGTTGGACAGGATACACTTTATACTCAGAAGTTCAATGTAACTAATTCAGGAAACCTATTTAGCCATCAATATATGACAAATGTTCAGGCTCCTGCAGTAGAATGTTTAACAAATTATAGAGCTTATGCAGACAATAATTTGCTTAACTCTACTATGTATTTTAAGATTCCTGTTTACAGAAATATGCCAGAGCATGCAGTTTCTAAACCAGCTGATTCAGGTAATCCAAACAACTGGTTAGAGTCACTTAGTATTAGTGGATATACTTTAACTCCTTCATTTGGTATTAACAATGTTACAGATTATTCACTTATTGTTAATGAAAATGTAGAGAGTATTGATATAAGTGCAAAACCAGTGTGCTCAACAACAAGTGTTTCAGGCACAGGAAGAATTAATCTTAGTTTAGGTACTAATATAATTAAGGTTGTTGCAACCTCTCAAAGTGGAAATACAAGAACATATACATTATCCGTAGTAAGAGGAAAAGCCTCAACACCTGGTACAGAAAATAACGTACAGAGTGGTTCAAGGGGAGATTTGAATGGAGATGGAAAAATCTCAGCAAAGGACATTGTATGCGTTCAAAGATTAATTGTTGGTTTAGATGAGCTAAATGATTCGTCTTTAGCTAAGGCTGACTTAAATGGAGATGGAAAAGTATCAGCAAAGGATATTGTTGTTCTTCAAAGACATATTGTTGGTTTGGAATATATACAATAGTTTGTTTTAATTATATTGGTTAATATATTGAGGAGAAATACTATGAAGAAATTTTATAAAAAGATAATTACATTTGTGATGGCAGTGTTAATAGGAATTAATATGTACACATTTAATTCCTATGCGGAGGCGTACGTTTCAATGGCAGTGTCTTCATCAAAGGTTAGTGTAGGAGAAAGCATTTCTGTTACAGTTTCAATAAGCGGAAGCTTGTCTGCATATACATTGTATGTTTCGTATGATAGTGGAGTGCTCGAGTATGCAGGTTGTAGCGGTTCTGCTATAGGTAATGGTGGCGGAGGAAGTGTTAGTTTAAGTGGAACAGGAGAAGGCTCTACAACAATTTCTTTCACTGCAATTGGAAATGGCGACTCTTATATTGGTACAAGTGGAGAGGCATTTGATATAAATGGTGATGATGTGTCTATTTCTCATGCTGGAGTGTCTGTTACTGTTGGAGCAGGTAATTCTGATTCAACAACTGAAGAGAAAAAAAATGATGAGAATGATGACAATAAGGACGACAATAAGGACGATAAGACATCAGAGTCAACTGAAACAACAGAAAAAGAAGAGTCTTCTGATTGTAATTTATCGTCACTTTCTATAACACCAGGTACTCTTGAACCAGCTTTCTCGCCAGATATAACAGAATATTATGTTCACGTTGAGGAAGATGTAACAAGTATGGTTGTAAGTGCAGTTGCAGCTAATGATAAAGCAACTACTGCTGTATATGGTGCAGGATTAATTGAACCAGGTGAGAATTCAGTTAGAATTAATGTTACAGCAGCAAATGGTTCGGTTAAGGTATATTCTCTTAGAGTTGTGGCAGGTAAAGAGCTTGGTGAAGCTAGTGCAACAATAAACAACACAGTATATAGATTTATTAATGATGCGAGTAAGCTAGAAAAACCAGAAGGATATTCTGAAACAACAGCAAAATATAAGGATTGGGAAGTATTAGCTTTTGAATCACCTAATAAGAAGCTTAAAATTGTTGCTCTTATGAAGGAAAAAGAATTAGATAATCCAGAGGCATCATATGAATGGTATATTATTAATGAGAAGGATGAAAGTCTTGTACCATACTTTGAATTATCTGCTCATATGAATAAATATGTTATTATTAATAAACCAGCTAATATTGATGTTCCAGAGGGATTCAAGGAAGATAAGATTTCAATTGGTAAAAATGTTTTCACTGCATATAAGAATGATGCAATAACAGACAAAAATATGTCATTGGTTTATGCAATGAATGTTGAAGGGGAAGAGGGATTTTATTTATTTGATTCAAAGGAAGTTACTTTCATGAGATTCTTCCCAGTAATAATTAAAGAAGAGGTTATATTAACAGCAACTGATGATGCAACACCTCTTACACCTACAACAGTTAACAAACCAAATAATAATCCAGATAATTCAAAAACTATTTTATTATACAGCTCAATTTGTCTTGGAGTGTTATTGGTGCTTATGACTGGTTGGCTGATTTTGACTAAGATTAGTAAGTCGAAGATGAAAGAAGAACTACGAAAAGCTGATGATATGGTAACTCAGCTTGCTGCAGTAAATAATACAGTAAATAAAGACGTTCTTGCAAGTGTGGAGACTATTGAAGAAGAATCAAAGAAAGATAAGAAGAATAAAAAGAATTCTGATTCTTCCCAAAAAGATAAGAAGGATTTAGATAAAGTAGCAGTAGAAGTGGCTGCTTCGAAGGAAGCTGATCAAGCTACTGCTTCAAAGAAAGCTGACAATTCTTCAGAAGCTAATAATTCAATAAAAGCTCTTAATGCTGATGTTGCCTCTGTAAAAGAGGATGTTAAGGCTGATGCTGCCTCTGGAAAAGAAGATAAAAAAAGTACTTCTTATGAGAATATGTTAGATGATGACAAGGAATTAAAGGATATCATGGATATGGTTATATCTGAAGTAAAGCATGCTGGAATTAAGGACGATGAAGAAAAGAAAGATGAAGGATATAACGCAGAATTAGATAGTGCATTTATTGATACAGATAATAAATAGTAATATAAAGGGGTAATGTCATGGGTATTTTTTCTGGAATGGAAAAATATGGATTATCGAAATATGAAAATGCCAAAGTGATAGAAAAGAAAGATAAAACTTCTGGCATTACAGGTGTGCAGAAGTCTGAATATGAGGTAGAGCTTACAGAAGAAGCAATTTTATTTGATAAAAAGTATAAATGTCCTATATGCGATTTTGAATTTGTTTCTAAATGTGTTCGTACAGGTAAGCTTAAGATAATCGGAAAGGATTCAGACTTACGCCCATTATATGATAAATTTGATCCACTAAAATATGATGCAATTACTTGTGAAAAATGCGGTTATTCTGCAATAAGCAAGTATTATGGAAAGGTTTCTACGAGACAGATAAAATCAATTGCGGAATATATAGGAAAAGAATTTAAAGGAATAAATAATCATCTTACTAAGTTTACATATGAGGATGCCATTGCAAGACATAAGCTTGCGCTTGTTACCTCTGTTGTAAAGGATGCGAAGGACAGCGAGAAAGCATATACATGTCTTAAGCTTGCGTGGGTATTAAGAGGAAAAAGATTGTGCCTTGATAAAAACGATGCTGAAGCAAAGAGATTACTTCAAGACGAAATGGAATGTATAAGCAATGTATATGAGGGCTTTACTGCTGCAATATCTTCGGAAGTATTCCCGATTGCAGGTATGGATGAATTTACATTGAAATATATCATGGCTGATTGTGCTAGAAAGCTTAAAAAATTTGAGGAAGCAGAAAGATTAGTAGGAACAATTCTTGTTTCAAGAAATGCTTCACAAAGAGTAAAAAATGAAGCCTTAAACTTAAAGGATGCCATAAGAAATGATTACAAAGCTAGTCGTGTTGAATAGTATGGTATTATCAACGATAATATAGGAGTGTTGATTTACATGGATAATGTGAATTCCTTTGAAAATTTGAATAAAGTAAACATGAGCAGTAGCTTTTATGAGGCAAAGGATAAATGTGTATATATATTGCTTTCAAAGACTTCGACTTTACCTTCTGATGTTATACAAATGTGGACAAAAGAGCCATATGCCCATACTTCGTTAGCGTTTGATATTGAATTAAACGAGATGTATAGTTTTGCGAGAAAGAAGCTGCACAATCCTTTTAGATGTGGTTTCATTGAAGAGGACATTACAAGTGGTGTTTTTGGTAGAGATGTTGATACCGTTTGTAGAGTTTGTAGATTATGTGTTACAGAAACTCAGTATAATAAGATTCGCAACATTATAGAGGATTTTAAGAAGGAAAGCTCATATTACAAATATAACTATCTTGGAATAGTTGGAATTATGTGTAATAAAGCAGTGGAACGAAAATATAATTATTTTTGCTCACAGTTTGTATACTATGTTTTAGAAAATGCTGGTGTGGAAATGTTTGGTAAAGAACCAGGATTAACGAGACCAGAGGACTTTAGACAGTGGGATAAGCTTGAACTAATATATGAGGGTAAGCTTATTGATTATAGAAAATTTTTACATAATGAATATATGAAAAATAAATCCCATGATGAGGGCTACATAGAATATAAGAAAACTGTTGGTGAATAAAATATGATAAAAACGTCTGGTATAAATAATTAGTGTTATGTGTATGACATAGGTTATTTATACCAGACGTTTTGTTATTAGATTATATACCAAACGTTTAGTTTTTTGTTATATATACCGAACGTTTCATTTTATAGAATAAATTATGATAGGATAATTTATAAGCTTTTCGCTACTGAGGATCAACAAAGGTATGATTTGTTTTTATTATTCCACGGGGAAGAGCATCCTTTGAGTTTTTCCATGGTTCGTCTTTGAATCTATAATCAAACTTATCAATAAACCAACCTATGTCCCCGTTGACACGTTCCATATTTTCAAAATAAACCTTGTTAAGAACATCGAGAAAATCACTGTATTGTTCCTTAGAAAGTTTTGTAGCACCTGCGTCATAGAGTATTCCGTAGTGGTAAGTGCAGAAGCCCTTGCTATTAATTAGCTTATCCTTAAAAGAAGGATCTTTTTTCCAAAGATGAAGAATTGTATCTATGTATCTATCGAAGGTTTTCTCGATTCTTTCGCATATAAAACATGAATTCTCAAGAGTTCTAACATAGTCGCCAACGGAGGATATTACCTGCTTTTTGAATAAACCACCTTGAGTAACTGGCTTATTTTCTGATAATGCTTTTAAGTCCTTGATTGTTTTGTCAGTGTGGGTTTTTAACATAAGAGCTAAACCTAAACGATTCTTTTCCCCGTATAGGATCCTTGCATGATGTTTACAAAAGCCTAATTTATCTGTCATTGCTCGATTATCATCTTCCATGTAGCTAGGTCCCATTGTGTATTCAATTGCATTTTTTTCAAGCTCGTCATACATACTACATAGAACACATTCGCAATCTGAATTAAATGCATCATTTACAGGAATTGTATATAATTGTTCTGCCATTTTTATCTCCTTATGAAATTAATTTATTAATTTAATTAGATTAATCATTTTATAGTCTAGAAAGAATCCAACAAAGCTATTTTAACATAAGAATGCTATTATGTCATTTACAATACATATAATATATTTGATTTATTGTGCTTAAGTTTAGGATGTGATATGCTAACCGTATGTTTAGATTTAGGATAAGAAGTAGAAAAAGTAATAAATTTAATGAGGGATGAATATGAATATATATAGCGAGGATAATAATTTAATATATGAGAATGTGTCAGATTTTGATATTGATGATATTCTTTTATGTGGTCAATGCTTTCATTTTGATAAGCTTGGTGATAAAGAATATGAGCTTATTGCATATGGTAAATATTTACATATTAAACAGTTTGATAATAAAGTAATTTTATATGATACATCTATGGAGGAGCATAATATTATTTGGTCAAAATATTTTGATTTAGATAATGATTATGGAAAAATAAAACAAGCTATAATCAAAGCAGATGAAAGATTAAAGACTGCAATTGATGCAAAGAAAGGTATTAGAATTCTTAATCAGGAGTTTTTCGAGATGTTAATATCTTTTATTATATCTCAGAACAAACAGATTCCCCACATAAAACAGATAGTGCGTACTATATCTGATAAGTATGGTGATGTTATAAAATGTGTTGATGGTAGAACAATTCATGCTTTTCCAACAGTAGATGCGCTTAATAGGGTATCTGTAGAGGAGCTTAGAGAATGCAAGGTTGGATTTCGTGCACCATATATTAGGGATGCAGTTGACAAGGTGTATTCAGGAGAAATTTCCTACGAAGTATTAGTAGGACTTTCGGCAGATGAAGCAAGAGCTAAGCTAATGTCAATAAAAGGAGTAGGTGAGAAAGTAGCTAATTGTGTTATGCTGTTTTCACTTGGGTTTAGGGATGCTTTTCCAGTGGATGTTTGGATGAAGAGGATAATGGAATATATGTATTTTGGAGAGGATACAGACAAGAAAATAATCGAGAAATTTGCATACGAAAAATTTGGAACTATGTCTGGATATGCCCAACAATATTTATTTCATTATGGACGAGAAAATGGATTAGGAAAGTAGAATTATTAATTGTGTTTATTTTGTTAAAAATTAATTTTAGGGGTTGATTTTTTACATAATATGTATATAATAAAATGTATGTTAGCACTCGGTCATAATGAGTGCTAACAGATGGATGGTTTTTAATAAGACATCATAGTATGGTTATATATTTGATATGAGCTATATGAAGATGATGAGAAATGGAGGATATGTATAT
This sequence comes from Lachnospiraceae bacterium, assembly GCA_029338675.1. GTDB lineage: Bacteria > Bacillota > Clostridia > Lachnospirales > Lachnospiraceae > Coprococcus_C. Next base: position 17,400 of record JAQYAV010000074.1, read on the forward strand.
GAAATTATTACCATTAGGAGACAGAGTAGTATTAAAGGAGACAGTTGCTGAGGAAACAACTAAGTCAGGGATTGTTTTACCAGGTCAGGCTAAAGAAAAGCCACAGTATGCAGAGGTTATCGCGGTAGGTCCTGGAATATATGTAGATGGAACTAAGGTTCCTATGGAAGTTAAGGTAGGCGATAAAGTTATTTACTCTAAGTATGCAGGCAACGAAGTTAAGCTTGGTGAGGATGAGTACATCATTGTTAAGCAAAATGATATTCTTGCAGTAATTGAGTAGTAGATGGCTTGTACATTAGATTGTTGTAACAATATAGTTGTTGAACATAGAGTAAAAGTATTATAAGGAATTTATATTTGTTAAGGAGGCAATAAAAATGGCAAAAGAAATTAAGTACGGAGCTGAGGCTAGAAAGGCTCTTGAGGAAGGCGTTAATAAATTAGCTAATACAGTAAGTGTAACAATTGGTCCTAAGGGAAGAAATGTTGTTCTTGCTAAGTCATATGGTTCACCACTTATTACTAATGATGGTGTTACAATTGCAAAGGAAATTACACTTGAGGATCCATTTGAAGATATGGGTGCACAAATTGTTAAGGAAGTAGCTACAAAGACTAACGATGTAGCAGGTGATGGTACTACAACAGCTACAGTTTTGGCACAGGCTATGATTAATGAAGGTATGAAGAACCTTGCAGCAGGTGCAAACCCAATCATTCTTAGAAAGGGTATGAAGAAGGCTTGTGATGTTGCAGTAGATGCTATTTCAGAGATGAGCCAGAGTATAAATGGTAAGGCTCAGATTGCAAGAGTTGCATCTATTTCAGCTGGTGATGACAGCGTTGGTGAATTAGTTGCTGATGCTATGGAGAAGGTTTCTAATGATGGTGTTATTACTATCGAAGAATCTAAGTCTATGAAGACTGAACTTGATCTTGTTGAAGGTATGCAGTTTGATAGAGGATATGTTTCAGCTTATATGGCAACAGATATGGAGAAGATGGTTGCTGAGTTAGATAATCCATATATTCTTATTACAGATAAGAAGATATCTAATATTCAAGAGATTCTTCCAGTTCTTGAGCAGATTGTTCAGAGTGGACAGAAGCTGCTTATCATTGCTGAGGACATTGAAGGTGAAGCTCTTACAACACTTATTGTTAACAAGCTTCGTGGAACATTCTCAGTAGTAGGTGTTAAGGCTCCAGGTTATGGTGATAGAAGAAAGGATATGCTTCAGGATATCGCTATTTTAACAGGTGGTACTGTAATTTCAGACGAGTTAGGATATGATCTTAAGGAAACTACACTTGATATGCTTGGTAGAGCTAAGAGTGTTAAGGTTGCTAAGGAAAACACAGTTATTGTTGATGGTGCTGGTGCTAAGGCAGATATCGATGCCAGAGTATCTCTTATTAAGACTCAGCTTGCAGAGACTACTTCTGAATTTGACAAAGAGAAGCTTCAGGAGAGACTTGCTAAATTAGCTGGTGGTGTTGCAGTAATTAGAGTTGGTGCTGCTACTGAAACTGAGATGAAGGAAGCTAAGCTTCGTCTTGAGGATGCACTTAATGCAACAAGAGCAGCAGTTGAAGAAGGTATTATTGCAGGTGGTGGTTCTGCATATGTTCACGCATCTAAGAAGGTTGCTAAGCTTGCTGATACACTTGAAGGTGATGAGAAGACTGGTGCAATGATTATTTGTAAGGCTATGGAATCTCCAATTAGTCACATTGCAACTAATGCAGGTCTTGAAGGTGCAGTTATCATTAATAAGATTAAGGAATCATCAGTAGGTGTTGGATTTGATGCATATAAGGAAGAGTATGTAAATATGATTGAAGCTGGTATCATTGATCCAGTTAAGGTTACAAGAACAGCTCTTCAGAATGCAACTTCAGTTGCTTCAACTCTTCTTACTACTGAGTCAGTAGTAGCTGATATTAAGGAAGACGTTCCAGCTATGCCAGCAGGTGGCATGGGTGGCGGAATGGGAATGATGTAATTTCCGTAATTCATGTTCTTATATATACAAAATATAAAGTTAGAATAATATTAGTGTTGATTATTTTAAGAATGAATATCTTTTTGATTATAAGATATTCATTCTTTTTTTAATTGACATATAGGGGGGGCTATAATACTATCATTAAGAGGTATTTATAGTTATTAGTGCTTATAGTTATTAATACAATATTTGGAGGACCTATGGCAATTAAAAATAGTTTAATCGAATTGTTGGAGAATAATCGAGGAAGGTATTTATCTGGCGAACAAATTGCTATGAAGCTTGGCGTGACAAGAGCTGCAGTTTGGAAAAATATAAAAGTTCTTAAGGAAGAAGGATATAAGATAGATGCCATTACAAATAAAGGATATATGCTAAGCAATATGGATGATAGCATAAGTGATACAGCTATATATAACTATCTCGTTAATTCTGATATGAGAATTGAGGTTTATGATGAGATTGACTCGACAAATAAACAAATTAAGATTAGATCAGATGAGGAGGAAGGATTAGTTATTGTGGCAAAGTCGCAGACTAAGGGAAGAGCCAGACAAGGAAAACAATTTTTTTCACCTAAGGATACAGGAATATATTTTAGTGTGCTGCTTAAACCAAAATGCAAAGAAAAAGAAGCTTTTATTATTGCACTTATGGCTGGCGTAGCTGTATGCGAGGCAATTCATAATGTTTGTAAGATTATGCCAACAATTAAAAAAATAAATGATATCTGTATAGGTGGCAAGAAAATATGTGGAATACTTACACAGGCGTCCTTTGATTTAGAGGATGAGAGTACAGAATATATTGCTCTTGGAATTGGTATAAATATGTATCCTCCTGATAATGGTTTCCCAAGTGATATTATGACTGCAGTGGGAGCTTTATATGATGAACGAAAGGGTAATATAAAGAATAAATTATTAGCAAGTATATTGGACAATATTTGGGAAATGTACAAAAATCCAGATAAAGATAAAATACTTTCAAAATATATGGAATATAATGAAAACAAAGAGATAACAATTAGTATTTCTTAATTACTAAAATATAACTGGAAAAGGTATTAGTTAATATATCTTAGTACACAGAAATAATAAACGAATGATAAAAGAATGATAAAAGAATAATAAAAAATGATAAAAGATAGCAATAATAGTAGTATATGCTATGCTATTTACATAAATTGTTGTTTTTAAAAAAGAATAAATTGTGTAAAAAATTGAATAAAATAATAAACTATTTTATAGGTTCTTTTATTTAAATAAATCCATGTGTTAAACTACGTATGTAGCAAAATATATGGATTTATTTTTATATGTATTATAAATATTTTTTTTGAAGGGAGATTATCATGGAAGGTTTTACTTTTTATGCACCAACTTATTTTGCGTTCGGTAAGGAAACAGAGAACAAGGCTGGAGAGCTTGTTAAGAGATTTGGTGGCTCTAAGGTATTGATTCACTATGGCGGAGGTTCTGTTATTAAGTCTGGTTTACTTGACAGAGTTAAGGCTTCTCTCACTAAGGAAAATATTAGCTTCGAGGAGTTAGGCGGGGTAATGCCTAATCCAAGATCAGGACTTGTGTATAAGGGAATTGATATATGTAGAGAAAAGGGGATAGATTTTATTTTAGCAGTTGGTGGCGGAAGTACAATAGACTCTGCTAAGGCTATTGCGGCAGGTGCTTTATATGATGGAGATTTCTGGGATTTCTATGAAGGAAAGACAGTTGATAAGGCTCTTCCAATAGGAACAGTATTAACAATCGCAGCAGCAGGTAGTGAGGGTTCTCCTGACTCAGTTATTACTAAAGAAGAGGGAATGTTAAAAAGAGGTGCTTCTGGAGAAGCCTATAGACCTAAATTCTCAATTCTTAATCCAGAGCTTACAAAGACATTACCACCATATCAGACAGCAGCTGGAATTACAGATATTATGGCTCATTTGTATGAAAGATATCTTACAAATACAGATGAGGTTGAAGTGACAGACAGAATGATTGAAGCATTGCTTATTACTATGATAAAAGAAGGACCACGTGTAATAGAAGATCCAAACAATTATCAGGCAAGAGCAAACATTATGTGGGCAGGAATGATGGCACATAACAATAGTTGTGGCGTAGGACGTACACAGGACTGGTCAAGTCATACAATAGAGCATGAGCTTTCAGCAGTCTATGACTGTGCACATGGTGCAGGTTTAGCAGTAACTATGCCAGCAGTATTTACCTATACTATGAATCACGATGTAAATAGATTTGCACAGATTGCTTGTAGAGTATGGGATTGTAAAATGGATTTCTATCATCCAGAAAAAACTGCTAAAGAAGGTATTGAGTGTCTTAGAAACTTCCTTAAATCAATAGGAATGCCTGTTACATTTGAAGAGTTAGGTGCTAAAGAAGAAGACATTGAGAAGATGGCTTATACAGCATGCTATGGCGATGGAAATGGAAGCGGATATATTAAGGGATTTACTAAGCTTGACCAAAAGGACGTAGAAAATATTTACAGATTAATGATGTAAGCTAATATATTATATATATTTAATAAGAGTACTAAGGGTATGTTAGTAATGTGCCTTTAGTACTTTTTTTGCCTTAATATTTTATTCAAATAAAGAAGTTGATATGATATAATTTACTAAGAAAGTATGTTTGGTTTATGGAGGTAATATGAGAATAATACATTGTGGTGATATACACCTAGATTCAAAATTAAAAAGTAAATTAGACTCCAATAAGGCGATGATAAGAAATCACGAGATACTAGATACATTTATTGAAATGGTTGATTATGCGAAGACAAATATGGTTTCAGCTATAATAATATCAGGAGATTTATTTGATAACACAAGGATATCTGTTTTTGCCAGAAAAGCAGTATTTAACAAAATAGAGAACTCACCTTCTGTAAACTTTTACTACTTGTGTGGCAATCATGATAAAAAGAATTTTACAGACAATATAGAATACATACCTGATAATTTATATTTGTTCAGTGACAAATGGCAATATTACAGGATAGGAGACAATGAAGATATAGTCATTTCTGGTGTAGAGATTTATGAGATGACTGACAGTCTTGCTTTGTCAAGACAGCTTAAGCTTATGAGTGAAGATATTAATATTGTAGTTATGCATGGAACAATAATTATGACTAATGCAAACAAAAAGGATGAAATCAATATAAGAAACTATGCTAACAAAAATATTGATTACATGGCATTAGGACATTATCATAGCTATACTACTGGAAATATTGATGCAAGAGGTATTTATTGTTATTCTGGATGTCTTGAGGGCAGAGGCTTTGATGAATGTGGAGAACATGGTTTTGTTTTGCTTGATATAGACGAAGAACATAAGAGAATTAATCATGAATTTATTCCATTTGCAAAGAGATTGATAGAGGAGATAAAAATAGATTTATCGGGAATTGATGCATATGATGAGATAATTGGTACTATTGAGAATACCATTGATACTATTAATTGTGACAACATGGTTAGAATAAGATTAGTTGGTCAGATTGATATGTACAATGAGATTAATATAAATAGCATTATGTCAAAATATGCAAGTAGATATTTCTATTTTGAGATTATTAATGATACTACTTATAGAATAGACTATAACAGATATCTTAATGAGGATAGCTTAAAAGGAGAATTTGTCCGACTTGTTGTAAATTCACCTTTATCTGAAGAGGAGATAAGTGATGTGCTTAGATGTGGGATTATGACTTTATCAGGTGAGGAGGTACAAATTAATGAAGATTATTGAGTGCCAGATTGATAATTTTGGAAAGCTATCGGATATAAAGTTTAAATTTAATGAAGGATTAAATATTATATGTCAGGATAATGGTTTTGGAAAAAGCACATTAGCAGCTTTCATCAGGGTAATGTTTTATGGATTTCACAATGAAACTAAGAGAAATGATATAGATAACGAGCGTCTTAGATATGCTCCTTGGAATGGAGGTGTATATGGAGGAAGTATTAGCTTTACTGTAGGAGAAAAAGCATATAAGGCAGTAAGAAGATTTGGAACAAAGGATAAGAAAAAGGATGAATTTTATTTATATGACTGGGACTCACTAAGAGAATCCCATGATTATTCAGCTAATTTAGGAGAAGAGCTGCTATCCATAGATGATGAAGCTTTTATGAAGACAATATTTATATCCCAACAGGATTGTTCAACTAATGCAACTAGTAACATAAGTGCTAAGATTGGTGATTTGTCCATGGAAGCAGATGACATAAGCAATTATGATCAGGCCTATGATGTCCTTACCAAAAAGATAAATAACATGTCTCCTGATAAAAAAACAGGAAATATATATAAGGTTAAGCAGGAATTATCATTTTGTGAAGAGGAGATAAGACATTTTGCTGGTATATATGATGAGATATATAAAACAGAAAATGCAATAGAAAGCAAAAGTGAAAATCTTGCAAGGCTTAGGGAAGAACAGGAATTAATCATTAAAGGCATTGGCAATAACATAATTAGTAATCCGGTAGATGTAATGGGAAGATATGGCTACATATGCCAGCAGGTGGAGGATTTAGATAGACGATTCAGGCTAGAGGCAAGCTTTTTTAAGCAAGGACTTATTAAGGATAAAGATATAAGGTTTTCTATTAGTGATATTGTAGATGAACAAGACATAAATAAAGCTTCAATGCTTATCAGCAAGAGCCATAGAAACGAAATTGACAAAAATGTACTTAAAGCTGGAAGACCACTTCTTTATATTGCCATAATTCTAATTTTGACAGGAATAGGATTGTTGTTTATTGCAAAGACAATTGGAATAGGCCTTGTTGCTGTTGGTTTGGTAGGCCTTGCTTTATATACTAGTAAGTCAACTAAGATAAAGAGAAATATACAAGATATGTTGGCTAAAAAAGAAGAGGAAGATAGGTATTTAGACAAATTATTTGAACAATTTTCTTTTGAACAAGGCATTTCCTATGAAGACAAATTAATCATGGTTAAGGAACGATTTAAAAGCTGCCAGCAAATTGAAAAGGAATTCAAGCTTTCCTTAGAAAATAAAAAGGATTTTGAAAGACAATATAATATATTAGATTATAACAATACAAATGATACAATAAAGGATGTCGCATTAAAGGATATAACTAGAAAGATAGAGATGGCAAACAATGAGCTTAGCAGGTTAAAGGATGACTTGGCAAGGCTAAATATTGAGGTTGCTGACTACGAAAAGACGGTACAATTAAGAGACAACTTAAAGGATAAGCTTGATAGGCTTACATATAGCTATAATATATATCTTAATACTAGAGAATATTTATATAAGGCAAGAGACAACTTTTATGCCAATTTTAGAAAACCTGTAAAGAAGGCCTTTGATAAATATTATAGTATGTTATCTGGAAATGATAACTCATTATATGTAATGGATGCTGATATGAAAATTATGTTGGTGAATGGTAGCAAAGCTGAAAGCATTAAGAAGCTTAGTGAAGGCTATAAGGATTTAATTGGGATATGTATGAGAATGGCATTTAGTGAAGCAATGTTTAAGGATGAAAGTCCATTTTATATATTTGATGATTCTTTTGTTAATCTGGATGATAAAAAGTTAGGTTGTGCTATGGAATTTCTTGAAAGAGTATCAAGAGAAAATCAGGTTATATATTTTACATGTCACAGTAATGTGTTGCCTATTTGTTAAGATGTAGAGGGGAGATAAGTATTATGAATAATATTGATTTACCTAAGGATATAATAAATATAATGATTAATAAGGCAAAGGAAGCTAGGAAGAATTCCTATTCGCCATATTCAAACTTTAAGGTTGGGGCAGCTTTGCTGGTGGATGAAGAAAAACAAATAATATATTCAGGTTGTAATATTGAAAATGCAGCATATTCACCAGGAAACTGTGCTGAAAGAACGGCTGTATTTAAGGCGGTTAGCGAAGGCTATAGAAGCTTTAAGGCTATAGCTCTTGTTGCAGGCAAGGATGAAGAAACAGATGAATATGTATCACCTTGTGGAATGTGTAGACAAGTATTAAGAGAATTTGTTAATCCAAAAGAATTTTTGGTTATTATGGCAAAGAGTGAAGAGGATTATATTGTATACACATTAGAGGAGCTTTTACCTCTAAGCTTTGGCCCAGACAATTTGAAGTAAAATAAAAATATTAGACATAAATGGTGTTAACATACTTTGTAAATAGTGTTATTATATATAAGTTAATTTATTAAACGGAGGTCTTAATTTTGAGTAAAACAGTACAGAGAATAGAAGATTTATCTGCATATACATTAATTAAGAAAGAGAATTTAGAAGAATATAAGTCAATTGGTTATTTATTAAGCCATAACAAAACAAAAGCAAGAGTTATGGTTCTAACTAATGATGATAATAACAAAGTTTTTAATATAGGATTTAGAACACCACCAGCTGATGATTCGGGTATTCCACATATTATGGAACATTCAGTGTTGTGTGGCTCTAAAAACTTCCCTGCTAAGGATCCATTTGTTGAACTTTGTAAGGGTTCGCTTAATACATTTCTTAATGCGATGACATATTCAGACAAGACTGTTTATCCAGTTGCAAGCTTGAATAAAAAGGATTTTCACAACCTTATGCATGTATATTTAGATGCTGTATTTTATCCAAACATTTACGATAGAGAAGAGATAATGATGCAAGAGGGTTGGCATTATGAAATAGATGACAATGGAGATTTATTTGTAAATGGTGTTGTTTTCAATGAGATGAAGGGAGTTTATTCATCAGCAGAGGATCAGCTTTATAGAATAATTGAAAAATCATTATTACCTAACACACCATATGGATTTGAGTCAGGTGGTGATCCTGACTATATTCCTAAGCTTACTCGTGAGACATTCTTGGATTTCCACAAAAAATATTATCATCCAAGCAATAGCTATATCTATTTATATGGCGATATGGATGCATGTGCAGAGCTTGAATTTATCGACAAGGAGTATCTTGATAAATATGATTATCTTGAGATTGATTCAAGTATATGTGATGAGAAAGCTTTTGATGAACCTAAGCTTTGGGAACAGTACTATTCATTAGCTGATGCGGAAGAGGAGAAAAATAATACTTATCTAGCATATAATGTAGTTGTTGGAAAAAGTACTGACAAGAAGCTATGTATGGCATTTGATGTTATTGAGTATGCTCTTATTAGTGCTCCAGGTGCTCCAATTAAGAAGGCTCTTATTGATGCTAATATTGGTAAAGACGTATTTTCCTCATATGATGATGGAATAAATCAGCCAACATTTTCTATTATTAGCAAGAATGCAAATAACGAAGATTTAGATAAATTTATCAAGGTTATAAATGATTGCTTGAATAAGATTATAGATGAAGGAATAGATAAAAAAGCTTTTCTTGCTGCAATTAATAATTTTGAGTTTAAACATAAAGAAAGTAATTTTGGCAGATATCCTAAGGGACTTATGATAGGGCTTAATGCTTTTGATACATGGTTATATAATGATGACGAGGCACTTTCTACATTTACCCTTAATTACGTTTTTGATGAATTAAAGAAGGATATTGAGACTAATACTCATTATTTTGAGAACCTTATCAAAGATTTAATTGTTAATAATAATCACAAAACATACGTTAGATTTATGCCTAAGAAGGGACTTAATACTGAAAAAACTAACGAAGAAAAGCAAAGACTTGCGAATATAAAGGCTTCGCTTAGTGCATTGGAATTAGAAAATATTAAGAAGGCAGCAGAACACTTAAAGAACTATCAGTCTGAACCAAGCACTAAGGAAGAACTTGAGACTATTCCGATGATAGAGATTTCGGATATTGATAAGAATGCCAGAAAGTTAAATAATCATTTGTCAGAAATTGAAATGGTTAAGGTGGTGAATCATAAGATATTTACTAATGGCATTAGTTATGTAAGACTTAACTTTGATATTTCTGATGTAGAGGCTGAAAAATATTCTGCAGTAGCACTTCTTACTGAAATACTTAAGTATGTAGATACTAAGGACTACTCATATAATGAGCTTGCTAGCGAAATTAATCTGCATACAGGTGGAATCAGCTTTACAACTTCGGTATGTCAGCATGTAAAGGAGGGAACAAAGGTATTATTTGTGGCAAACCTTAAAATGCTTGATGAGAAGATTGACAAAGCGATGAATTTGCTAGAGGAGATTTTGTTTACTTCAAGGATTGATGATAAGAAGAGACTTAAGGAAATTATTGCTGAAACTCGAAGTGATACTAAAAATGATTTAGTATCGTCAGGGCATATTACTGCAGCAGGACGTGCATCATCTTATATGTCATATCTTTATTCTGTAAAAGAAAAGTTTGAAGGATTAGATTACTATAATTTCTTGGCTGATTTAGATGATAATTTTGAAGAAAGATATGATAGCTTAGTTGCTTTACTAAGAACAGTGCTTGGAGAAATATTAACAAGAAATGGATTGCTTGTTTCGTATACATCAGATAAGGATCCAAAGGAAATGCTTCATAATAGCATTACAAGTTTATCTAAAAAATTATCTTCAAGACTTAGATACGATGATACAAACAAAAAAGAACTAGTTGTAAAGAATGAAGGCTTTAAGACATCAAGTCAGGTGCAGTATGTGGCAACAGCAGGTAACTTTAAGGAGGCTGGCTTAGAATTTACAGGCTCACTTAATGTTTTACAGACGATATTTTCATATGATTATTTGTGGATAAATGTAAGAGTTAAGGGTGGAGCTTATGGATGTATGTGTTCATTTAACCGCTCAGGAGATTCATTTTTTACTTCGTACAGAGATCCTAATCTTATGGAAACTTATGAAATATATAAGAATGCTCCTAAATATGTTGAGAATTTTGATGCTTCAGATAGAGATATGACTAAATATATTATTGGTGCCATAAGCAAGCTAGATGCACCACTCACACCTTCAACAGAGGGAAATTATTGTTTAGCTGCATATTTAACTGGAATAACAGAAGAAGATATTCAAAAGTCTCGTGATGAGGTTCTTTCTACAGATGTATCTAAGATTAGAGCATTGGCACCATACATTAGTGCAGTTGTTAATAGTGGAATAATATGTGCAATTGGTGATGAGAACAAGATAGAAGCTAATAAAGAAAACTTCAAGGAAGTATTAAGTACACTTTAATAAAGGAGAGCAAATGGTAAATAACTTCAAATCAGGATTTGTTGCATTAGTTGGAAGACCTAATGTTGGAAAATCTACATTGATGAATAGATTAATTGGTCAAAAGATTGCGATTACAAGTAACAAGGCGCAAACGACAAGAAATAGAATACAGACTGTCTATACAGATGATGAGGCGCAGATAATATTTTTGGATACTCCAGGTATAAATAGAGCTAAAAACAAGCTTGGAGAATATATGATGAATGTGGCACATGGCACACTTGCAGAGGTTGATGTGGTTATGTGGGTTGTAGAGCCTACTACATTTATTGGTGCTGGAGAAAGACATATTATTGATGTACTTGCCAAGGTAAAGACACCTGTTATTCTAGTCATAAATAAAGTTGATACTGTAGATGAGGCTACTCTTGTGGATGCGATAAATACCTATAAGGAAGTTCATGATTTTGATGCTATTGTACCTGTATCTGCTTTGCGTGGAAAGAATTCTGACGAACTAACAAAGACAATTAAGTCGTTGCTTCCATATGGACCACAGTTTTATGATGAGGATACAATTACAGATCAACCAGAGAGACAAATTGTTGCTGAGCTAATTCGCGAGCAGGCGTTACGTCAATTAGATAAGGAGATTCCTCATGGAATAGCAGTTGTTATTGACAGAATGAAAGAAAGAAATAATAATTCAGGTAGCTTATTTGATATTGATGCAACAATTATTTGTGAGAGAGATTCTCATAAAGGTATTATTATTGGTAAGCAGGGTGCGATGCTTAAGAGTATTGGGACAAAGGCAAGAATAAGCATTGAAAATCTTCTTGATTCTAAGGTTAATCTTAAGCTATGGGTTAAGGTTAAGAAGGATTGGAGAGACAGTGATACGCTACTTAGAAATTACGGTTATCGAGATACAGAGTAAGTAACATTGATTTCGTAAGATAGAAAAAATAGCGATTTCGTAAGAAAGAACATGAAATAGCGATTTCGTAAAATAGAAAAAATAGCGATTTATATGAGGTACAAATATGTCAGATGAATTAGTTGTCACTGGTATTGTACTGTATACAGATTTACATAATGACTATGACAAGCGTCTTGTAGTTCTTACTGTAGAACGAGGTAAGATTACTATATTTGCTAATGGTGCAAGAAGGCAAAATAGTATATATAGGGCTGCTTGTCAAAGTTTTGTTATGGGAAAGTTTACAGTTAGACCTGGAAGAAATTCGTACAATTTAATAAAGGCAGAGGTGAGTGACTATTTTACTGAAATATCACAGGATATGGACAAGCTTTGTTATGCTTCGTATTTTGGAGAATTAATGTCATATTATACAAGAGAAGGAGATTTTTGCAAAAATAACCTTAATCTTTTGTATTTTACGTTAAAGGCATTGGTTAATAAAACGGTGCCAGAGAGACTAATTAGATGTATATATGAAGTTAAACTTATGGATATTGAAGGTCAGGCAATACATGCATTTAATTGTGTAAAATGTGGAACAAAAGATGATTTAATGTTCTTTGATGCTGCACATGGTGGTGTACTTTGTATGCGCTGTGCGATGAAATATAAGATTACAAAACAGATAAGCAATACGTTATTATATACGTTGCAATTTATATTATCATCACCACTTAATTCCTTATATACCTTTAATTTAGAAAACAGATATCTTAAGGAAATAGAAGATATTACGGATAGATTTAGAAGGCAATACGTGGACAGAGAATTCAAATCTTTGGATATTCTTGAAAGCTTAAAAATAAATTAGCTTGAAAAAAATACATTTTATATGTAAAATGAATTATTATGTTTAACATACGAGATAAAATACAAGCTTGTGGATGAATTTTAGGAGATTTTTCACAGATTGTGTTTCGTATAATAGAGAGGAGAACTTAGTATATGGAAAAGACAATGGAGAAAGTTGTAGCTCTAGCTAAATCAAGAGGTTTTATTTATCCAGGTTCAGAAATTTATGGAGGTCTTGCAAACACATGGGATTATGGTAATCTTGGTGTTGAATTTAAGAACAATGTAAAGAAGGCTTGGTGGAAGAAATTCATTCAGGAGAACCCATACAATGTAGGCGTTGACTGTGCGATTCTCATGAACCCACAAACATGGGTTGCGTCAGGTCATGTTGGCGGATTCTCAGATCCTCTTATGGATTGTAAGGAATGCCATGAGCGTTTTAGAGCAGATAAATTAATAGAAGATTATATGCAGGATAATGGCATTACTATTGAAGGTAGTGTTGATGCTTGGACTAAGAATGAGATGGCTGATTATATTGATAAAAATAATATTTGCTGTCCAACCTGCGGCAAGCATAATTTTACAGATATTAGAGAATTTAACCTTATGTTCAAGACTTTCCAGGGTGTTACAGAGGATTCATCTGCAACATTATACTTAAGACCAGAAACTGCACAGGGTATTTTCGTTAACTTCAAGAATGTTCAGAGAACATCAAGAAAGAAAATTCCATTTGGTATAGGTCAGATTGGTAAGTCCTTCAGAAATGAAATTACTCCAGGTAACTTTACATTCAGAACAAGAGAGTTTGAACAGATGGAATTAGAGTTCTTCTGTGAGCCAGGAACTGATTTAGAGTGGTTTGATTATTGGAGAAGCTTCTGTATAAACTGGCTTAAGGAACTTGGAATTAAGGAAGACGAGATGAGAGCAAGAGACCATTCTCCAGAGGAGCTTTGCTTCTACAGCAAGGGAACAACTGATATTGAGTTCTTATTCCCATTTGGATGGGGAGAGCTTTGGGGTATCGCTGATAGAACTGATTATGATTTAACACAGCATCAGAATACTTCAGGAGAGCCTATGGAATACTTTGATGATGAAAAGAAGGAAAAGTATATTCCATATGTTATCGAGCCATCACTTGGTGCAGACAGAGTAGCACTTGCATTCCTTTGCTCAGCTTATGACGAAGAGGAACTTGAAGGAGGAGATGTTAGAACGGTATTACGTTTCCATCCTGCACTTGCACCGGTTAAGGTTGGTGTGCTTCCACTTTCTAAGAAGCTTAATGAAGGCGCTGAAAAGGTATTTGCTGAATTATCTAAGTACTATAACTGTGAATTTGATGATAGAGGTAATATCGGCAAGAGATATAGAAGACAGGACGAGATTGGTACTCCTTTCTGTGTAACTTATGATTTCGATTCTGAGACAGATGGTGCTGTTACAGTTCGTGATAGAGATTCTATGGAGCAGGAGAGAGTTAAGATTGAAGATCTTAAGGCGTACTTCGAAAAGAAATTTGAATATTAGTCAATAGGGAGGATTATTCCTCCCTACTTTTTTGAAATTCCAAGATATGATTGATAAAGTTCGAAAATACAAGGGTTTGCACGTGATGTTTGACAAATTGTAAAGTGTAATTGCTAGTGAGCAACCGCATAAATTGTTATAAAAATAGTGTTCGAACAAGAAAAATCAATAGAATTTGATTCATCATTTTGCTTGTGCAAGATGACAAACAAGAATACCAGGAGGATAAGAGTATGATTTTAGCAGACAAAATTATTAATGAAAGAAAAAAGAATGGATGGTCACAAGAGGAGTTAGCTGAACAACTTTCTGTATCAAGACAATCAGTTTCAAAATGGGAGGGTGCTCAGGCAATTCCTGATTTGCAAAAGATTATAAAGATGTCGAAGATATTTAATGTATCAACTGAGTATTTACTTAAAGATGAACTTGAACCAGAAGACAATTATGGTCAAATAATCGAAGAACAGCCTGATGAAAAAATTATAAGAGTTTCTATGGAGGATGCGAATAATTTTCTTAGTGAAGTTAAGAAAAATATGAAAATACTTACAACAGCTATTGTGCTTTGTATTATGTCCCCTGTATTACTTATCTTTTTGGCAGGATTATCTACAACAAAGGAGCCGGTTGTTAGTGAAAATATTGCATGCTTAATTGGATTAGTTGCATTGTTTGGGATGATAGCAGTTGCAGTTTATTTATTCATTATATATGGAATGAAAATGAAAGATTATGAGTTCCTGAATACTGAAATAATAGAAACTGAATATGGTGTATCCGGTATGGTTAAGGAAAAAAAGAAGGAATATACAACTAAATTCACGAGTAATATCGCACTTGGAGTTGTTTTATGTATAGTTAGTGTTATTCCACTTATATCTGTAGTTCTTTTAGAAATGTCTGAAGTAATAATTATTTCTATGGTTTGTGTATTGCTTGCAATTGTATCTTGCGGAGTAACTTTACTTGTTACAGCAGGAGTAATAAACTCAAGCTTTGATAAGATTCTTCAGGAAAATGAATATTCAAAACCTTCAAAAAAATCAAACAAATTATACGAAGCTTTTAGTGCGTCATACTGGCTTGTCGCAACAGCAATTTATCTTGGATGGAGCTTCCTTAGCGGGGACTGGGGAAGAACTTGGATAGTATGGGTTATTGCCGGAGTTTTATATGGAGTATTTGAATCAATTTTAAGGCTTACTATGAATAAAGAAAAATAAGAGCTTTTAGTAAAAAGTTTGAAAAATAGCTTTTATATTGGCAAAATATATGCTATAATCCAGTTTAGTGTGGTGGGTTTTGTCATATCCAACCATGAAGAAATATTTATAAGAATACTTAGGAGGTAAATTACAATGGCAAATAAGTGGGTTTATACCTTCAAAGAAGGTAACATGAGCATGCGTAACTTACTTGGTGGTAAGGGCGCTAATCTTGCTGAGATGACTGAAATTGGTCTTCCAGTACCACAGGGATTTACTATTACAACAGAGGCTTGTACTCAGTACTATGAGGATGGCCGTAAGATTAATGATGAGATTATGGCACAGGCTATGGAAGGTGTAGCTTGGATGGAAGAAGTAAATGGTAAGAAGTTCGGAGATCTTAAGAATCCGCTTCTTGTTTCGGTTCGTTCAGGTGCTAGAGCATCTATGCCAGGTATGATGGATACAATTCTTAACCTTGGTCTTAATGACGAAGTAGTTGAAGCAATGATCGCTGGTAACGACGATCCTAACTTCGCTCGTTTCGTATATGATTCATACAGAAGATTTATTCAGATGTTCTCTGACGTAGTTATGGAAGTTGGTAAGAAGTATTTCGAGCAGCTTATCGATGAAATGAAAGAGAAGAAGGGTGTTAAGTTCGACGTTGAACTTACAGCTGATGATCTTAAAGAGCTTGCACAGCAGTTTAAGGCTGAGTACAAGAAACAGTTAGGTCAGGATTTCCCTTCAGATCCAGTTGAGCAGTTAAAGCTCGCTATCGAGGCTGTATTTAAGTCATGGGATAACCCAAGAGCTAACGTATACAGAAGAGATAATGATATCCCTTATTCATGGGGTACTGCAGTTAACGTAATGCCTATGGTATTCGGTAACTTAAATAATGAGTCAGGTACTGGTGTTGCATTTACTCGTGATCCTGCTACTGGTGAGAACAAGCTTATGGGTGAGTTCCTTATCAATGCACAGGGTGAGGACGTAGTTGCCGGTGTTCGTACACCAATGCCAATCGCTCAGATGGAAAAAGAATTCCCAGAAGCATATGCTGAGTTCATCAAGGTTTGTGATATTCTTGAGAATCACTACCATGATATGCAGGATATGGAGTTCACTGTTGAGAATAAGAAGCTTTACATGCTTCAGTGTCGTAATGGTAAGAGAACAGCTCCAGCTGCTCTTAAGATTGCTTGTGACCTTGTTGCTGAAGGACATAAGACAGAGGCAGAGGCTGTTGCTATGATCGATCCTCGTAATCTTGATACACTTCTTCATCCACAGTTTGATGCTAAGGCACTTAAGGCTGCAACTCCACTTGGAAAGGGTCTTGGAGCATCTCCAGGTGCTGCTTGTGGTAAGGTTGTATTTACAGCTGATGACGCTGTAGAATGGGCTGCTAAGGGTGAGAAGGTTGTTCTTGTAAGACTTGAGACTTCACCAGAAGATATCACTGGTATGAAGGCTGCTCAGGGTATCCTTACAGTTCGTGGTGGTATGACATCACATGCTGCCGTTGTTGCTCGTGGTATGGGTACTTGCTGTGTATCTGGTTGTGGCGACATCAACATGGATGAGGAGAACAAGAAGTTCACACTTGCTGGACAGACATTTACAGAGGGATCAGAGATTTCTATCGATGGTTCAACTGGTAACATCTATGCTGGTCTTATCCCAACAAAGGATGCAGAGATCGCTGGTGAGTTCGGTCAGATTATGGCTTGGGCTGACAAGTATAGAAAACTTAAAGTTAGAACTAATGCAGATACTCCAGCTGATGCTAAGAAGGCTAGAGAGCTCGGTGCTGAAGGTATCGGTCTTTGCCGTACAGAGCATATGTTCTTCGAGGAAGACAGAATTGCAGCATTTAGAGAGATGATCTGTGCAGATACAGTTGAAGAAAGAGAAGCTGCATTAGATAAGATTCTTCCATATCAACAGGGAGATTTCAAGGCTCTTTATGAGGCTCTTGAAGGTAACCCAGTTACAATTAGATTCCTTGATCCACCTCTTCATGAGTTCGTTCCTACTGAAGAAGATGACATCAAGAAGCTTGCTGATGCTCAGGGCAAGAGCGTAGAGGATATCAAGGCTATTATCGCATCACTTCATGAGTTCAACCCAATGATGGGTCACAGAGGATGCCGTCTTGCTGTAACATATCCTGAGATTGCGAAGATGCAGACAAAGGCTGTTATCCGTGCAGCTATCGAAGTTAAGCAGGCTCATCCGGATTGGAATGTTAAGCATGAAATCATGATTCCTCTTGTATGTGAGATCAAAGAGCTTAAGTACGTTAAGAAGGTAG